>NZ_ALKJ01000016.1:0-188476 GCF_000292995.1 Porphyromonas sp. oral taxon 279 str. F0450 | reverse complement strand
CTCCAGCAAGAGTTGTCCTCTCACCTTCAGCGCCGCTAGAATGCTCCCCTACCGATGTTTACACATCCCACAGCTTCGGTAAATAGCTTATGCCCGATTATTATCCACGCCAAAGCACTCGACTAGTGAGCTGTTACGCACTCTTTAAATGAATGGCTGCTTCCAAGCCAACATCCTAGCTGTCTTCGCACTCTGACTTCGTTTGGTCAACTTAGCTATTATTTCGGGACCTTAGCCGATGGTCTGGATTCTTCTCCTCTCGGACATGGACCTTAGCACCCATGCCCTCACTCCGTGGATATTACTTAACGTGCATTCGGAGTTTGTCTGGACTTGATAGCCGGTGAAAGCCTCGCATCCAATCAGTCGCTCTACCTCACGTAAGAAACTCCACAGGCTGCACCTAAATGCATTTCGGGGAGTACGAGCTATCTCCAAGTTTGATTAGCCTTTCACCCCTACCCTCAGTTCATCCGAAAGCTTTTCAACGCTTACCGGTGCGGTCCTCCAGTTGGTTTTACCCAACCTTCAACCTGACCAAGGGTAGATCACTTGGTTTCGCGTCTACTCCCTCTGACTAAACCGCCCTATTCAGACTCGCTTTCGCTTCGGCTCACGTGACTCTTCATCACTTAACCTTGCCAGAGAAAGTAACTCGTAGGTTCATTATGCAAAAGGCACGCAGTCACAGCTCGAAGCTGCTCCTACCGCTTGTAGGCAGACGGGTTCAGGATCTATTGCACTCCTCTGTTCGAGGTTCTTTTCACCTTTCCCTCACGGTACTGGTTCACTATCGGTCTCTCGGGAGTATTTAGCCTTACGGGATGGGCCCCGCAGATTCACACAGGATTTCACGTGTCCCGCGCTACTCAGGATACCTCTAAGTCCAACGAACATTTTCGGATACACAGCTGTCATGTTCTATGGCCGGCCTTTCCAGACCGTTCTCCTAATCTTGTCTTCCTATATCGAGGTCCTACAACCCCAGTTTTGCCGAAACAAATCTGGTTTGGGCTGTTCCCCGTTCGCTCGCCACTACTAAGGGAATCACTTTTGTTTTCTTCTCCTATGGGTACTTAGATGTTTCAGTTCCCCACGTTCGCTCACTGCTCTGCAGTGTGACATGTCTTCTACATGCCGGGTTGCCCCATTCGGAAATCTACGGATCAATTTGTATGTGCCAATCCCCGTAGCTTATCGCAGCTTATCACGTCCTTCGTCGCCTCCGAGAGCCAAGGCATCCACCGTCTGCCCTTATCTGTTTTTGCGCCTAACGTACCCCAATATTGCTACCGGAAATACGCAGGTTGTATACTAACTTATTATATATGCTCTACGTTGTTTTCTCGTTTGTTTTTATCAAGTATGTCAATGATCGCTAAGAGGGCCGCTGGTGTAAACCTTGTGACACCTCTGTAAGTCAATCATAAGCAAGTCACCTTACTTATATTGTCGTCGCTAATGTCTGCCTCCCCTTCCTCAGCTACCCTCGCTCGGGTCAGCTCGTCTTCGAGGCGGTTCGTTTCTCGTTTGCGGTTGCAAAGATAGAGCAAAAACTAAATACAAACCAAATCTGCACGCAAAATATTTCTCAAGAGCCCCCGTTGAGTTGCATTCATTTTCCCATAAGCAAGCAACTTACATGGGGTGAAAAATTTTTCAGATTCATTCACGAGAAGAGGGGATATGTAGGGGTAGAAGGAGGGAAGCTGTGCCTGAAAGAGCGTGCCGTAAGGAGAAATGAAGCACAAAGATAGTGGGGGCGGTTGTGTAGCGATATAGGGAGGCGTAGCATTGGCTGGGGGTGAAAGGCGCGCGGGAAGGGAAAAGCTCCCGTATACTCTCCTACCCCACTCAATATATATAGAAGGGGGTGCGATCAACCTATATTGGTCGGCGGGCGAACCTATATTGGTCGAAGCACCGACCTATATAGGTTGCTTTCGTGACCTATATAGCTTCGCCCGCCGACCAATATAGCTTCACACCACCCTACTAAAGGTAGCCTTCCCGCTACCCCTTCCAAAGAGAAAAAGCAACCAGTACTGGTCGTTTTCACCACCCTATAAACACACCGTCCGCCTACCCCACAGAGGGGATAGGCGGACGGCGTGTTTGCTACCTAATATATAAGGAGAGAGATTAGGAGGCGGAGCGCTCCAGCTCCTTGAGATTCTCGAGCTTCTTGCGCTGCATGAATTCGTAGATACCTTCGAGGTGCTCGGTGACCTTACCACCCCCGAACTCATAGACCTTGCTCACGAGGCCGTCAAGGAAGTCACGGTCGTGGGAGACGAGGATGAGTGTGCCATCATAGTTGAGGAGGGCTTGCTTGAGCACTTCCTTCGTCTTCATGTCGAGGTGGTTCGTCGGTTCGTCGAGGATCAGCAGGTTGTATGGCTCGAGGAGGAGCTTGAGGAGTGCCAAGCGCGTGCGCTCACCACCGCTGAGGACCTTGACCTTCTTCGTCGAAGCTTCGCCACCGAACATGAAGGCACCGAGGAGGTCCTTGATCTTCGTGCGGATCTCGCCCTCGGCTACATCGTCGATAGTCTGGAAGACGGTGCGCGTCTCATCCTCGATGGCCGCCTGATTCTGGGCGAAGTAGCCGATCTGGACATTATGGCCGAGCGTGAGGACACCTTCGTGCTCCAGCTCCTTCATGATGCAGCGCACGAGGGTACTCTTCCCTTCCCCATTCTTCCCGACGAAGGCAATCTTGTCGCCACGCTCGATCATCAGGTTGACATCCGAGAAGATACACTTATCGCCAAAGGCCTTGCCGACACCCTCCATCTGCACGGGATAGTTGCCCGAGCGTGGGGCAGGTGGGAAGCGCAGTCGGATAGCGGAGGTATCGATCTCGTCGACCTCGACCAGCTCGAGCTTCTCAAGCATACGCACACGGCTCTGCACCTGGTTGGTCTTGGAGTATGTACCCTTGAAACGCTCAATGAAGTCAGTCGTCTCGGCGATGAACTTCTGCTGCTCCTCGTAGGCCTTCATCTGCTGCTCGCGACGCTCGGCACGCAGGCGCTGGTACTCGGAGTAGTTCACCTTGTAGTCGTAGAGTCGACCCATAGTGATCTCGAGGGTACGCGTGGTGATGTGGTCAACGAAGGCACGGTCGTGGCTGATGACTACGACTGTCTGCCCCGTCTCGATGAGGAAGTCCTCAAGCCACTGGATCGACTCGATGTCGAGGTGGTTCGTCGGCTCGTCGAGGAGGAGGACATCGGGCTTCTGCAGGAGGAGCTTTGCCAGCTCGATACGCATACGCCAGCCCCCACTGAACTCGCTCGTCTGGCGCGTGAAGTCGCTTCGCTTGAAGCCAAGACCGAGGAGCGTCAGCTCGATAGCCTTGTCATAGTTGATCTCTTCGATAGCGTAGTACTTCTCACCCAGTGCAGACACCTCCTCGATGATCGCCATATACTCAGGGCTATCGTAGTCGGTGCGGGTATTGAGGGCTTCGTTGAGCTCCTCCATACGGGCTGCCATCTGGTGGATGTTGCTGAAGGCTTGCTCAGCTTCCTCGAAGACGGTGCGCCCGTCTTCGGTGAGGAGGTGCTGGGGAAGGTAGGCCACCTGCACACCCGAGGGGACGTTGACCTTACCGCGGGTCGCCTCACGCGTACCGCTGAGGATCTTCATCAGGGTGCTCTTACCGGCACCATTCTTCCCCATAAGGGCGATGCGGTCCTTGGGGTTGATGACGAAGGAAATATCTGAGAAAAGGGGTGCCCCACCGATCTCGACAGTGAGGGCATCGACTGAAATCATACGCTTTGCTTAGAGAATAGAAGTAGGAAAGGGGATGAGGGAGTAAAAGATCCCCCTATGTCAGGTGTACGGACACCCAGCATAGGGGGACGGGGCGGGCAGGCTACTGCCCTATCTGAAGGAGGGTGAAGCCGGCCTCGACGGGGTCGGTATCGAAGACGTTGCGTCCGTCGATGAGTAGCGGAGTCTTCACCGAGCGGTGAAGGACTTCCCAAGCAGGCATACGGAATGCCTTCCATTCGGTGACGTGGAAGATCGCATCGACATCGAGTGTGGAGTCGTAGACATCACGTGCGTAGCGGACGCGGTCGCCGAGACGACGGCGGGCCTCAGGCATGGCGATCGGGTCATAGACAGCGACCTCACAGCCAGCCTCGAGGAGGGAGTTGATAAGGACGAGCGAAGGCGCCTCACGCATATCGTCCGTCTCAGGCTTGAAGGCCAAGCCCCAGACAGCGACACGACGACCCTTCAGATCACCACCGAAGTAGCGGGAGAACTTCTCGAAGAGCACGTGCTTCTGCGCTTCGTTCACAGCTTCGACAGCTTCGAGGACGCGCATAGGACGGCCATACTCCTTCGCTGTGCGGATGAAGGCTTGCACATCCTTGGGGAAGCAAGAGCCTCCATAGCCACAGCCCGAGTAGAGGAACTTACTCCCGATACGGGCATCACTACCGATACCCTGGCGCACCATGGAGACGTTGGCACCGACGGCTTCGCAGAGGTTCGCCACCTCATTCATGAAGCTGATGCGTGTAGCGAGCATAGCGTTGGCCGCGTACTTCGTGATCTCTGCCGAGGCGATATCCATGAAGATGACGCGGAAGTTATTGAGAAGGATGGGCTTGTAGAGGCGCGTCATCAGCTCACGGGCACGGTCGCTATCGACACCGACGACGACACGGTCGGGGCGCATGAAGTCCTCGATAGCGTTGCCCTCCTTGAGGAACTCAGGGTTCGAAGCGACGTCGAAGGGAATGGACACGCCACGCTCACGCTGTGCCGCCTCGATCGTCTCACGGACCTTGAGGTAGGTACCTACGGGCACGGTGCTCTTGGTGACGACGAGACAATAGTCCGTCATCGCCTCACCGATAGCACGAGCTACGGAGAGGACGTGGCGCAGGTCGGCCGAGCCATCTTCGTCTGGGGGCGTACCGACAGCACTGAAGATAATCTCGACATGGGGCAGGACTTCGGCGATAGAGGTAGAGAAGTGTAGGCGTCCAGCCTCCACTCCACGACGCACAAGGGCGTCCAGACCCGGCTCATAGATGGGTATCTCCCCATCACGCAGGCGCTGGATCTTCGCCTCATCGACATCTACACAGTAGACTTCTACACCGAGGTCAGCGAAGCAAGCTGCGCTGACCAGTCCGACATAGCCTATCCCTACGATAGCAATGGGCATAATGCTACTCCTTAATTATATATGTATCGGTGTTACTTCGCTGGGGCTGCTTCACGCAGCTCACGGGCGATACGCTCCATCTCTTCGGCAGGGAGCTGGAGCTTCTTCTTCAAGTCAATATCTCCCTCAGCATTGATGGGCACGAGGTGGATGTGCGCGTGGTTGACCTCAAGTCCGAGGACGAGGACAGCGACCTTACGGCACTTCGTCACCGTCTGGATCTGACGGGCGACCTGCTTAGCGAAGACCATCATGCGCCCAAGCAGGTCATCCTCGATATCGAAGACGTAGTCGACCTCCTGGCGAGGTACGACGAGCGTGTGACCGGGCTGTACGGGGTTGATGTCGAGGAAGGCGTAGAACTCAGCGTCCTCGGCGACTCGATACGAAGGGATCTCCCCCTCGATGATGCGTGTGAAGAGCGTAGCCATGGAGCAAAACGAGATTAGATCGAGATATTGAGGATCTCAAAGTTCAGGAGGCCACCAGGCGTCTGGACCTCGACGACATCACCGACTTTGCGGCCCATGAGGCCCTTGGCGATGGGGGTGTTGACGGAGATCTTCTTCTCCTTGAGGTTCGCCTCGGTGTCAGAGACCAGCGTATAGGTCAGCTCAGCACCCGTCTTGGTATTGCGGATGGTGACCTTGCTCAGGATCTGGATGCTATCGGTAGAGATCTTCGACTCGTCGATGATACGAGCGTTAGCAACCTGTGCCTTGAGCTGAGCGATCTTCCCTTCGAGGAGGCCCTGAGCTTCCTTGGCGGCGTCGTACTCGGCGTTTTCCGAGAGGTCACCCTTATCGCGCGCCTCGGCGATCTGACGAGAGATCTCGGGGCGGTGAACGGATTCGAGTTCGTTGATCTCAGCTATGAGCTTGTCATAGCCGGCTTGTGTCATATAGTTATATGCCATAGTCGTAGTTGGGGAGTCATAGACTCCTGCCTAATTTTTGTGCGGCCTTGACCGCAAGTAAAAACAATAGTGAACCCTACTCCAGCCGATCGCTGTCGTAGGGTTCCTTCGCAAAGGTACGATTATTTATCTAAGGCAGGGTACCAGCTTAATTTATTTGCTCCCCCCACCCCATCAAAACCTTACGCCTCCTGACTTCCCGACTCCCAAGCACAGCAGGCGGGAAGGCATCGGCGTATATCCTGCAGATAGCGGCAGTCGCCACCATGCCTGTATAGAGCGACTTAGCCAACTATCCGCATACGATCCACCACGGAGCAAGACCACCCCGTAGGTCCCCTTCATCTGAACCTAATAGTGGTCTACGGGCGGACCACTATGAAAACGCCCCACTCGCCCGTAGTCGTACATCAGCGAGCTGGCTACTCCTCGTCTTCGGCAAAGGGCAGCCACTGCTGCACCCACATCCCCGGGCGAAGCTCCTCGGGCGGATGCGAGAGGGAGAGCCCCAAGAGGCGGATGGGACGGTCAGCATAATCAAGCGCGCGAAGAAGCTCCAAGCCACGCTGCAGAAGTAGCTCGAGCGAAGAGAAGGCTTCGGGGAAGGAAGCCGAGCGGGAGAGAACGGAGAAGTCGGCGAACTTCACCCGCAGTGTGAGCGTGCGCCCCGAGAACTGACGGCGCTGTAGACGCCCATCCAGCTCCTCGACCACCTCACGGAGGTGGGCTTCGACGACGAGGGGCTCGGCACTATTCTCCTCGAAGGTGCGCTCACAGCCGAGGCTCTTACGTACCCATTCGTAGATGACGGGGCGCTCATCTACCCCACGAGCGAAGTCATAGAAGACACGCCCCGCCTTACCGAAGTGACGGGTCAGCTGCTCGAGGCTTCGCTCTCGGAGGTCCGCCCCCGTGCGGATACCCAAGAGGTGCATACGCTCAGCCGTAGCACGCCCTACCCCCCAGAAGGCTTCGACAGGAAGCTCGGCGATGAAGTCCAGCGCTTGCGACGGATGGATCGTGCAGAGCCCGTCGGGCTTGCGCGCGTCGGAAGCAATCTTCGCGAGGAACTTATTATACGACACACCCGCCGAAGCCGTCAGCCCCAGCTCCTCACGGATGCGGCGACGGATCTCACGGGCTATCTCTACGGCCATAGGCTCCCCGACCTTGTTCTCCGTCACATCGAGGAACGCCTCATCGAGGGAAATCGGCTCGATGATATCGGTGTAGTCGCGGAAGATGCCGTGAATGGCTCGCGAGACTTCGCGGTAGCGATCGAAGTTCACCGGCACAAAGATGAGTTGCGGGCAGAGCTTGCGTGCCTTCGCCCCAGGCATCGCCGAGCGCACCCCGAAGCGCCGAGCTTCGTAGCTAGCAGCACAGACCACCCCACGCGACTCCGCTCCACCCACGGCAATAGGCAGCCCCCGAAGCTCGGGATGGTCGTGCTGCTCTACTGAGGCGTAGAAGGCATCCATATCGATGTGTATGATCTTGCGCATGGCGAAAGGAGAGGGACGGGCGGGCGGCTTCGGGCGGAGTTATCGGCTCTTGGGGCGCTGAGGCATCGGGCGCGTATAGGCCCAAGCCCAAGCGATGAGAGGGAGCTGAAGTGGCAGACGCACCAAGGCGAAGGTCAGACGGGGATCCGCCGTGGCCTTCATATTGAGGTAGGTCTGGACATTCGCAGGGAAGACCGCGATAAGCAGGAGGACAATACCCCACGCAGCCCACACACGCAGGCGAGTCTTCGGGCGAAGGACAAGAGCCACCCCCAGCACGATCTCGATGATACCACTCAGGGCAACGAGCGCTTCGTGAGCGGGTAGGTAGGGTGGCATCGTGCGTAGGTACATCTCGGCATTCACGAAGTGATTGATCCCAGCAGCGATATAGAGGAGGGCACAGAGGTAGAGCCCGACGAAGTAAAGGCGATAACGAAGCATCGGAACGTATAGGAAAAAGGTGACAAAAGCACTGACCCCCTACCGCAGGTGCGTTAGGGGGCCAGGCAGACCTGCCCTAAGCGGGCAAGCGTAGTACTTGAGATTATTCCGCTTTTAGCGTCACACGCTTGAAGGCAGTCACCGTGAGGCTCTTGCTCTGAGCCTGGAGGTACTGAGCGATGGTCAGCTTGTTGTCCTTGACGAAGAGCTGATCAAGGAGGGTATTTTCCTTGTAGTACTTCTTCAGGGCACCCTGTGCGATGTGGTCGACGAGATTCTCGGGCTTACCAGCTTCGCGAGCCTTTTCGCGAGCGAGGTTGAGCTCACGCTCCTTGACATCAGCGGGGACGTCTTCTTCGGTGATGCCGACGGGAGCCATAGCAGCGATCTGCATAGCCACGTCGCGAGCGACCTGAGCGTCAGTAGCTTCGTTGAAGGCTACGATCGTAGCGAGCATGTTCCCTGGGTGGATGTAAGAGGTCGTGAAAGCGCCCTGGACGAACTCGTATACACCGAGCTCCATCTTTTCACCAGAGACACCGCTGCGCTCGGTGATGTGGTCCTGTACGCTACGGCCGTCAGCCATAGGAGCAGCGAGGATTTCTTCCTTTGAAGCGCCCTTCTTAGCCTTAGCTACTTCGAGGATAGAGGAGACGAGCTTGATGAAGTCTTCGTTCTTAGCGACGAAGTCCGTTTCGCACTTGACGCCTACCATGACAGCATAGTCGCCTTCGTGAGCAGCGAGGATGCAGCCTTCTTCGGCTTCGTGGTCGCCACGCTTAGCAGCGATAGCCTGACCACGCTTACGGATGAGTTCGATAGCCTTGTCGAGGTCGCCAGCAGCTTCTTCGATAGCCTTCTTAACATCGGTGAGACCAGCACCGGTGAGGGCGCGGAGCTTCTTGATGTCTTCCAACAATTTACTCATGATGGTATCTTGTATTGAGTTAGAGTTCTTGTGATTGGCAGATAAGACCCGAGGACGAGCGGGTTAGACGGCTCATCCTCGGACTTATCTTACTGTATATCGCTCCCGTCAGGGAGTCGACAGGGTCGTCTCAGGCGGAGAGCTTAAGCTTCTTCGGAGGTAGCCTCAGCCTTGCGGCGGGTACGGCTACCCTTCTGTACGAGCTTAGCGCCACCTTCGCCTTCGCCCTTTTCCTGGCCCTTACCTTCGGCCTTGCGTTCCTGCAGACCTTCGGAGATAGCGCCACAGATAGCCGAGACGATGACTTCTACGGCAGCCGTAGAGTCGTCGTTAGCAGGGATGACGTAGTCGACATTAGAGGGATCGCTATTGGTGTCCACAATAGCGAAGACGGGGATACCGAGGCGCTGAGCTTCAGCTACTGCGATGTGCTCCTTCATTACGTCTACGACGAAGAGGGCGTTAGGCAGCTTGTTCATATCAGCGATAGAGCCGAGCGTAAGCTCGAGCTTAGCACGCTGACGAGAGATCTGGAGCTTCTCGCGCTTGGAGAGGTTATCAAACGTACCATCAGCAGTCATCTTATCGATCTCGGTCATCTTCTTGACGGCCTTGCGGATCGTAGCGAAGTTGGTAAGCATACCACCGGGCCAGCGCTCCGTGACATAAGGCATACCTACAGCCTTAGCCAGCTCAGCGACAGCGCCCTTGA
This sequence comes from Porphyromonas sp. oral taxon 279 str. F0450, assembly GCF_000292995.1. Taxonomy (NCBI): domain Bacteria; kingdom Pseudomonadati; phylum Bacteroidota; class Bacteroidia; order Bacteroidales; family Porphyromonadaceae; genus Porphyromonas; species Porphyromonas sp. oral taxon 279. The sequence continues at coordinate 178,774 of NZ_ALKJ01000016.1, read as the reverse complement.
GCTGCTTCTTCGTAGCTACGAAGAGGATCTTCTTGCCAGCCTTTGCCAGGCCCTTGGCGACTTCTGCTGCTTCGTCGACCTTAACAACAGTCTTGTGAAGGTCGATGATGTGGATGTCGTTACGCTCCATGAAGATATATGGAGCCATAGCTGCATTCCACTTACGGGTGAGGTGACCGAAGTGGGCACCTGCTTCTATGAGTTGGTCAAATGAAACTCTTGACATGATTTCGTTTACGTTCTATAAAGTGTAACAGAATTACTTTCAACTGCTTGGTAGGACGGAAGTCTTACTCCAGGGAGAAGACTCCCATAGCTCTAAGCAATTTAGATACTAAACGCGAAATAACACCCCTCAGGCCACAAGCCTGAGATGAGGGATATTAACGCTTGCTGAACTGGAAGCGCTTGCGTGCCTTGGGGCGACCTGGCTTCTTACGCTCGACGACACGAGAGTCGCGAGTAAGGAAGCCTTCTGCGCGCAGGGCTGGCTTGTCTTCTTCGTTGATCTTGACGAGAGCACGAGCGATCGCAAGACGAGCTGCTTCGCTCTGTCCCTTGAAGCCCCCACCCTTGAGGTTGATCTTGATGTCATACTTCTCTACGGCATCCAGAGTAGCCAGGGGCTGGCGTACGATATACTGGAGGATCGAAGAGGGGAAGTATGCAGCGATATCACGCTTGTTGATCGTGATCTTCCCGCTACCTGCTGCTACATATACGCGGGCTACTGCGGCCTTACGACGGCCAATGGCATTGATGAATTCCATACGTCCTGGTATATATTACTTGAGCTTGGAGAGATCGACGAGACGAGGCTGCTGGGCTTCGTGCTTGTGCTCTGCGCCGTCATAGACGTAGAGGTTAGCCAGGATAGCAGCACCGAGACGGTTCTTGGGGAGCATACCCTTGACGACCTTGCGGAAGAGGCGGTCAGAGCCCTTAGCCTGCAGGAAGCGGGGGCTGAACTGACGCTGCCCACCGGGGTAGCCAGAGAACTTAAGATAGACGCGGTCATCCCACTTCTTACCAGTGAGGACTACCTTGTCGGCGTTGATTACGATCACGTTGTCCCCGCAGTCTACGTGGGGCGTGAAGTTGGGCTTGTACTTACCGCGAAGGAGCTTAGCGATCTTGGAGCATACACGACCCAAGCTCTCTCCTGCTGCGTCCACGACGACCCACTCCTTGGTGACGGTCGCCTTGTTGGCAGAGACGGTCTTGAAACTTAAAGTGTCCATTCCTTCTGTCTTGTTGTTAATGATTCGACGAATAGCGATTCTACTTATAGCGACAGGTCTTCTCGTGGCCTTACCCTATAACTATGGGACACAGGCAAAGCGCACACTACTCTCCCAGTACTGGGCGATAAGACTCTGTCGATCCTCATAGACTCGCTGGGTACTATTTGATAAACAGCGCACAAAGATACAAAAAAACAAGAGACGCCGTGCACGACTCACTCCATCTCGTCCAAACACTGGGCGGGTACCTCTGTAGAAGTAGCGATACAGCCCGCATCCCCTCGAAGTATCACCCTCTAAAAGGCGGAGCAAGCTTCATCACGCCGAGCTGAAGATACCAGAACGTGCAAGGCGTGCAAAGCAGTAGTGGTCGGTGGTATGAACCACTATTGCTCCGTGCAAAAAGCAATAGTGGTGTGAGGTACAAACAACTATTGCTCCGAGTACAAACCAGTAGTGGTTTGCACACGAAATACTATTACTTCGAAAGCCTCACCCTATGAAAGCTCACTATACTCCATCAATAAGAGAGGCGAACCCTTCGGCAAGAAGGTCACCTGAGAGCGCGTAGCTACACACTTAGAGAGGCACAAAGCACGAGAGTCTCATACCCCCTCCCGCCATATCCGTCCGAGGGATAATGGTGACACACGGGAAAAAGAATCCCCCCCTTCCCCGCCGTATAAAGCGGCCTATATAGGAGTAGGTTGTTGCTACGAGTAGGGATAAAAGTTGCGGACGAGTAGCAGATAAGTTTGGGCTACGTACGTGGCTCTAATATCTACGTACGTGGATATTTGGATTTACGCACCTGGGCTTTAAGACGACGTACATAGATAGAGAAAAACCACTACGTGAAAGCGCTTTTTCCCTCATGAGAAGGACACTTTCCCCTCCGCTGGATAAGAGGAATACGCGCGATAAGGCGAAGGACTTGCTTGACTACTTCGGGGGGGGCATATCGGGGAACTGTGAATGCGATACCTTAGCACACTAAATAGAGGGCAGGACTCGCGGCAACCGTCTCATATCGGTTCAAATCGCCCCTCCAAAGGCCGCCTCTATCTTCCTATAAATAAACCACACACCACCGCTAAAAATGGGGCTACTCCCCCCGAAAAAGAAGCCCCCATCAGTATGGGTACAAAAAGGTCCCGCCCGCAGGAGCAAGGCTCTTGCGGGCGGGGCAGATGTTATAGGGAGGAGGGCTTAGCCAGCGATGCTGATGTCACCTTCGAGGTCGAGACCAGAGGAGGCAGCGAGTGCCTGTTCGTGTTCGCTCACAGGCATGACCACGAGACGCTTGTACTCACGCAGACCCGTACCAGCGGGGATGAGGTGACCACAGATGACGTTCTCCTTGAGGCCTTCGAGCGTATCGACCTTACCATTGATAGCAGCATCGTTGAGGACCTTCGTCGTTTCCTGGAAGGAAGCAGCCGACATGAAGCTCTTCGTCTGCAGAGCGGCGCGGGTGATCCCCTGGAGGATCTGGCGAGCCGTCGCGGGCTTAGCTTCGCGGACCTCTACGGTACGTAGGTCACGGCGCTTCAGCTGGCTGTTCTCATCACGCAGCTTGCGGAGCGTAACGATCTGCCCTGGGCTGAGGGTCTCGGAGTCGCCAGCGTCGACGACGACGACCTTACCCCAGAGGCGGTCGTTCTCATCCATGACCTCAAGCTTATCGACGACCTGCTGCTCGAGGAAGAGCGTATCCCCTGGATCGAGGATCTCTACCTTGCGCATCATCTGGCGGACGATGACCTCGAAGTGCTTGTCATTGATCTTCACACCCTGCAGGCGGTAGACGTCCTGGACTTCGTTGACGATGTATTCCTGGACAGCCGTGGGGCCCTTGATCTCGAGGATATCGGTAGGCGTGATAGCACCATCAGAGAGAGGCATACCAGCGTAGACCGAGTCACCCTCCTGCACGAGGATCTGCTTAGAGGTAGGTACGAGGTACTTACGCTCTGCGCCGAGCTTGGTGGTGACGATGACCTCACGATTACCACGCTTGAGGCTCTTACCGAAGGAGACGACACCATCGACTTCTGCTACGACAGCAGGGTTAGATGGGTTACGTGCTTCGAAGAGCTCCGTGACACGAGGCAGACCACCGGTGATGTCACCAGCCTTGCTCATCGAGCGAGGGATCTTAGCGAGCGTCTCCCCGACGTGGATCTCGGAGTGGTTCTCCTGGACGACGTGAGCACCTACAGGGAGGTTGTAGCTCTTGAGGAGGTTACCGTTGGCATCCTCGATATGGATACCAGGTACGACGTTACGGTCCTTCGATTCGGTGATGATCATTTCCTTCAGACCCGAAGCTTCGTCAGACTCGACGCGGTAGGTAGAGCCTTCGATAAGGTTATCGAAGACGACCTTACCCGAGACTTCGGAGATGATGAGAGCATTGAAGGGGTCGAATTCGAAGAGCGTCTGACCCTTCTTGACCTCTTCACCTTCAGCGAAGAAGAGCTTAGCACCGTAAGGCACCTTGACAGAGCGGAGGACGATCTTCGTATTCTTATCGGAGATCTTCAGCTCGGTCATACGGCTGACGACGATGTTGACGGGCTTGCCACCATCTTCGGAAGCCACTTCGGCGACACGCAGGTCATCGAAGGTGACGATACCATCGTACTTAGCAGCGACACTATTGCGCGTAGCGACGTTCGAAGCTACCCCCCCGACGTGGAAGGTACGGAGCGTCAGCTGTGTACCAGGCTCACCGATAGACTGAGCAGCGATGACCCCGACGACCTCACCCTTCTGGACGAGGATGTTCGTAGCGAGGTTACGGCCGTAGCACTTAGCGCAGACACCCTTCTTAGACTCACAGGTGAGTACCGAGCGGATCTCGACCTGCTCGATGGGCGATGCCTGGATGCGCTCAGCAGCAGCTTCGCGGATCTCTTCGCCAGCGCGGACGAGGACTTCACCCGTAGAAGGATGGATCACATCGTGTACAGAGACACGACCGAGGATGCGCTCATAGAGGGTAGCTACTACTTCGTCGTCGTTGTCTTCCTTGGTGAGCTCGGTAGCCACGAGACCACGGAGCGTACCGCAGTCTTCTTCGGTGACGATGACATCCTGCGAGACGTCTACGAGACGACGCGTGAGGTAACCAGCGTCAGCCGTCTTCAGAGCCGTATCAGCAAGACCCTTACGAGCACCGTGGGTAGAGATGAAGTACTCGAGCACGGAGAGCCCCTCCTTGAAGTTCGAGAGAATTGGGTTCTCAATAATCTGCCCGCCCTCACTACCGCTCTTCTGAGGCTTAGCCATCAGACCACGGATACCGGAGAGCTGACGGATCTGCTCCTTCGAACCACGAGCACCAGAGTCCATCATCATGAAGACGGAGTTGAAGCCCTGGTTGTCTTCGCTCAGGTGCTTCATCAGGATACCCGTGAGCTGGCTATTGACGTGCGTCCACGTGTCGATGATCTGATTGTAGCGCTCGTTGTTCGTAATGAACCCGCCGCTATAGTTCATCATGATCTCTTCGACAGCTTCGTAACCCTCAGCGATGAGCTTAGCCTTCTCTTCGGGGATGATGACGTCACCGAGGTTGAAGGAGAGACCGCCCTTGAAGGCCATGTAGTACCCGAGGTTCTTGATATCATCGAGGAACTGTGCCGTGATAGCCACACCACAGACCTTGATCACGCGGCCGATGATGTCACGCAGGCTCTTCTTACCGAGGACTTCATTGACGTAGCCCACTTCCTTAGGTACGTACTCATTGACGAGCAGACGACCCATAGAGGTGTCGACCATATGACGGATGGGTTCGCCATCCTTGACGTCGTCGACGTAGACCTTGATAGGAGCGTGGAGGTCGATCTTACCTTCGTTATAAGCGATGGTAGCTTCCTCGACACCGTAGAAGGTGTAGCCGTCACCCTTAGCACCTGGACGGAGCTTGGTGATGTAGTACAGACCGAGCACCATGTCCTGCGAAGGAACGGTGATAGGCGCACCATTGGCGGGGTTGAGAATATTGTGCGAAGCGAGCATGAGCATCTGCGCTTCGAGAATAGCTTCGTTGCCGAGAGGGAGGTGGACAGCCATCTGGTCACCGTCGAAGTCCGCGTTGAAGGCGGTACAGGACAGCGGATGGAGCTGGATAGCCTTACCCTCGATCATCTTAGGCTGGAAGGCCTGGATACCGAGACGGTGAAGTGTAGGAGCACGGTTCAGGAGGACGGGGTGGCCCTTCATGACGTGCTCGAGGATATCCCATACGACGGGATCCTTGCGGTCTACGATCTTCTTCGCGCTCTTGACCGTCTTGACGATACCGCGCTCAATGAGCTTACGGATGACGAAGGGCTTGTAGAGCTCAGCGGCCATGTACTTAGGCAGACCGCACTCGTGCATCTTCAGCTCAGGGCCGACGACGATAACCGAACGGGCAGAGTAGTCGACACGCTTACCGAGGAGGTTCTGACGGAAGCGACCCTGCTTACCCTTGAGGCTATCGGAGAGGGACTTGAGCGGACGGTTGTTGTCGGAGCGTACAGCGCTTGACTTACGCGAGTTGTCGAAGAGGGAGTCGACAGCCTCCTGGAGCATACGCTTTTCGTTGCGCAGGATGACCTCAGGAGCCTTGATCTCGATCATACGCTTCAGACGATTGTTACGGATGATCACACGACGATAGAGGTCGTTGAGGTCAGACGTAGCGAAGCGTCCCCCATCCAGAGGTACGAGCGGACGGAGATCGGGTGGGATGACGGGCAGCACCTTCATGATCATCCACTCGGGGCGGTTGACATTCTTGGAGGCGCGGAAGCTCTCTACGACCTGAAGGCGCTTGAGGGCTTCGTTCTTACGCTGCTGTGAGCCGTCGGTGCTGGCGCGGTGGCGCAGCTCATAGGACAGAGCATCGAGGTCGAGGCGAGCGAGCATATCGTAGATCGCCTCAGCACCCGTCTTACAGATGAACTTCTCGGGATCCGAGTCTTCGAGCTGTGCATTACCTGGATATTCCTGATCGAGGTAATCAAGGTAGTCGAGGTACTGCTCTTCGGTGAAGACAGGATTGGGATCCTTGTCGAGCGACTTAGCGGCGGTCTCCTTCGTCAGGTCATCATTGATGCGAGACTGGAGCACACCACCCTGGATGAGGACGTAGCGCTCGTAGTAGATGATAGACTCGAGCTTCTTGGTAGAGAGACCAAGGAGGTAGCCCATCTTGTTGGGGAGTGAGCGGAAGTACCAGACGTGTGCGATGGGCACCTCCAGCTTGATATGCCCCATACGCTCACGGCGTACCTTCTTCTCCGTGACCTCGACACCGCATCGGTCGCAGACGATACCGCGATAGCGGATACGCTTGTACTTACCACAGTGGCACTCGAAGTCCTTGACGGGACCGAAGATGCGCTCACAGAAGAGCCCATCACGCTCGGGCTTGTAGGTACGGTAGTTGACGGTCTCGGGCTTCAGCACTTCGCCGCTGGAGTTCTCTAAGATCTCCTCAGGGGAGGCAAGAGAAATCCGGATCTGTGAGAAGTTGCTCTTTATCTTATTGTCTTTCTTGAAAGCCATAATAGAAAGGGAAATAATGCGGATCTTATTCGAGGGAGAAGCTTAGACCTAAGCCCTTAAGCTCGTTGAGCAGTACGTTGAGCGACTCAGGGATACCAGGCGTAGGCATGGGATCACCCTTGACGATCGCTTCGTAAGCCTTCGAGCGCCCGTGGACGTCGTCAGACTTGATGGTGAGGATCTCCTGGAGGATGTGCGAAGCACCGAAGGCTTCGAGAGCCCAGACTTCCATCTCCCCGAAGCGCTGACCACCGTGCTGAGCCTTACCACCGAGTGGCTGCTGCGTGATGAGCGAGTAAGGACCGATGGAGCGAGCGTGCATCTTGTCATCGACCATGTGACCGAGCTTGAGGAAGTAGGTCACACCGACCGTAGCGGGCTGGTCGAACTGCTCACCCGTACCACCGTCGAAGAGGTAGGTCTTACCATTGCGAGGAAGCCCAGCCTTATCCGTCCATGCGTGCATATCATCAAGCGAAGCACCGTCGAAGATAGGCGTAGCGAACTTGCAGTCAAGACGACGGCCAGCCCAAGCAAGGACAGCCTCGAAGATCTGACCGAGGTTCATTCGTGAAGGCACACCGAGGGGGTTCAGACAGAGGTCGACAGGCGTACCATCTGCGAGGAAGGGCATATCCTCCTGGCGGACGACCTTAGAGACGATACCCTTGTTACCGTGACGACCTGCCATCTTATCACCGACCTGGATCTTACGCTTCTTAGCGATGTAGACCTTGGCCATCTGGATGATACCGGAGGGCAGTTCATCACCCATGGTCTCGTCGAGCTTCTTACGACGGAGATCTGACTCGTATTCCTTAGACTTCTTGAGATAGTTGGAGATCACCTCCGTGATGAGCTTATCCGTGTGCTCGTTGCCCGTCCACCCCGAGAAGATGATCTCGTTGTAGTTCAGAGCCTCGAGCTCAGTGCGGGTGAACTTAGCACCCTTGCGAATCTTCTCGACACCGAGGAAGTCCTTCACGCTGTTCTTACAGGTCTTGCCTGAGGTCAGCTTGAAGAGCTTGTCGATGAAGAGCTCACGGAGCTCAGCCTGCTTGCGCTCTGCCTTCTCTTCGAGGGCCAGGACAGCATCCTTCAGCTCGGAGCGATTCTTCTTAGCAGCCTTAGAGTAGAGCTTCGTATCGACGATGACACCACGCAGTGAGGGCGTAGCCTTGAGTGAAGCATCCTTCACGTCACCAGCCTTATCACCAAAGATAGCACGGAGGAGCTTTTCTTCTGGCGTGGGATCCGACTCACCCTTAGGCGTGATCTTACCGATCAGGATATCACCTGGCTCGACGCGAGCCCCGACACGGATGATACCGTTCTCATCGAGGTTCTTCGTAGCGTCATCGCTGACGTTGGGGATATCGCTGGTCAGCTCTTCGAGACCGCGCTTCGTCTCACGGACCTCGAGCGTATACTCGTCGACGTGGACAGAGGTGAAGAAGTCCTCACGGACGAGGCGTTCGTTCAGCACGATAGCATCCTCATAGTTGTAACCCTTCCAAGGCATGTAAGCGACCTGGACGTTACGACCGAGAGCAAGCTCACCAGCCTGGGTAGAGTACCCTTCGGTGAGGACATCACCGGCCTCGACACGCTGCCCCTTGAAGCAGATAGGACGAAGGTCGATCGTGGTGCTCTGGTTCGTCTTGCGGAACTTAGGCAGGCTGTAGGTCGTGATAGGATCTTCGAAGCTTACGAAGAGCTCGTCATCCGTGCGGTCGTAGCGGATCTTGATAGAGGTAGCGTCGACGAAGACTACTTCACCAGCGCGCTCTGCTACGATCTGCGTACGAGAGTCACGTACCAGCTGAGCCTCGATACCCGTACCGACGATAGGAGCTTCGGGACGGAGGAGAGGTACAGCCTGACGCATCATGTTCGATCCCATGAGCGCACGGTTAGCATCGTCGTGCTCCAGGAAGGGAATGAGCGAAGCAGCGATAGAGGCGATCTGCGTAGGTGCAACGTCCATGAGCTGAACTTCAGCGGGCGTCACGACAGGGAAGTCAGCCTCCTTACGTGCCTTGACAGCGTCGCGGAGGAAGTTACCTTCATCATCCAGAGGAGCATTCCCCTGAGCTACGATGAGGTCTTCTTCTTCCTCAGCGGTATAGTACTTCAGAGCCTCATCAGAGAAGTCAACCTTCCCGTTCTCGACGCTACGGTAAGGCGTCGTGATGAAGCCGAGGTCATTGATCTTCGCATAGACACAGAGCGAAGAGATCAGACCGATGTTTGGCCCTTCAGGCGTCTCAATAGGACAGAGACGACCGTAGTGGGTATAGTGTACGTCACGGACCTCGAAGCCAGCACGCTCACGAGAGAGACCGCCAGGACCGAGAGCCGAGAGACGGCGCTTGTGCGTGATTTCGGCCAGAGGGTTCGTCTGGTCCATAAACTGCGACAGCGCGTTCGTACCGAAGAATGAGTTGACGACCGAGGAGAGCGCCTTAGCGTTGATCAGATCCGTAGGGACAAAGACTTCGTTGTCACGGACGTTCATACGCTCACGGACGGTACGAGCCATACGAGCTAGACCGACGCCGAACTGATTGTAGAGCTGCTCACCGACGGTACGTACACGACGATTCGAGAGGTGGTCGATATCGTCGACGACCTCCTTAGAGTTGACAAGCCCGATGAGGTACTTGATGATGGCCACGATATCCTCGTTGGTCAGCACACGTACCTCGGGATCGATGTCGAGACCGAGCTTCTTATTGATGCGATAGCGGCCTACTTCACCGAGGTCATAGCGCTTGTCGGAGAAGAAGAGGTTCGAGAGGACTTCACGAGCGTTGGCCTCATCGGCAGGGTCTGCATTACGCAGCTGACGATAGATATAGTAGAGGGCGTCGTGCTCGGAGTTACAGGGGTCCTTCTGCAGGGTGTTGAAGATCAGCGTGAAGTCAAGAGAATCCTCGGTCTTCTCCTTGTGAAGGAGGATCGTCTTGTTGCTCGACTCAAGGATCAGGTCGATGTTGTCTTCAGTGATCTCTGCCTCACGCTCTACGAGGACGGTGATACGCTCCATGGAGACGACTTCACCCGTATCCTCATCGCTGAGGTCATCGATATAAGTCTTGGTGACGCGGCCAGCAAGGCGGCGACCGATGTGCTTCTCAAGGTTAGCGCGCGTGACCTTCACCTCTTCGGAGAGATCGAAGAGATCGAGGATCTGCTTATCAGACTCAAAGCCAATAGCACGCAGCAGGGTCGTCACAGGGAGCTTCTTCTTACGGTCAATGTAGGCATACATGACATTGTTGATGTCCGTAGCGAACTCGATCCAAGAGCCCTTGAAAGGAATGATACGTGCCGAGTAGAGCTGCGAGCCGTTGGTGTGCGTGCTCGTGCCAAAGAACACCCCGGGAGAACGATGGAGCTGCGAGACGACGACGCGCTCAGCTCCATTGATGACAAACGTACCCGACTCCGTCATGTAAGGGATGTAGCCCAGGAAGACATCCTGCACAACCGTGCTGAAGTCCTCGTGGTCGGGGTCGGTACAAGACAGCTTCAGCTTCGCCTTGAGGGGGACGCTATAGGTCAGACCTCGGCTCAGGCATTCCTCGATAGTGTACTTAGGAGGATCGACATAGTAATCGAGAAATTCGAGAACGAAGTTATTACGCGTATCTGCGATAGGGAAGTTCTCATTGAAGACTCGATATAGGCCCTCAGACTTACGGCTCTCCGTAGCGGTGTCAAGCTGGAAGAAGTCGCGGAAGGACTTCAGCTGCACCTCTAAGAAGTCTGGGAAGACGAGAGGGTTCTTTATCGAAGCAAAGTTGATTCTCCCTGATTTTGGATTGGAAGCCATCTATTGATTCTTTGAGTAAAAAGGGGGTTCGGGAATGTTTAGACACGAAATGGTTAAGACCCCCCTCGTCGGGGGATCTTAACCATAATCACCTGATTAGAGGTGCTATAGGTGGGCTTACTTAAGTTCTACTTCAGCACCAGCTTCTTCAAGAGCCTTCTTGAGAGCTTCTGCAGTAGCCTTGTCTACGCCTTCCTTAACAGGAGCGGGAGCAGCGTCTACGATGTCCTTAGCTTCCTTGAGCCCGAGGCCGCAGTGTTCCTTGACAGCCTTTACTACCTGGAGCTTAGCAGCGCCAGCGCTCTTGAGGATAACGTCGAAGGAGCTCTTTTCTTCTTCCTGAGCGCCTTCAGCGGGGCCAGCTACGACAACAGCTGCAGCTGCTGGTTCGATTCCGTACTCGTCCTTAAGGATAGCTGCGAGTTCGCTTACTTCCTTTACCGTCAGGTTTACAAGCTGTTCGGCAATTGCTTTGATATCTGCCATGTCGATTAGTTATTTCGTTGTTGTTGTTTTTGTTTGTGGGATAGTTAGGACTCCTCTTATTCAGCAGCAGCTTCGGTAGCTTCGCCTTCGCCCTTGTTTTCAAGAGCAGAGATGACGTTGCGAATGGGAGACTGGAGGAGAGCGACGACGTCTGCGATAAGCTCTTCCTTGCTCTTGATAGCGACAAGTTCAGCGAGCTGGTCAGCGCCATAGAAGCCCGTCTCAGCATAAGCAGCCTTGAGGCGGAGCTTGGACTCTTCCTTCTTGTCCTTAGCGAAGTCCTTGATGATCTTAGCGGGGGCATTAGCTACCGTGGTGAACATGATAGCGGTGTTCCCCTTGAGGGCTGAGTAGATTGCAGCGAAGTCTGTTTCGGACTCGGAGAGAGCGCGGCGAAGCAGGGTGTTCTTAGCTACTACCAGACGGATACCCCCCTTGTTACAAGCACGACGGAGCTGGGCGGTCTTAGCGGCGTCCAGGCCTTCGATGTTGGTCAGGTAGAAATGTGGGTACTCGTTGAGGTAGCCCTTGAGCTGCTCTACGACGGTGCCTTTATTTTCCTTTCTCATGATTTCTTCCTCTGTTATTATTCTTCTACTGACTTAGGATCGATCTTGATACTTGGGCTCATCGTGCTGGAGAGGTAGATGCTCTTGACATACGTACCCTTAGCAGCAGATGGCTTGAGGCGGAGGAGCGTCGTGATGATCTCGTTAGCGTTGTCGTAGATCTGATCAGCCGAGAAGGAGACCTTACCGATAGAGGTATGGACGATCCCCGTCTTGTCGACCTTGAAGTCGATCTTACCAGACTTCACTTCCTTGACAGCAGCAGCGATGTCGTTGGTTACCGTACCGCTCTTAGGGTTTGGCATGAGGCCACGAGGACCGAGTACACGACCCAGAGCCCCGATCTTACCCATGATAGCAGGCATGGTGATGATGACGTCGATATCAGTCCAGCCACCGCGGATCTTCTCGATGTACTCATCGAGGCCGACATAGTCAGCACCAGCAGCCTGGGCTTCAGCTTCCTTATCAGGAGTACAGAGCGCAAGCACACGTACCTGCTTCCCCGTACCGTGGGGGAGGGTAACGACGCCACGAACCATCTGATTTGCCTTGCGAGGATCGACGCCGAGGCGAACATCCACATCAACAGAAGCATCGAACTTGGTATCGGTGATTTCCTTTACCAGCGCAGAAGCTTCGCGGAGTGAATAGATCTTCCCGGGCTCGATCTTGCTAAAAGCGATCTTTTGCTTTTTCGTAAGTTTACTCATCTTTCTATTGATTAGTTACCGGGAAATTCGCCCTTTACAGTGATACCCATACTGCGAGCCGTACCAGCGACGATCTTCATCGCAGCTTCGACGGTGAAGCAGTTCAGGTCGACAATCTTATCCTGTGCAATCGCGCGGACCTGTTCCCACGTCAGTTCAGCTACCTTATTACGGTTAGGCTGTGCAGAGCCACTCTTGAGCTTTGCTACTTCCTTGAGCTGTACAGCGACGGGAGGAGTCTTGACGATGAAATCAAAAGACTTGTCAGCATAGTAAGTGATCACTACGGGGAGGACCTTACCAGCCTGGTCTTGAGTTCTGGCATTGAATTGCTTGCAAAACTCCATTATATTGATCCCCTTGGCACCAAGAGCAGGTCCCACGGGAGGTGAGGGGTTTGCAGCCCCACCTTTAATTTGCAATTTTAGTTGTCCAGCAACTTCCTTAGCCATTGTCTTGAATCTTAAGTGTTACACACTAGAACGTGAGAAGGAGCACCTGCGTAACCAGCTTACTCCTTGACCACTTGCGAATAATTGAGCTCCAGCGGAGTCTTACGTCCAAACATCTTCACCATCACGCGAAGCTTCTGCTTCTCGGGGGTTACCTCTTCGACGGTAGCCTCGTAGTTAGCGAAAGCACCATCGATGATACGTACCACGTCGCCCACATAGAGCTCGAGGTCGTACACCCCTTCGGAGTCAGCCATCTGGTCTGCACGACCGAGGATGCGCTCCACTTCACTTCTCTTGAGCGGCTCGGGTTCTCCACCCTTGTTCGCTCCGAGGAAGCCGATGACGTTAGGCATATTGCGCAGGGTGTGGGCTACATCGCCGAGCAATGCGGCCTCCACGAGCACATAGCCTGGGAGGTAAGGACGCTCCTTGATGACCTTCTTACCAGCACGCTGGGTCACGATCTTCTCTGTGGGGATGACCACCTGGGAGACATACTGACCAAGATTAGTATTCTTCATCTCAGCCTCCAGCTGCTCACGCACCTTGGCCTCCTTACCGCTAACGGCTCGGAGCACATAGAATCTCTTTTCTGCTACTTCAGTCATGATGGGAAGGGTCTCAGCGAAGCTTAGGCTCCGATACGGCTATACACAAAATCAAGGATGGTCTCAAAAGTCTTGTCCATCCCTAAAACGACCAGAGCGATGATGAGGGAAGCAACCATCACCACCACGGCACTATTGGTGAGCTCTGAACTTGACGGCCAGGACACCTTCTGTGTAAGCTCGACATACGAGGCGCTGAACGCACCTCCTATCTTCTTAATGAAACTCATTATCGTTTTCTATTTAGCACGGGTTGAGAGACTCGAACTCCCGACACCTGGTTTTGGAGACCAGTGCTCTACCAACTGAGCTAAACCCGTAGAAGAAGGGACAGACGGGACGAGGCGCCTCGTCTGTCCCTTACTTTGAGGACTATCTGATGATTAGTCGAGGATTTCGGTGATCTGACCCGAACCTACCGTACGGCCACCTTCACGGATAGCGAAGCGAAGACCTACGTTGCAAGCTACTGGGTAGATGAGTTCGACGTTGATCTCAACGTTGTCACCAGGCATCACCATTTCTACACCTTCGGGGAGAGTGATCTCACCAGTTACGTCAAGCGTACGGATGTAGAACTGAGGACGATACTTGTTGTGGAAAGGAGTGTGGCGACCACCTTCTTCCTTCTTCAGGACGTAGACAGAAGCCTTGAAGCGAGAGTGGGGCTTTACCTGACCAGGCTTAGCGATGACCATACCACGCTTGATTTCGTTCTTGTCGATACCACGGAGGAGGAGACCGACATTGTCACCAGCCTGACCTTCGTCGAGGATCTTGCGGAACATTTCAACACCCGTAACAACGGACTTGAGACCTTCTGCACCGAGACCGATGATCTGAACTTCATCACCCGTGTGGATAACACCCGTTTCGATACGACCCGTAGCTACCGTACCACGACCGGTGATCGAGAATACGTCTTCGACAGGCATAAGGAAGGGCTTATCGATGTCACGAGGAGGCAGGGGGATCCAGGTGTCGACAGCATCCATGAGCTCCATGATCTTGTCTTCCCAGACAGGCTCACCATTGAGACCACCGAGGGCAGAACCACGGATAACAGGAGTGTTGTCGCCGTCGAATTCGTAGCTAGAGAGAAGCTCGCGCATATCCATTTCTACGAGTTCGAGCATTTCTTCGTCGTCAACCATGTCACACTTGTTCATGAAGATGACGAGACGAGGAACGTTTACCTGACGAGCCAGAAGTACGTGCTCACGCGTCTGGGGCATAGGACCATCCGTAGCAGCAACTACGATGATAGCACCGTCCATCTGAGCAGCACCCGTGACCATGTTCTTCACATAGTCAGCGTGACCTGGGCAGTCAACGTGAGCGTAGTGACGGTTAGCCGTCTCGTACTCAACGTGTGAGGTGTTGATCGTGATACCACGTTCCTTTTCTTCAGGAGCATTGTCGATGGAGTCGAAAGAACGGAGTTCAGAGAGACCCTTCTTAGCAAGCACCGTCGTGATTGCTGCGGTAAGGGTCGTCTTACCGTGGTCGACGTGACCGATCGTACCAATGTTTACGTGTGGTTTCGATCTGTTAAATGTTTCTTTAGCCATAACTAAAATTATCTATTCTTAAGAAATACTTCGTTGTATTCTAAGTGCGTATCACTACGTCGACTCCAACGAGAGCCGATGCCGGGACTTGAACCCGGGACCTCTTCCTTACCAAGGAAGTGCTCTACCGCTGAGCTACATTGGCTTGTTATCTACGAGTGCGAAGAAGACGCCTCTTCTCCTCATCCAGCAGGGCTTATGAGATAAGTATCCCCGCTAATTCGGTTGCAAATATACGCACTTTCTTGAATATACCAAAACGCGCGCCACGATGCGGTAGATTTTCGCACCCCATCAAACTACCCCACCCGATCACTCTCCCTCTCTATAATATAATGAACGCGCGCGTAAGAGCGGGAAGAGGTCAAGCGATGAGAAGGATGAAGCAGCATCCATCCAATGCTGGTAGAATGGGGCGAATAGGAGAGAAAAAAAACGAACCTATATAGGTCGGCGGGTGAACCTATATGAGACTGTTGCTTTCGAGTCCTGCCCTCTACTTATTGTGCTAAGGCATCGCGCGCTCAGCTCTCCGATATGCCTCTCCGAAGTGCTACACAAGTCCTTCGCTTTATCACACGTATTCCTCTTACTCTGCGGAGGGAAAAGCGTCCTTCTCGTGAAGGGGGAAATCGCATTCACGTAGTAGGATTTCTCTATCTACGCACGTAGTCTTAAAGACCAGGCACGCAAATCCAAATATCCACATACGTAGATATTAGAGCCACGTACGTAGTCCAAACTTATCTGCCACTCGTCCATAACTTTTATCCCTACGCAGAGCAACAACCTATGTATAGGTCACGAAGCGAAGTAATATAGGTCACATAGAGCATCCTATATGGGTCAGCTCAGCGACCTATGTAGGTCGGCTCAGCAGCTTTATATTGACTGCACCCCTCCCCCTACACATGGAGCCTTCCCCCCTAACGGCTGCACGCCGATGGCTCGGGGTAGCTGCATCAAAGCACAAGTATCTCGGTCGCACACCCTTCTTGGGAATTGCACTACAAGGCTAGGAGCGCGAGTGAAACGACAGAGAGTAGAGAGTCCAAAGCTGCAAATAGTCATTTGCAAATCAACTTTGCCTCCATACGGCTTGCTGATGAGGTAGAGCTTTTGTGATGCAGGAGCACTGCCGATGGCAGGCGGTTAGCGGGGAGATAGCGCCTTTTCCCTAACTTTGCCAGCGACAGTACAGAAAGAAAAATCCCGCATACAATGATAGCTTACCTTCGCGGAGCCTACACGGAGCTTACCCCCACCGCCGTCCTCGTCGAGTGCGCAGGCGTGGGCTACTCCGTGGCCATCTCCTTGACCACCTATACCGCCCTCTCCGGACAGAAGGAGGGCAAGATCCTCATCACCGAGATCATCCGCGAGGATGCTCACCTACTCTACGGCTTCGCCACGGCGGCAGAGCAAGACCTCTTCCGTCACCTAATGACCGTCTCGGGTGTCGGGCCGAATACCGCCCGTATCATCCTCAGCTCTTACCCCCCGCACGAGCTGACGAGCATTATCACGCTCGGACAGATCGAGCCTCTCAAGGCGATCAAGGGGATTGGCCTGAAGACCGCACAGCGCATCCTCGTCGACCTACGCGGCAAGCTCCCCGCTCTCGAGGAAGACGCCAGCCCCGCGACGACTATCCCCACGACGACCTCCCGTGGCAAGAAGGTACAGCCACTCGACACCACCACTCCGCAGGAAGCCGTCAGCGCCCTGAAGATGCTGGGCTATCCCGAAGCCTCCGCTCAGAAGGTCGTACGCGAGCTCATCGCTTCTGACCCGACCATCAGCGTCGAGGAACTCATCAAGCAGAGCCTCAAGCTCCTCTAAGGCTCGTGCGTACGTGGCGGGTAACAAGACACATCCGACGCCTGCTGGGAAGCCTCCTTCTCGGCACGGCCGTCCCCCTTGTTCTCGCCGCCCAACTCCCCATACTCCCCACCACAGCTGACAGCATCTCTCCGCGAGGGGCGATGCCTGCCCTCGCTGCACCCCTTCTCGAGACGCGCTTCGTCTATGAGCCGAAGAGTGAGCGCTACCTGCTGACGACCTTCCTCGACGGCAAGCCCTTCGGCACTCCCCTCCCCTATACCTTCGCCGAATACCTCCGCTACCAGAGCCTCCGTGGTCAAGGGCTCCACTGGGACAGTCTCAACGCTCCGATGCGCAGTAGCACCCAGCGCGCCAGCAAGCCCATACGCCGTGGGGTCATCGACCGCATCTTCGGCCCTGGTGGCCTGCGTCTCAAGCTCCAAGGGCACGCCGACCTCTCGGCTGGGGGGAAGACCGTTCGCTCCGACAACCCCGCCCTACCACAGGGCGCACGCAAGCAGACCTACTTCGACTTCGAGGAGAAGATCCAGGCTGGTGTGCAGGCTTCGCTCGGGACAAAGTTCCAGACGGGGCTGAACTACAACACCGCTTCCTCCTTTGACTTCGACACGAAGAAGCTCCGCTTGGCCTTCGAGGGTGAGGAGGATGACATCATCAAGCTCATCGAGGTGGGGAGCGTCTCGATGAGCCCTCGCAATAGTCTCATCAGCGGCGGGGGCGCCCTCTTCGGCCTGCATACCAAGTTCCAAATGGGGCGTCTCGAGGCCGACCTCCTCCTGAGCCAGCAGCGCACCGAGAGCCGTCGCGCCTCCAGCCGTGGGGGCGAGCAGGCCGAGCGCTTCGAGCTCTCCGCCTCGAGCTACGACGCCCTGCGCCACTTCTTCCTCGGGGACTTCTTCCGCACTCAGTACGACGGCGCTCTCAAGAGCCTACCCTACGTGCGCTCCTCGATACAGATCACCCGTATCGAGGTATGGGTGACGAACCGCCGTGGGCACTTCGATGATGCCCGTGACGTCGCTGGCTTCGCTGACCTCGGTGAGCCCCAGCGCCTGCACAACAGCTTCATCCAGCTCACCAGCCCCTCAAACCCCATCCCCTCCAACGGTGCGAATAGCCTCTACGCCACCCTTACCGCTTCCCCCCCTCTTCGCCAGCTCAGCGCCCTCAGCTCGGGACTACCCGCCCTACGCCCCGCCCTCGACTACGAGCGCATCGAGAGCGCACGACGCCTTGCCCCGAGCGAATACACCCTACACAGCACCCTCGGCTACCTCAGCCTCACGACGCCACTCGCCGCCGATGAGGCGCTCGCCGTAGCCTATGAGTTCACCTACGAGGGGAAGGTCTACCGCGTGGGGGAATTCGCAGCCGACCAATCCGAAGGCACCTCCTCCCTCCTCTTCGTCAAGCTCCTCAAGGGCACGGACTTCTCGCCAAAGGCTCCGACGTGGCCGCTGATGATGCGCAATGCCTACCGCCTTGGCGCAGGTATCACTGCTCTGCAGCGTACGGGCTTCCAGCTCGACGTCGTCTACCGCGATGATGCCACGGGACGCGCCCTGCCCTACCTGCCTGATGGCCCGCTGAAGGGCAAGCAGCTCCTCAGCGTCCTCGGACTGGACCACCTTGACGCCCAGCAGGAGGCACGCAGTGACGGGCGCTTCGACTTCGTGGAGGGCTATACCATACGCTCCAGCGAAGGGCTGGTCTTTTTCCCCACGATAGAGCCCTTCGGCTCGACACTCACGACGGCTCTCGGCGCAGGGAGCTGGAGTGACCGCTATGCCTTCCCCGAGCTCTACACGATGACTGCCGTCGAGGCTGCCCAGCACTCGGAGAAGAACAAGTACTATCTGCGGGGCGAATACCGTGCTACCTCAGTGGGAGAGATCTCCCTCGGCACGGTGAACGTCGCCCCAGGCTCGGTGCGTGTGACAGCTGCTGGCGCGCTCCTCACCGAGGGTACGGACTACACCGTCGACTACACCGCAGGGCGCGTGAAGATCCTCAACCGCCAGCTCATCGACGCCAAGACGCCCATCGAGGTGAGCCTCCAAGGCGGTGACGCCCTCAGCCAGCAGCGCAAGACCCTCATCGGCCTCGACCTCAACTACCGCTTCTCTAAGGACCTCCGCCTCGGCGCCACCCTGATGCACCTCTCGGAGATGCCTCTCACGGCGAAGGCAGCACTCGGACAAGAGAGTATGCGCAATACGATGTGGGGCGCCAACCTCTTCTACCAGACGAAGTCACCCCAGCTCACGCGCCTACTGAATCACCTCCCCTTCGTCGACCTCACACAGCCCGCCTCCTTCTCCCTCTCGGCAGAGGTGGCGCAGCTCCTCCCTGGACACTACAAGAGTAAGTACAGCGACGGCAGCAGCTACCTCGATGACTTCGACGCAGCACATACCGCTATCGACCTGATGAGCCCACAGGCCTGGCGCTTGTCCTCCACACCCGCGACGCTCGTCCCAGCGGGAATAGGCGCGAGTGACTACCTGCGCTACGGAGAGCGTAGAGCACGACTCGCGTGGTTCACCATCGACCCGCTCTTCACCCGTGAGCGCAGTGCCTATACCCCTGCCTATATACGCAGCGACCTCAGCCTCGTGAGCCGACATCTGGTGCGCGATATCCCGACGGCAGAGCTTTACCCAAACAGAGAAGTGAATGCCAGCCTACCGAGCTATATCCCCACCTTCTCGCTCAGCTTCTATCCCGAGGAGCTGGGCCCGTACAACCTCAATGCGGCGAGCCTCACAGCCGACGGAAAGATCAGTGATGCCCGTGGGAGCTGGGCGGGCATCATGCGCAAGATCGACCAGACGGACTTCGAGGCAGCGAACGTCGAGTACGTGGAGTTCTGGCTCATGGATCCTTATGCCGACGAGGGCACACCCCCAGCAGGGAGTGGTGGCGACCTGTACATCAACCTCGGAGATATCTCGGAGGACATCCTGCATGACGAGCGCCGCTTCTACGAGAGTGGCCTGCCGCTCACACCTCAGCCAGGAGCTACGGTCTCCACACCTTGGGGGATCGTGCCGACACGCCCGAGTGCAGGCTATGCCTTCGACAATGCAGCTGGAGCGAGAGAGAAGCAGGACGTCGGGCTGAATGGCCAATCGTCCGCCGAAGAGCGCCAGCATCCGAGCTATGCCTCCTTCCTCAGCGCTCTACGCTCCCGCCTCTCCAGCACGACCCTCCAGCGCTGGCAAGACGACCCACAGAGCCCACTCCACGACCCTGCAGGCGATGATTTCCACCACTACCGCGGGGCAGACTACGACACCGAGCGCCTGCCGATCCTCGAGCGCTATAAGTACTTCAACGGCACGGAGGGCAACTCGTCGGAGCGCCTTGGGGGCGATGGCTACAGCACCGCCGCTACCGTGAGCCCTGACACCGAGGATGTCAACGGCGACTACAGCATGAATGAGCTCGACCGCTACTATGAGTGGAAGATCTCACTACGCCCCGAGGATCTCGTCGCGGGGCGTGGGTTTATCACCAGCAGCCGCAGAGTCGAGGCTCAGCTCCGTGATGGGAGGACTTCTCCCGTCACGTGGTATCAGTTCAAAGTCCCCCTCTCAGCCTTCACCAGCCGTATCGGTGGCATCAGCGATCTGAGGAGTGTGCGCTTCATGCGACTCTACCTCACGGGCTTTGACCGCGAGACCCAGCTGCGCTTTGCCTCGCTACGCTTGGTGCGAGGTGACTGGCGCACCTACGAAGGGAGCCTTGATGAGGGACAGCCGGCACCCAGTGCCTCCACCCGCTTCTCCGTCACGTCGGTCAACATCGAGGAGCACTCCGACCGCACTCCTGTCAGCTACACGCTCCCCCCAGGCGTATCTCGCTCGCTCGACGCCCAGCGCGGGCAGAGCCTCCAGCAGAATGAGCAAGCCCTCTCCCTACGCCTCGAGGATCTCCCCGCAGGCGAGAGCCGTGGCGTCTACCGCCGTGTGCAGTACGACCTTCGTCGCTACCGCCGTCTGCAGCTCTTCGCCCATGCCGAGGCGCTCCTCGGTGACCTCACGGGGCTGGGTGATGGAGATATGACGCTCTTCGTGCGCCTCGGCTCGGACTACACCCAGCACTACTACGAGTACAGCCTACCGCTCACACTCACTCCCGCAGGACACTACAGCAGTCTCAGCCCCAGCGACCGCCGTCGTGTATGGCCCGAGGAGAATAGCATCGACCTAAGTTTAGAAGACCTCGTCTCCCTCAAGCGAAGCCGTAATGCTTCGCTCTCCGCAGGGCTCGGTGGCGCCTCACTCTACCGCCCCTTCTCACGCCCCGACGCCAAGCACCCCACCCATACGCTCACCGTCCTCGGCAATCCCTCCCTCTCCAGCGTGCGGGCGCTGGTCATCGGTGTGCGCAATAGCGCGGGCCTCACGCGCAGTGTCGAGGTCTGGGTCAATGAGCTTCGCGCCAGCGACTACCACGAGGAGGCAGGCTGGGCAGGGCAGCTACACAGCACGCTCCAGCTGGCGGAGCTGGGCGAAGCCAGCCTAAGAGCCCAATACGTCTCGGCAGGCTTCGGTGCTATCGACGCCCCACTGATGAGCCGCACGCTCGAGAGTCGTCGTGCTATCCAGTTCGCCTCCACGCTCGAGCTCGGCCAGCTCCTCCCTGCCGAGGCGAAGGTGACCCTCCCCATCTACTACACGGTGAGCGACGAAGTGCTGACCCCGCAGTACAATCCGCTCGATGAAGACGTGAAGCTCACCGATGCTCTCAGCGACCTCACCACGGAGCGTGAGCGCAAGGAGCTACGTGCTCGCAGCCTCACGCACCGCCGTAGCCAAGGCCTTGCCCTCTCGAAGGTCGCCGTCGGCATCCGCTCCGAGGAGCCTATGCCCTACGACCCTGCGAACCTCTCCTTCAGCTACGGACACAATACCTCCTCCGAAGAGACTCCCGACATCGAGTATAGCCGTCACCTCGACTGGCACGCCGCCCTGCGCTACGACTATACGCCGACCTTCCGCCCGCTACGGCCCTTTGCCAAGGCTTCGGGCGCCAGCCCGTGGGCGGACTTCCTCCGTCAGTACACCTTCACTCCGTGGCCCAGCCGTCTCGTCCTCGAGACCTCGATGGTGCGACGCTACGACGAGGAGCAGCTCCGTAGCCTCGGCGATGAGCTGAGTGGCACGCGCCTCCCCGCGACCTTCGCCCAGCAGTTCATCTGGAACCGCCGTCTGCAGCTCAACTGGAATCCCACCCGTTCGCTCCAGCTGGCCTTCAACTCCGGCACCGACGCACGTATCGAAGAGCCCCACGTGCAGGTCAATCGCCAGCTCCAGCCCGATGCGTGGCGTGCGTGGCGTGACTCCGTCGGACAGAGTATCCGTGAGGGGGGGACACCCATCCACTATGCCCAGCAGGCAAGCCTCGGCTATAAGCTCCCCACTTCCGACATCGCGCCCCTCTCCTTCATCCGCTCACAGCTCTCTTATAGCAGCGCCTATTCGTGGGACCGTGGGGCGGTACTCCCCGACCCGACCATCCGCCTGGCGCATACCCTTATGGCGCAGGGCGCACTCGAGTCCACCACGCAGCTCCAGCTCCGCCAGCTCTATCAGCACATCCCCGCACTCGCTCGGCTGGAGCGCCGCTTCGGCACGGCTGGTATGACCACCAGCGAAGGGCGCGGGAAGAAGGCCAAGGGTGGGAACGAGGGGAACGAGCTCATTGACCGCCTCCTCTACGCCCTCCTTATGGTGAAGGACGTATCGCTGACCTACCGCTCTACACGCAGTACGCTCCTCCCTGGCTTCCTCCCCACCATCCGAGCTATCGGGGGACAAGGCTCTTCGGGCGGTGTGCTCTCCCCTGGCGTGGGCTTTGCCTTCGGGCTAAGCGATGTGGACTTCATCGACCGCCTTGCCGAGCGGGGCGACCTCCTCATCTCGACGGAGCACCTCACCCCAGGGGTCTTCACCCACACCCGCACGGTGGACCTACGTGCCACGCTCCAGCCCCTACGCCACCTCACCATCACGCTCTCGGGCAATCACACCCGCACCGACCGCACCGAGGTACAATATATGTATGCGGGTAGCCCCCGACTCTACGGCGGGGACTTCACGATGACGACCATCGGCCTCAAGGGCTTCTTCGCCCCTCTCCGCTCCGAGGAGGGCTACCTCTCCGAGACCTTCGCCGAGATGCTCCGCCTAAGAGAGCCCATCGCTCGCAGGCAGGAGGAGGCAGGTAGCCCCGCCACAGGGCTCACCATCGACCGCAATGCTTCTGCCGTCCTTATCCCCGCCTTCCGCACAGCCTATATGCACGGCTCAGGGAAGGGGCGCAAGGGGCTGAGCGCCCTACCCGACCTCCTCGGCATGCTCCCGAACTGGTCGGTGAGCTACACGGGGCTCTCCGAGCTGCCCTTCCTCAAGCGCCACTTCCGTAGCGTGACCCTACGCCACACCTACCGCGCCACATACACCGTCGGGGGCTTCTCGTCGCTGGCAGGCTGGCAGGGGAGCGATCCCGACGCCATCGGCCTCTTGAGCGAGACGACAGCGGGCGGAGGAGGAGCGATGAGCAGCGCACGCCTTAGCTACGCCTATGACATCCCGTCGGTAGCACTACAGGAGAACTTCTTCCCCCTCATCGGGCTTGACCTGACGTGGCTCAATGGTCTCGGGACGAGTGCGCAATGGCGCCAAAGCCGTGGTGCCGTCCTGCACCTCGGGGCGCGTAGCCTCATCGAAGCCCTCTCGCATGAGCTAAGCCTCGGCCTCACCTACAAGATCGACGACCTCACGAGCCTCATCAGCCCCACCACCGCCCGCCGTAAGAAGCGCCGTGCGAGCAAGGAGCCTACGACGACCTCTGCCCACGGCCTCACCCTCCGAGGCGAATATGCACACCGCCGCACACTCACCCTCCTGCGCCGTCTTGAGGAGGGCTATACCCAAGCAACCTCGGGGATCATCGACCGACGCCTGCGCCTCAGTGCCGAATATGAGCTGAGCCGACAGCTCGGTCTCGAGGCGTACTACGAGTACAGCCGCAATGTACCACTCGTCAGCGCCTACTCCTTCCCCATCTCCACCAGCAGCTACGGCCTCTCTCTGCGCATCACGCTCGACAACTAACCGTCCCCCTCACGGCTCGACATACCAAGCCCGCACGAAGCATGCTCCTCGGCATCTTCGTGCGGGCCTTTCATATTCACGAAGCCCCCTTATCCCAGACGAAGCTACACGGACCTCTACGGGGGAGGGATTGCAACCTATATAGGTCGACGAGTCAACCAATATTAGGTTGTTGCCCCGCGTAGGGATAAAAGTTGCGGACGAGTGGTAGATAAGTTTGGGCTACGTACGTGGCTCTAATAGCTACGTACGTGGATATTTGGATTTATGCACCTGGTCTTTAAGACTACGTACGTAGACAGAGGAAAACCACTACGTGAAGGCGCTTTTTTCTTCACGAGAAGGATACTTTTCCTTCCGCTGAATAAGAGGAATACTCGCGATAAGGCGAAGGGCTTGTGTATCTCTTCGGAGAGGTATATCGTGGAGCTGGGCAGGCGATACCTTAGCACTCTACTATGGAGAGAGTTTGCGCAATCAATGATTGGGGTACTCTATATAGTGGAGAGATTAGCTACTTTTGTGAGCGTAATCACACTCCCCCCCCTTGAGAAAAGCATGACCTCTGACACCACCCCGCTCAGCCCCCTGCGCAAAGGGATCGCTGGCGCACAGTACCTATTCGTTGCCTTCGGGGCTACAGTCCTCGTACCCATCCTCGTCGGGCTCGATCCATCGACCGCCCTCTTCTCGGCGGGTATCGGCACCCTCCTCTTCCACCTCGTGACCAAGGGCAAGGTACCTATCTTCCTCGGTAGTAGCTTCGCCTTCATCGCACCGATCATCAAAGCCACAGAGCTCTACGGACTCAGCGGTGCACTCTTCGGCTGTATCGGGGTGAGTGCCGTGTACTTCGTGATGTCGCTCCTGATCCGTCTCTTCGGCCTGCGCTTCATCTCCCGCCTCTTCCCTCCGGTCGTCATCGGCCCTATCATCATGCTCATCGGGCTCTCCCTCTCGGACTCCGCAGTGAAGATGGCAGCGACGAACTGGCCTCTGGCGGTCATCTCGCTCGCTACGGCGATCATCGTCACGCTCTACGGCCGAGGGATCACGAAGCTCATCCCCATCTTCCTCGGTATCGTCGTGGGCTATATCGCTGACCTCATCTTCTTCGAGGTCGATCTAAGGCCCATCGCCGAGGCCTCTTGGCTCAGCCTACCTAAGATCACGCTCCCCGAGAACTTCTCCTTTGCCCCCATCCTCTTCATGATCCCCGTGGCCATCGCTCCCGTCATCGAGCATATCGGTGACGTGTATGTGGTGAATAACGTGGCAGGGAAGAACTTCGTCAAGGACCCCGGCCTGCACCGCACAATGCTCGGCGACGGTATCGCCTGTCTCTTCGCCTCACTCGTCGGAGGGCCTCCTGTGACGACCTACTCTGAGGTCACGGGCGCCATGTCACTGACGAAGGTCACCGACCCACTGGTCTTCCGTATCGCAGCCGTCACGGGCGTGCTCTTCTCCCTCATCGGGAAGGTCAGCGCCCTCCTGCGCAGCATCGACCAAGCTATCCTCGGTGGGATCATGCTCCTGCTCTTCGGCACGATCGCGGGCGCAGGGATCTCGAGCCTCCTGCATAGCCGTGTGAACCTCGCCTCGTCGCGCAATGTGGTCATCATCTCCGTCACCCTCACTACGGGTATCGGGGGTGCCGCACTCTCCTTCGGCAACTTCTCCCTCTCGGGTATCGGGCTCTCGGCTGTCATCGCCGTAGTACTGAACCTGCTCCTCCCCGAGCGCAAGGAGGATCGCGAGGAGCCTACTACGAAGCACTGACTTAACTCTCACAATAATCCATCCATGCGACAGCTTTATCGTATCGCGCTTGTACTCCTCCTGACTACCCTCGGGGCACAAGCACAAAACATTCAGCTCCACTACGACTTCGGGCGCCAGCTCTACAGCAAGGACCAGCCCGATCGCCCCAAGCTCACCACGACCGTGGAGCTCTTCCGCCCCGATAGCTGGGGGAATACCTTCTTCTTCGTCGATATGAACTATCAGCGCGAGGGCATCACCTCGGCCTACTGGGAGATCTCTCGTGAGTTCAGCCTCGGCAAGCTCCCTCTGGCCCTGCATATCGAGTATGACGGCGGGCTGAGCAATCAGTTCTCCTACAAGAATGCCTACCTCGCAGGTCTGACCTACGCGTGGAACCAAGCAGACTATCAGGCCGGCTTCACCTTCACGCCGATGTATAAGTATCTGGCACGTCAGGATAGACCCCACTCCTTCCAGCTGACGAGCACATGGTACCTGCACATGGCGGGTGGTAAGCTCTCCTTCCTGGGCTTCGCTGACCTCTGGGGCGACCGTCATTTCGTCACGGGCAAGAACAATATCATCTTCATCACCGAGCCGCAGCTGTGGGTGAACCTGAATAAGTTCGAGGGCATCAACCCCAAGTTCAACCTCAGCATCGGTACCGAATGGGAGATCAGCAGCAACTTCGCTGTACTGGACAAGACCGTCGTGAACCCCACGCTGGCCATCAAGTGGACCTTCTAAGCCCCCGCACACTCTAATGCAAGCACTCTATCGCCTCGTGGGCTTTGACCCCACGAAGTACAAGCTCCGCACCGAGCTTCTGGCAGGCCTGACGACCTTCCTCACGATGAGCTATATCCTGGCGGTCAACCCCGACATCCTCAGCACTACGGGCATGGACAAGGGCGCCGTCTTCACCGCTACCGCCCTGGCATCGGCCGTCGGTACGCTCCTCATCGCCTTCTTAGCTAAGCTGCCCTTCGCCCAGGCTCCCAGCATGGGTATCAATGCCTTCTTCGCCTTCACCCTCGTCATGGGCATGGGCTACAGCTGGCAGGCAGGTCTGGCAGCCGTCTTCGTCGAAGGGATCATCTTCATCCTGCTCACCGCCTTCAACATCCGCGAGCAGATCGTCCGCTGTATCCCGAAGAACCTCCGCTTCGCTATCTCGGCAGGCATCGGCTTCTTCATCGCCTTCATCGGGCTGAAGAATGCAGGGGTCATCGTCGCCAACGAAGCTACCTTCGTAGCCCTCGGCCCCTTCACCCCTACGGCGATCCTGGCCGTCATCGGTATCATCCTCAGCGGTGTCCTGATGACGCTGCGTGTACGCGGTGCGCTCTTCTACAGCATCGTCCTCTGCACGATCATCGGGATTCCCCTCGGCGTGACACAGATCCCCGATAGCTTCATCCCCGTCTCCCTACCCCGCTCGCTGGCACCTACGTTCCTGCAGTTCGACTTCAAGGCGCTGCTCAACATGGATATGGCGCTCACGATCTTCGCTCTGGTCTTCATGGATATCTTCAACACCGTGGGTACACTCATCGGTGCTGCCGCTAAGACTGAGATGATGGACAGTGAAGGCAACGTAAAGAATATCAAGCAAGCGATGATGGCTGACGCTTTGGCCACCTCCTTCGGTGCCGTCTGCGGTACGTCGACCGTGACGACCTTCGTAGAGAGTGGTGCGGGTATCGCCGAGGGCGGCCGCACGGGTATGACCGCACTGTCTACAGCTGTGCTCTTCATCCTCGCACTCTTCCTCTCGCCTCTCTTCCTACTCATCCCCTCCGCTGCGACGACAGGTGCTCTCGTGCTGGTAGGTGTGCTGATGCTGAGCTCTATCCAGGATATCGACCTCATGGATATCTCCGAGGCACTGCCCAGCTTCATCACCGTACTGACGATGGTGCTGACCTACAACATCGCTGAAGGGATGGCCCTCGGGCTCATCTCCTACACGCTGGTCAAGCTCCTCAGCGGCCAGTGGCGCCAGGTCTCCATCACCCTCTACATCGTCTCGACACTCCTCATCCTGCGCTACATCCTCGCTATATAATAGTAGAGCGCACTCCGAGTGTCCACAACGAAGAAGGCCCCTCCCTCACGACTGCAACCGGCGTGAGGGAGGGGTCTCGTATTATCTCTACGAGGATACAAGCCCCCTTTTACAAAAGCGTTGTATCTTTGCGTTATTAAATAAATCATTGTTCGTAGAGCCTATACGGCTCTTCCCAAGTATATGCCGCTCGCTGAGATCCACGCTATACGCTACGTCCGCGCCTCGATACTTACGCTCCTCCTCTGTCTCGCTCTTGCTCCCCTCGGGATGCAAGCCCAGCGCCTCTTCACCGTCGTCATCGACGCCGGTCACGGGGGGAAGGACTCTGGCACTGTAGGGAATGGTGGCAAGGAAAAGGATATCACCCTCGCAGTAGCCAAGCTCGTCGGCAGCAAGATCCAAGCAGCGCACCCCGAGGTACGTGTACTCTACACCCGAAGCACCGACGTCTTCGTCGGCCTGCAGGCCCGTGCAGACTTTGCCAATAAGCAGAAGGCCTCCCTGATGCTCAGCATCCACGTCAACAGCGCACCGTCGAAGGACGTCCACGGTACGGAGACCTATGTGCTGGGGATCGCTAAGTTCGCCAACAACCTCAGCGTGGCGATGCGCGAGAACAAGGCGATGCTCCTCGAGAGCAACTATAAGACGACTTACAAGGGCTTCGACCCGACGTCGACGGAGAGCTATATCATGTTTGACCTCATGCAAGATGCTTACTTCAACAAGAGCATCGAGCTGGCAAACAAGATCCAGCGCCAGTACCGCTCTGCTGGACGCTACAGCCGTGGCGTCCGTCAGGACATCCTCTGGGTACTGAGCCAGTCAGCCATGCCCAGCATCCTCACCGAGATCGGCTTCCTCTCGAATGCCAACGAAGCTTCCTTCATGCTCAGCGCAGCAGGCCAGCAGTCACTCGCCTCGGCCATCGCGGCGGGCTTCAGCTCTTACTACCGTAGCTATCGCGGCAAGAGCACAAAGACCCAGGACAGCAAGGAGGCCGATAGCACCGAGACGAAGAAGGAAGAGACCGCTACTGTTAGCGACGAGACCGCTGAAGAGCCTACCGCAGACAAGGACACCAGTCCCCGCGCAGAGGTAGAGCGTGCGATGAACAAGAGTCGTGAGCGTAGCAAGGAGAAGACGACGGAGCGCAAGCAGGAGAAGGGCAAGAAGGAGAGCGAGGCGAAGAGCTCCGACTCGGAGATCACGTACCGCGTCCAGTTCCTCTCCAGCCCCGATAAGATCGACACGAAGGATGCGCACTTCCGCAAGCTCCCTACCGCAGTAGAGCGAGTGAAGGTCGGGCGCGCGTACATCTATCTACTCGCTCCCACGAGCTCGAAGGCCGAAGCACAGAAGCAGCTCCGTGCCCTCCCCCGCACTTACCGCGATGCCTACATCGCACGCTACCGAGGCAAGACACGCCTATAAGCCCGACCTATCACAGAGCATATATAGAAATAAGATACATATGAAGATAAAGAAAGAGGTACAGATCGGCCTGCTGGCCATCGTCGCTGTTGCCCTCGGCTACATCGGGGTCAACTTCCTCAAGGGCATCGAAGTCTTTAAGAAGACCTCGATCTATTATGCCCACTTCGACAACCTCAGCGGCATCTCTGCAGCAGCTCCTGTCGAAGCCAGCGGATTCAAGGTGGGCAACGTGCGCTCCGTAGCCTTCGACTACAGCCGTGGCTATGGCGCTACGCTCGAGCTGGCGCTCGATGACGATATGCGCATCCCCGTAGGGAGTCAGCTGAAGATCAAGTCGAACCCCCTGGGGAGTGCTGAGCTCGTGCTCGTCATCAACCCCCAGAGTCAGACCTACCTCAGTGAGGGGGACACCATCGCCAGCCAAGACGCAGGCGACGGACTCCTATCCTCCGTCTCTGAGAAGATCCTCCCCGCTATCGCAGGGATGATGCCCACGATCACCAACACGCTGGAGCGCCTGAATGCCCTGCTCAACGACAAGAGCATCGACAGCATGCTCTATGGGCTGAGTGCCTCTACACAGCAGTTGCACGGCATGATGGCTGGGCTGAACCGCACGAGTCGCAGCCTTGGCCCCGTCCTCGACAACGTCGGGCACATGAGCTCCAACCTTGCAAACTTCTCTGGTCAGCTCTCCTCGATGCGCCTTGACTCGCTGATGCTCAGCCTTCAGGAGACGACGGCTCAGCTTCAGATGGTATCCCAGCAGCTCCGTGGCAAGGACAATACCGCAGGTCTTCTCCTCAACGATCCCTCGCTCTACAACCGCCTCGACAGCCTCGTAGGCAGTGCAGACCGTCTCATGCGTGACCTGCAGGAGAACCCCAAGCGCTACGTGCACTTCTCCATATTCTAAGCCCACACGACCGACACGATTACCATGGAGCGTCTACTCATCACTGGAGCCTCTGGCTTCATCGGCAGCCATCTCGTCCGCCAAGCCCTCGAAGCGGGCTACGAGGTATGGGCCGCTGTACGTAAGGACAGTGACAAGACCCGCCTTGAGAAGCAAGGGGTCAAGCTGCTTGAAGTCGACTACTATGATGAGGAACAGCTCTTCGACGCTCTCGACTCGGTCCGTCCCTTAGAGGAAGGCGGCCCCCAGTGGGACTACGTCATCCACAATGCGGGCATCACGAAGACCGCCCGCCTGGAGGAGTTCACAGAGGTCAATGCCGAGCATACGCGCCGACTACTCCATGCACTCAGCCGTCTCTCGGAGCAGCCCAAGCGCTTCGTCCTAATGAGTAGCCTCAGTAGCTACGGTAATGTAGCAGGCCCCGACGAAGCCCTGCATGCCGAGCTCCCTCAGAAGCCCAACACCCGCTACGGTCGTAGTAAATGCCTCGCGGAGCACTACACCGAGCAGTCGGGTATCCCCTTCACGATCCTCCTCCCCACAGGCGTCTATGGCCCAGGAGACAAGGATTACCTCATCGCCCTACAGAGTATCGCACGTGGCATCAATGCGATGTCTGGCCTGCGTAAGCAGTACCTGACCTTCGTCTATGGCGGGGATGTTGCCCGTGCTGCCCTCTTTGTATTGCGCGACGAGCGTGCCCGCGGCCAGCGCTATATCGTAGCCGACGGCGACACCTATATCGACCGAGAGTTCGGTCATCTGGCTCAGCGTCTGCTGGGTCGCAAGCACGTATTCCATATACGTATCCCCCTACCACTGGTGCGCCTCACCTGCCTCTTCGGCTCGCTCCGGGCAGCCATCACGGGGCAGACGACGCCACTCAATCGGGACAAGTACCCGATCCTCGCACAGCGCAACTGGCGCTGTGATCCCTCACCGCTCTTCGCTCTGGGCTTCACCCCAAGCAAGAACCTTGAGGAAGGGCTTCGCGAGACCATCGCCGACGGGCGCTCCCGCGGTCTCCTCCCTTAGTCACCGCCCCCGCATAGCCTACTCCTCTCAAGAGCTGGCAAACATTGCTCACTTTTTAATTGTGGGAATGGGGGCTTTTGTGTATCTTTGCGCAGATTTTTACGCATAGTTTAAGAGTCACCCATGCATACCGACCAGTACAAGATCAATCTACGGAGTCTCCCGGAGGGCGATCACGAGTACACCTGGCTCCTCGAGGACAGCTACTTCGAGCGCCTATCGGAGGGTAGCGTACACGGCGGTGAGGTCGATGTCGACCTACGCCTGCGCCGTACGGGAGACGTCTTTAGCCTGGACCTCTACTATGAGGGCTATGTAGTGGTTGACTGTGATCGCTGCCTTGACCCAGTAGATATAGATGTAGAGTCCGAGCGCGAGCTTATAGTCAAGTTCGGCAGTGAAGCCCTTGAGGAGAAGGACGAGATCCTCGTCGTCTCTGAGCAAGATGGGGTGCTCGACCTGGAGTGGGTCCTCTATGAGGATATCATCCTGAGCCTTCCCCTACAGCGAATGCATCTCGAGGGCGAGTGCAACGAGGAGATGATGTCGGCCTATGCCCGCGTCTCTACCGACGAAGTGCGCGATGAAGCCGAAGGCCCCGCCCCCACCCTCGATGATGAGGGGATCGACGAGCGCTGGGCTGCACTCAAGGCTCTCAAGCGAGATTAGTAATTAAAACAAAATAAGATTTATGGCACATCCTAAAAGAAGACAGTCCAAGACGCGTACCGCTAAGCGCCGTACTCATGATAAGGCAGCTATGCCTACGCTCGCAAAGTGCGCTAACTGCGGTGCATGGCACATCTACCACACGGTATGTGGTGAGTGCGGGTACTACCGTGGTAAGCTCGCCATCGAGCAGGCTTAATAGCCCCGCTTAGCCAACACAAAGAAAAGCCCCAAGGTATCCCCTTTGGGGCTTTTTTTGTAACTTCGTGAGCGACAAGCTAAGGCGATTGAAATTAATCTACATCAGTATATCCAACTAACCTATGAGTATCATCAACGCAGCCATCACGGCTGTCGGAGGGTATCTCCCTGAAGATAAGATAACCAATGCCGACCTCGAGAAGATGGTCGATACCAACAACGAGTGGATCATGACCCGTGTCGGGATCCGCGAGCGTCGTATCCTCAAGGACCCCACGAAGGGTGCTTCCTTCCTCGGCATCGAAGCCGTCAAGGACCTCTTCTCCCGCAACAACATCGACCCCGCCACCATCGACGGGATCATCGTGACTACGAATACGGCTGACTACCACTTCCCCACGACGGCTTCTATCGTAGCCTTCGAGACGGGCTGTGTCAACGCCTTTACCTTCGACATGCAGGCTGCTTGCCCCGGCTTCATCTACGCTCTCGAAGCTGGAGCTAACTACATCCGCTCGGGCCGCTATAAGCGCATCATCGTGCTTGCCACTGAGAAGATGACCGCCATCACCGACTACACCGACCGCGCTACGTGCCCTCTCTTCGGCGACGGCGCTGCTTGCGTACTCCTCGAGCCTACTGAGGAGAACGAAGGGGTACTCGACTCTTACTTCCGCACGGATGGTACGGGCCGCACCAACCTCATTATGAAGTCCGGTGGCTCGGCCAGCCCTGCCTCCCACGAGACGGTTGATCGCCGTGAGCACTACGTCTACCAGGAGGGTGCTGCCGTCTTCAAGCAGGCTGTCAAGGGCATGTCCTCCAGCTGCCGCACCATCATGGAGCGCAACGGGCTGAGCTATGATGACATCGCTTGGGTAGTCCCCCACCAGGCTAACCTCCGCATCATCGACGCTGTAGCGCGTGAGATGCAGGTACCTATGGATCGCGTGATGATCAACATCGAGTACCGAGGCAACACCAGCTCGGCTACGATCCCCCTCTGCATTTGGGAATTCGAGAAGCAGCTCAAGAAGGGTGACAACCTCATCCTCACGTCCTTCGGCGCAGGCTTCACCTGGGGTGCAGTCTACGTCAAGTGGGCTTACGATCCCAAGAACTAATCTCCCCATACGACAGACCTTGCCTGCCACTCTTCCCTTCGCTGGGAGAGGACGGGCAAGGTCTTTTATTCCTATCCCTCCACACTCCGGACGATGGAAGACAAGCAAGAAGTCACGCACCGCTCAGGCTTCGTCAATATCGTGGGCAACCCCAACGTGGGGAAGTCCACCCTGATGAACCTCCTGGTCGGCGAGCGCGTATCGATCATCACCTCCAAGGCCCAGACGACGCGTCACCGCATCATGGGCATCGTCAATACCCCCGAGCTGCAGATCGTCTACAGCGACACCCCTGGGGTACTGCGCCCGAACTACAAGCTCCAGGAGAGCATGCTCGAGTTCTCCGAGTCGGCTCTCGGTGATGCTGACGTCCTACTCTACGTCACCGACACGGTCGAGACAGCCGATAAGAATGAGTTCTTCCTCGAGCGCGTCCGTGGGGTCAAGTGCCCCGTACTCCTCCTTATTAATAAGGTAGACCTCACGACCCAGGACAAGCTCGTAGAGCTCGTAGATCGCTGGCACAAGGAGCTTCCTCAGGCGGAGATCATCCCCATCTCTGCGCTCAACAACTTCAATGTCCAGCCCTTGAAGAAGCGCATCGAGAGCCTCATCCCTCCCTCTCCCCCCTACTTCGAGAAGGACGCACTGACCGACCGACCCGCGCGCTTCTTCGTCACCGAGATCATCCGCGAGAAGGTCCTCCTCTACTATAAGAAGGAGATCCCCTACTCCGTCGAAGTCGTCGTCGAATCCTTCAAGGAAGAGGACGAGCGCATCCACATCCAGGCCCTCATCGTCGTCGAGCGCGACAGCCAGAAGGGCATCATCATCGGCCACCGCGGTGTCGCCATCAAGAAGGTCGGCACGATGGCACGTCGCGACATGGAGCGATTCTTCGAGAAGAAGATCTTCCTCGAGCTCTTTGTCAAGGTAGAGAAGGACTGGCGCAATCGCGACAAGATCCTCCGCGCCTATGGCTACCGCCTCGACTAAGAGCGGTAAGCCTCACCCACCAATCACAGCATCAGATATGAG
Source organism: Porphyromonas sp. oral taxon 279 str. F0450 (assembly GCF_000292995.1). Lineage (NCBI taxonomy): Bacteria > Pseudomonadati > Bacteroidota > Bacteroidia > Bacteroidales > Porphyromonadaceae > Porphyromonas > Porphyromonas sp. oral taxon 279. Next base: position 144,495 of record NZ_ALKJ01000016.1, on the reverse strand, counting down.
TCATTTAGTAGCAATAGTAGGGCGCCCCAACGTAGGGAAGTCCACCCTCTTCAACCGCTTGACGCAGACCCGTGGGGCCATCGTCAGCGAAGAGGCAGGTACGACCCGTGACCGCCAGTACGGCAAGGTATCATGGCTCGACCGCGAGTTCTCCATCGTCGACACCGGCGGTTGGGTAGTAGGTAGCGAAGATATCTTCGAAGGCGAGATCAACAAGCAAGTAGAGATCGCTATGGAGGAAGCCGATGTCATCCTCTTCGTCGTCGACGTCGAGAGCGGCATCACCGACCTCGATGATGAGGTCGCTGCCAAGCTCCGCCGCACGAAGAAGCCCGTCCTCCTCGTAGCGAACAAGGCGGACAACTTCGCCCAGCACTACGAGGCAGCTGAGTTCTACAGCTTCGGGCTCGGTGATCCTATGCCTATCTCCGCTGTCAGCGGTAGCGGTACGGGTGACCTCCTCGATGCCATCACGAAGAACCTCCCCGAAGGCGAATACGTCGACGAGACTCTCGATGCTCCACGTATCGCTATCGTCGGCCGACCCAACGCGGGTAAGTCTTCGCTCGTCAATGCCTTCATCGGTGAGGAGCGCAACATCGTCACCAACGTAGCAGGCACTACGCGCGACTCGATCTACACGCACTACACGAAGTTCGGCATGAACTTCTACCTCGTCGATACCGCCGGTATCCGCAAGCGAGGCAAGGTCAACGAAGACCTCGAGTACTATTCGGTCATTCGCTCCATCCGCGCTATTGAGAACTCCGACGTCTGTATCCTGATGCTCGACGCCACCCGCGGTATCGAGAGCCAGGACCTCAATATCTTCTCGCTCATCCAGAAGAATAGCAAGGGGCTCATCGTCTGTGTGAATAAGTGGGACCTCGTCGAGGATAAGAGTAATGCTGTCATCAAGACCTTCGAGAACGCTATCCGCGAGCGACTCGCTCCCTTCACCGACTTCCCCATCATCTTCATCTCGGCCCTGACGAAGCAGCGTATCTTCAAGGTCCTCGAGGAAGTCCAGCAGGTCTACGAGCGTCGCAGCAAGCGCATCCCCACCTCGAAGCTCAACGAGGTCATGCTCCCCATCATCGAGGCCACGCCTCCTCCTGCTACCAAGGGCAAGTACATCAAGATCAAGTACGTCATGCAGCTCCCCACAGCGGTACCCAGCTTTGCCTTCTTCGCGAACCTCCCCCAGTGGGTCAAGGAGCCTTATCGCCGCTTCCTCGAGAATCAGATCCGTGCGCACTGGGACTTCTCCGGTACGCCCATCAACATCTTCATTCGCGAGAAGTAGCCCGCCCTTCTCCCCCTCCCAACGAAGCGCCCCAGCCGGTAGTCCTGCTACCGACTGGGGCGCTTACTTTTCCCCTCCTCCTGCACCTCACTCCGCAAAGCACTATAAGAGGGTGATACGAACCTCTACTGGTCACCGCTCCGACCACTACTGGTCCGTGAGCGAACCACTACTGGTCAGCGAGTGAACCACTATTGGTTCATAGTGCAAACCTATAGTGGTTCGCTCACGGAACTATATAGGTTCACCCGCCAACCAATATAGGTTCAACAGGGAGAGCTTAATAGAGCATGATTCTCGAGTAGTTACACTGAAAGCAATAGGCATCTATTAAGCTCTGTTCTCCAAGTCAAAGCGATCGAGCAATTAGCTTATCTAGCTCTCGTTGTGCTTCGCCTTTTCTTGCTATATCCAAGGGGATACCGACTAGGTGCACGTTGGTGGTGGCTCGTGTTAAGGGATTCGAAATCTGTTGCTGCTGACAAATAAAGACTTCTGCCGGATAGACTAAGGCCACCTGTTTATCCTCCGCTGTTCCAAATGAACTATAAGCCAAGACCTGGTGCAAATCATGCCTAAAGGAGTCCTTCAAACCATCACTTATCGTACCCCGATTGAGCATATGGCTTTTATACTTCGCATCGATGATAAGCTGATTATCTTCTCTCTGCAGCACGATATCAGGCTCGAGATAGCGAAGTGACCAAGCTGGAGCTCGCCCCGATATCAAATAACGAGGGTTACATACGAGCGAGCAACTTCTCTTCTGTGCTACCTCCCTAAAAAGATGCTGCACGTAGTGTTCGAAAAGAATAGCATAGTCTACTCTCCAAGGACGCCTACGTGTACTCTGATGTTGAAGGATAACATTTGCCAAACGCTTCGCCTCTCTGATAGTCAGAGGGTCAGAGGTATGCTCGACGAATCGGTCACACATCCTTGGCTTAGGCATATTGCCATAGAGAGAACTCAAGCGTGTTGTTTTACTGAGGTATCTAGATCTGACTGCAATAGGCGTCTGCATTTTCTGGACCTCTGATATAGCTAAAAGAAGCACAGCAACCAGCTGCCTAAACTCTAAATGATTTTTCGACAGTCGACTCTCTCGAGTGGGGAACTTCAGTGACATCTCTGGCACAAAACACCTCTGGACATATACATCCCACCGAGTACCGCTAGTAGGCAAATCGCGCTCCCGCTCTATTACTTCAAACTTACACCACTGTGCCTTCTCTACTCTTTGCCAGAAGTCAATGAATCTGCAACACTCAAAATAGAGAGGAGGCTCTACGGAGGTGTCTTGGATGTCAGGTAGACTTGAATCATATTCAGGCAACAAACTGTCTTGCACTGTGGTCAGCAGCCCTGAAATATCCTCGCCAAACCTTCCTCGAATAGTCAAATCGGCATAAGGCTTACCATTCCTTGGGGACAATAGGGGGACCGTCCCTGCATAGTGAGACGTAGTTATCAGCAAGCAAGTTGCATTGAACGAAGCATCAATATCTGCTCGGACCCCGATAAAATCAAATGCCTCTTTGTTCAAAGCGATGAAGTGCCTGAGGACATTCGCAGCATGGCGCTTGTCACATTTCCATATAGAATTCAGCTCCTCATATGGAATTGAGCTTTCCTCGAGCGTACAAAGATTCACCATAACCTTTCTGGCATAGCAAACTACTCATACAAGTAGACTCCTGCCTCCGTGTAGAAGAGATGAGCGAAGCTATCCGCAGCTTTCTGCAAGAGTCCTTCAGCCAGATACTCTTTGATTAATGGCAGCAGCTCATAAATCAGTCTCATCTTCATAAGCTGCTTGCCGTTTTTGGAGCTGGTCAGGAAATAGCTCGGGCCAGGCTGAAGATTAAGCTCTTCGTCTGAAGCATATCTCTCGAAGATATCGCAGAACTCTCGGAATAAACCTCCATGAAAAGTCTGTCCTTGCTGCGGGGCTATAGCCTGTGGCCGTATAGTATACCATGCAAACCGACGTCGAAGGGCAAAGTCAACCACAGCCAAACTCCTATCCGCAGTATTCATAGTCGCAATAACATCCAGGTTATCAGGTAGAGTCGAAAGGCTAAGAGTACCTATCTGTAAAGGAATACTCCTTTTCCCTACATGGGTTTCAAATAGGAAGAACACAGGACCTAAAACATTAGCCAAATTAGCTCTGTTTATCTCATCTATGATCAGCAAAACACGACCACCTGTGTCCTTCTTCACTTGGTCAGCAGTCTTGATTGCCTCGATCAATTTACCATCATAGGCCTCATACTTCAGTTGATCAGAAGACAGAACGGGCCGAATGCCCCCTACGAAATCCGCGTAAGAAGTCTCTGCATGAAACTGAATTAAGTGAGTCCCCTTATAGTCCTGGGCAATCTTTAGTGCATTGTAGGTTTTACCCGTACCTGGAGCTCCCTGTAGCACAATGAATCGCTTAAGCTTTAGAAGATTTCTGACATCCGTCTCTACGTCTACAGACTGCTGCCCAGACAAAAGTTTACCGATAGCCACCTTCTGCTTTTCACGCTCTCCTTTATTACCCCATCCTCTGAACTGGGCATACTGGGCTAGCCATGCAGAGATTATATGAAAGTCTTTATCCGGATCAACAACACATGCAGCAAGGATGTACCTCTTATATTTTTCCAGCGTTTTCTTAAGGTTGCTGACCTCATTCTCTATCTTTTCTTGCAACTCCGGAATAGATGTCTCTATATTGGAAAAATCATTCTTCAGAAAAGTATTCCCATCTGCACTAGCCAGCTTCTTATAAAGCCTTCTGAGCCATGGTATCGAAACGAGGTCATAGTCTCTCTGGAAGCCGGCAGATCCTACAGCCAGGGCAACTAGGCATTTACCTCCCGTTTCCTGAGGGAAGATCACAAATGACACATCGTAGTAAACACCTGAGGGCGCTTCTTCTGGTCTTATATAACCAAAATAAGCTCCCCCATCTTTGAAACTATCTGACTTAATATTGGAGCGAAGTACAGCATTCGCTACCTTTTCTTCCTTGAGACCAAACGCACAAGCCTCACCTTTAACTTTATCTTCTAGATCTTGGACATTCATATCTATATCATTTCTTGAGTTATACGTCTAAAATTAATAGGTTTCACACATAATCCTTTGACAGATAATCGTCCTTGAATCTATCTAGAACTGGATCAATCAGAGAAATCACGCTCTATAGCCTACCTACAAACCTAGGCATCTGACTTCTCAGGATTTTAATGTGCTCAAATTTAAGCATTTTATACTCAGCTTATCCAAACTCAAGTGGCAAAATTGCAAAGACATCATCTTCTTTCTTCCCACCCGAAAAGACGAGAGTCGGGAGGAAGGTACATCAGCGAGGTGCAGGGTAGGAGATTTTAGTGCGGGAGGCGCAGGCAGACGAAGCGGGAGTTTGTGTATTCGCCAAAGTATTAGTAATTTTGCGCACTGATTAGAGTGTATGTAGCACTCTCCCTGCAATAGAAAGTATAACAACAAAATAGATAAGTAAGACATTATGATCGTAGTTCCAGTAAAAGAGGGCGAAAACATCGAGAAGGCTCTGAGAAGATTCAAGAGAAAGTTTGAGAAGACCGGTGCTGTGCGCGCACTTCGTGCCCGTCAGGCCTACATCAAGCCCTCTGTAGCTCGACGCAAGAAGATGGAGAAGGCCATCTACGTCAAGCAGCTCCAGCAGGCCGAAGAGCAGTAGTAGAGACTCCGTCTCCCTCCCTTCGCTGACAGTGCTCGCACGAGCGAAGGCGATCATCCCGCCCTCGATTACGAGGCTACTCCATACCCCATCTCGCACCGCTCTTAGCGGACGTCAAGAGGTATCCCAATGATTTACACACCGCTGATATCCCACTCTGAGGATATCAGCGGTGTCGCTTTATCCCCCTATGCTATGGGGCGCACAGCCCCACGTGTATCTTATATCCCAATAGAGCCACCTCAATGAGCCTTCACGAAACCCTCCAGCATCGTCGCGCCATACGCTACTACGACCCAGAGAAGCCTCTGGATAGCGCCCGCGTCGAGGAATGCCTACGCCAAGCGACCCTCGCCCCGACGAGCTCGAATATGCAGCTCTACCGCTGCTACCATATCACCGACCCTGCCGTCATCGCTGCGCTCACCCCGGCTTGTCTCGGGCAGAGCACCATCAGCACGGCAAAGGAAGTCGTCGTCTTCGCCATCACCCCCTCCCGCTGGCGTGAGCGTGTGGATCACCTCTTCCCCCGCATCGTGGAGGATATCCACAAGCACCAGCCCGAGGAGAAGTGGGCAAAGTACGAAGCTATGCAGCGTGAATACATGACCAAGGTAGTCCCCTTCCTCTACAGCCGTGGGTGCAAGGTCTGGGGCTGGACACGCCATCTGGTAATGAACGCCATCGCACTCTTCCGCCCCATGATACGTCAGGGTACCGAGGGCGATATGAAGACCGTCCTGCATAAGAGCTGTGCCCTCGTAGCGCAGACCTTCATGCTCGCTATGAGTGAGGCAGGCTACGACACCTGCCCCGTCGAGGGCTTCGATGCCCGCCGTGTGCGCAAGGTGCTGGGCCTACCCTCCTCCGTCGAACCTTCGCTCATCGTCTCCTGCGGTATCCGTGATGAGAAGCGCGCTTTGGGTGACCGCATCCGTGTACCCTTCGAGAGCGTCTACGAGCGTATCGGGAAGTAAGACCTCCCCACCCATACGTGCGCCCCATCCCTCCCCGTAGTGAAGAGATGGGGCGCACGCTGTGTATAAGTAGTGGATAAGGCGGGGGAAACCCACCGTCACATACCGATTACCCGTGGGTAAATGCGTATCTTTACGCAATATTATATAGCTATGGCCTCCTCTATGACAAGACGATTACGTGCCCTCTTGGGCCTTGGCATCGGCCTTCTTACGACCCTCGCACTACCCGCACAGCGCAAGCAGATCGTTCGCCCTCAGTATCCACACCTCTCGCAGCGCGTGAATACGCTCATCGGTACCGACTGGGTGGGCAATGTCTATCCTGGCGCCTCAGCCCCCTTCGGCATGGTGCAGCTCAGCCCCGACAATGGGCGAGCGGGCTGGGACTATATCGCTGGCTACTTCTACCCCGACAGCACGATCGCAGGCTTCAGCCACACGCACCTGAGTGGCACGGGAGCAGGCGACCTCTATGATATCTCCTTCCTCCCCGTCACCCTTCCTGCGCTGGACGACCGTCTCACGCGCAAGCCTCAGGCAGGTAAGACGGAAGAGGAGCAAGCACCTATCGGCATCCACGCACGCTTCTCGCACGCTACCGAGGTGGCGAAGGCCGGCTACTATGCCGTGACACTCGAGCCCTATGACATCCGTGTCGAGCTGACCGCCACCGACCGCGTGGGGGTACAGCGCTACACCTTCCAGAAGGATGCCGACTCGGTCTGCATCATCCTCAATCTGGACAAGGCGATGAACTGGGACCGCACCATCAATAGCGACGCACGTGCTATCTCGCCCACACAGATCACGGGCTTCCGCTACTCCGACGGCTGGGCTCGCCATCAGAAGGTCTACTTCACCACGAAGCTCTCTCGCCCTGCCGCCCGCATCGAGCGCACAGCTACCCCATACATCCTCAGCAAGGGGCAGGTAGGTAAGTCCGTCGGCCATGGCGTCATCCTCCGCCTCTACTACAATAAGGTACGCGCTGGCGAAAGCATCACACTCTGCACTGCCCTCTCTGGAGTAAGCGAAGCAGGCGCACTGAAGAACCTGCAGGCTGAAGCCCCCCATACCGACTTCAACCGCTACCACCAGGCAGCTACCACCCGCTGGGACAAGCGTCTTGCACAGATCCGTCTCTCAGCGGATACACCCGATAGTCTGCAGACGACCTTCTACACGGCACTCTACCGCGCGCAGATCTGCCCCACACTCTATAGCGACGTCGACGGCCGCTACCTCGGCGCTGACCGTGAGATCCATCAGCGTGCAGGTGACACCTACAGCACCTTCTCACTGTGGGATACCTACCGTGCAGCCCACCCACTCTACTCCATCCTTCAGCCCAACCTCCAGCGTGACTTCGTGCAGTCACTCATCGACTTCGGCGAGCAGAACGAGGGTCACCTCCCCGTGTGGAATATGTTCGCCTCCGAGACCGATATGATGATCGGCTACCACTCCGTACCCGTCATCGTCGAGGCCATCCTGCGCGGGATCTACGTTCCCAAGGACAAAGCAAAGCTCCTGAGCCTCCTCCGCACGACGGCTGAGCGCAAGGGCTACCGCGGGCTGGATGACTACCGCAAGAAGGGCTACGTGGCGAGCGACCGTGAGGACGAGAGCGTCTCGAAGACCCTCGAGTATGCCTACGACGATGATGCTATCGCACGCTATGCCGCCTGGATGGGCGACCGCGAAGTGGAGAAGATCTACCGCGAGTGTGCCCGCTCCTATCGTCACCTCTGGGACGAGAAGACGGGCTTCTTCCGCCCTCGCAAAAGCAATGGCGAGCTGGATAGCATCTTCGATCCCTTCGCCTACACCAAGCCCTTCACCGAGAGCAATGCTTACCACTACCTCTTCAGCGTACAGCACGATATCGATGGGCTGACGAAGCTTATGCAGGGTAAGCTCGGTGAGCGCCTTGATGAGTTCTTCTCATCCGAGACGCCCAGCCACATCGAGCTCCCCATCTTCTCTACGGGGATGATCGGTCAGTATGCTCACGGCAATGAGCCTGGGCACCACGTCATCTTCCTCTACAATGCTGCCCGACAGCCTTGGAAGACCACAGACCTCACGCACCGCGTACTCAAGCAGCTCTACACCGATAAGCCCACTGGGCTCTGTGGCAACGAAGACTGCGGTCAGATGTCCGCCTGGTACGTCTTTGCCTCCCTCGGCTTCTATCCCGTCGATCCCTTGAGCGGACGCTACGAACTCGTCACGCCCCTCTTCCGCGAGAGTACGATCAGCCTGCCCAACGGCCGTACGCTCCGCCTCTCTGCTCCCGAGCTGAGCGAGAAGAAGCGCTACATCAAGCGCGTCACTATCAACGGGCGTGAGCTCTGCAAGTCCTACATCACCTACGATGACGTGATGCAGGGCGGCGAGATCCGCGTTTCCCTCACCGATCAGCCGGGTAGCGTCTGGTATGAATAGTTCGGGCACTAAGCGAAGTCACCTCGGGGCGCTCATCGCTGCCCTCAGTCTCTTCACACGCCTCCCCTTCTGGCGCCTGCGAGAGCTTACCAAGGCCGACTATGAGGATGCCCTCAGCTGGTGGCCCGTGGCGGGACTGGTGACGGCGACGACCCTCTCGGGGAGCTTCTACCTCTACGCACTCGTACTACCCTCGGTGGGAGCAGCGCTGGCCTTAGCCCTCGGCACGCGCCTGCTGCTGACGGGTGCCTTCCACGAAGACGGCCTCGGAGACTTCTTCGACGGCTTCGGTGGCGGAAGGGAGCGCAGTCAGATCCTCGCGATCATGAAGGATAGCCACGTGGGCAGCTATGCCGTCCTCGGGCTCCTCCTCTACTACCTCACCTACTGGGCGCTGGGCACGTCACTCCCTGCCGGCTGGCTCCCTGCAGTGCTCTTCGCCTCGGACATCACAGGGAAGGTCACCTCACTCTTGCAGGTGCAGTTCCTCCCCTACGCTCGTCGCGAAGAGGATAGTAAGATCGGGGTCACCTATCGCAAGGCACGCCCCTTGGCGATCTACGCAGCGCTGGCGATCTTCCTCACGGCACAGTGGTGGGCACTGCGCCCTATCGAGGCGACACCCATCGGAGGGAGTGAACTGACGCACTTCGTACCGCTCTCCATCTTCCTCCCCATCCTCGTCGGCGGTGGGCTCATCGCCTACCTGCGTAAGCGTATCAACGGCTACACGGGTGACACCTGCGGAGCGCTATGCCTCCTCTCAGAGCTGGCGACGCTCACGGGCTTCGCCATCCTCTACCGCCTCGGCTTAGGCATCTAAGCCACGATCCGACCTACTACCATGCGCCTGCACTTCATCCGCCACACCCGCCCCGACATCGCACGCGGTGTCTGCTATGGGCAGAGTGATATCCCGCTGGCAGCGTCCTTCGCCGAGGAGGCCGAGGACGTCAGAGCACGGCTCACTGAGCGGCTCGAAGGGCGCACACCTACCCGCATCTATAGCAGTCCCCTCTCCCGCTGTCGGCACCTCTGTGAGGCGCTGGGCTACAAAGCACCCATCCTCGACGCACGGCTCTTAGAGCTGAACTTCGGGGAGTGGGAGCTGCAGCGCTTCGACGAGATCACCGACCCACGCCTCCAGCTCTGGTACGACGACTACCTCCACGTGGCACCCACGGGCGGGGAGTCCTTCACCGAGCAGACAGCACGCGTAGCAGACTTTATCGAAGAGCTACGCAATGAACTCGCACAAAAAGAGGACTCCTCCGCATGCGAAGTCTTAGTCTTCACACACGGAGGAGTCCTCCTGTCTGCTGGGCTCTGGGCTGGCTGGTATCCCCTCGAGGAAGCCTTCAGCCACCAAAGTCCCTATGGTGCGATCTGTACGCTCGAGCTCTGAGCCTTAGTCTTCGCTGAGGAAGGCACTCACGATCGAGTAGAACTCCCCGTAGCAGCGCTCCAAATCATCGTTGGTCAGCACACGGTCGAAGAGCGGCGCATACGTCAGCTCGTGAGCGGCCTTCGCCACACGCTCCTCGATGACCTCGGGGCTATCCGTAGAGCGCCCGACGAGACGACGACGGAGCTCCTCGATCGAGGGCGGCTCGATGAAGATGCTCAGGGCTTCGTGCCCATATCCCTTCTTGATATTCAGCCCACCGACGCAGTCGACGTCGAAGATCACGCGGTCACCCGCAGCGATACGGCGGTCGACCTCGGAGCGGAGCGTTCCGTAATAGCGTCCGGGGTAGACCTCTTCGTGCTCAAGGAAATCGCCACGCTCGATGCCGGCCTTAAACTCCTCGGGAGAGAAGAAGTAATACTCCACGCCATGCTGCTCCTGCCCACGGGGTGGACGGCTCGTAGCCGAGACGGAGAAGCCGAGATGCAGCTCGGGGTGCTCAGCGAGCAGACGGCTGATGAGCGTACTCTTCCCCGTACCCGAGGGAGCGGAGATGATGATTAGCTTTCCCATAGATTACAATAGAAGCGAGAGGCCGGGGACGGGGAATTAATCCTCGTCCTCGTCTTCGTCCTTAGCGGCCTTCTTCTTGCGCTTGTCCTTGGGCTTGCCTTCGTTGCGCAGGGCTTCCTTGACCTTCTCCGTCAGCTCATCGAGGAGCTCGGGGTTGTCAGCGAGCGTCTGCTTAGCGTTCTCCTTACCCTGACCGAGCTTCGTAGCTCCGTAGCTGTACCACGAGCCACTCTTCTTGATGAAGTCTTCGCTCTCAGCGATGTCGATGATCTCACCGAGGCGGGAGATACCCTGACCGTAGAGGATCTCGAAGTTTGCGACGCGGAAGGGAGGTGCCACCTTGTTCTTGACCACTTTCACGCGGGTATTGTTCCCGATGACCTCGTCGCCATCCTTGAGCTGGCCGATACGACGGATGTCCAGACGCACGGAGGCGTAGAACTTCAGGGCGTTACCACCCGTAGTCGTTTCGGAGGGGCCGTAGGAGTTCCCACCGATCTTCTCACGAAGCTGGTTGATGAAGATACAGGCGGTATTGGACTTGCTGATAGCCCCCGTGATCTTACGCAGGGCCTGCGACATGAGGCGGGCCTGCAGACCTACCTTCGTCTCACCCATATCGCCCTCGATCTCCTGCTTAGGCACGAGGGCTGCGACGGAGTCGATGATGACCAGGTCGACGGCACCTGAGCGGATGACCTGCTCGGCGATGTCGAGTGCCTGCTCCCCGTTGTCGGGCTGAGAGATGTAGAGGCTGTCCATATCGACACCCAGCGCTTCGGCATAGGAGGGGTCGAAGGCGTGCTCGGCGTCGATGATGATCGCCTTACCGCCCTGCTTCTGCACCTCTGCGATAGCGTGGATAGCCAGCGTCGTCTTACCCGAAGACTCGGGGCCGTAGATCTCGATGATACGACCGCGGGGATAGCCGCCTACGCCGAGGGCGTGGTCGAGGTTGATCGAGCCGGTGGGGATGACGTTGACATCGGTCGTGGGGCGGGCAGCCATGTTCATGACCGCACCCTTGCCGTAGGTCTTCTCGATCTTACCGAGGACGGTCTCGAGGGTCTTCAGCTTGGCCTCATCCTGGGCCTGCTTCTCTTTATCCTTAGCGCTCTTGGAGAGCTTTACTTCTTCACTCATGTGGAGGTTGTCTATTTATATATGGCTCGGGAGAGCCCGTGATTAATCTTCGTGGAGGATCTGCTGGGCGTGATCCTTCGTATTGACGGCCTTGCCACGGATGATGCGCTTGATACGGCCATCGGTGCCGATGACGAAGGTCGTGCGCTCAGTGCCCATGTACTTGCGGCCGTACATACTCTTCTCGATCCAAGTGCCGAAGAGTTCATTGAGGCGCACATCGGTGTCGGCGATCAGGCGGAAGGGCAACTCGTACTTCGTGCGGAAGCCCACGTGGCTCTTCGCCGAGTCACGGCTCACCCCGATGATCTCGTAGCCAGCGGCGCGGAGCTCGCTGTAGCCGTCACGCAGGCTACATGCTTGAGCCGTGCAGCCCGAGGTATTGTCCTTGGGGTAGAAGTAGAGGACGATCTTACGCCCAGGGTAGTCCGAGAGGCGCACCTCCTGCCCTGCTTCGTCCAAGCCTAAGAGGTCGGGGACAAGACCCCCCAATGTCAGTGCCATAAGCAGCGTATCTAATAAAGTTCTATGTATCGTTTGCGGGAAATGGGAGGCTTCGCAAGGCGAGTAATCTCCCTAATACAAAAATACGCATTTGCCCTGAAAGGGCAGGCATCAGAAGTACATCGCCGGGAGTCGCTCTGAGGGGAGAGGCGCCACAGCCCCTATGGGGCCGTGATGCAAGCCTAAATGAGCCTGTTGCCGCGAGTCCTGCCTGCTATTTATTGTGCTAAGGCATCGCACGCCCAGCTCTCCGATCTACCTCTCCGAAGTGATACGCAAGCCCATTCGCCTTATCACGAGTATTCCTCTTATCCAGCAGAAGGGAAAGTGCTATCTCCATGAAGAAAAAGTGCCTTCACGTAGTGGTATTCTTCTATCTATGTACGTAGTCTTAAAGACCAGGCACGTAAATCCAAATATCCACGCACGGAGATATTAGATCCACGTGCGTAGCCCAAACTTATCTACCACTCGTCCAGAACTTTTATCCATACACGGAGCAATAATCCAACCACAAGAATATTAGATTATCTTTGCAACGTTAAATATCTAAAACATATACGTGCATATGAAGAAATTCTCTACTCTCTTGCTGAGCCTCGCCCTGGGAAGCACCCTCGCGGCTCAAACCCCTAAGTTCACTCCCGACCGTGGCGCGCTGCTCGACGGGAAGACCATCGTCAAGGCTAACATCACCAGCCCCATCTTCAAGAACTACAGCTTCGCTGCTGAGCGCATCCTCACGAAGGGTCTCAGCCTGCAGCTCGGCATCGCTACGATGCCTAAGGGTGCCCTGCCCTTCTCCTCATCGTTTGAGAATCACATCGGTCACGATGTCTCGATGAGCAGCGTAAAGCTCCAGTCTTTCTACGTCACGCCTGAGCTGCGCTGGTACACGGGTGGTGGCTACGGTCACGGCTTCTACCTGATGGCTTACTACCGCTATCAGAACTATAAGCTCTCTGGCTACACGCTCAATATGAACGTACGCGAAGGTGCTTCTTCTGCAGAAAAGCCCGTTGCTCTCGACCTCACGGGCGACTTCAAGACGAATAGCTTCGGTCTCGGTCTCGGTGCTCAGTGGCTCTTCGGTCGCAATAAGAACATCGTCCTCGACTGGAACATCCTCGGCGTGCACGCTGGTAAGGGTAAGCTGACCCTCGCGGGCGACTACTCTGCTACAGGCCTCTCCGACAAGGAAATCGCAGACCTGCAGCAGCAGATCAGCGAGAACGTCAGCGACCTGCCCACCATCAAGCTCGTCGGTCAGGATGTCAACGTAGACAAGGCCTCTAAGAAGGTCTCTATCAACAACGTCTCCACCCCCTGGGCTTGGCTTCGTGCCTCCGTCTCTCTCGGCTTCCGCTTCTAAGCCCCCGAGGAGATAGCTCCTATTAAAAAGTGATCCCCCGCAGTGACCGAGTCACTGTGGGGGATCGCTTTTATATGGACTACGAAGGAGCTACTGCTACTGCTTCTTCTGCTTCGACTTGATCTGTAGGATCCAGCGTGTGAGGAGACTTGCCGAGGCCTCGATATAGGGATCGACCTCTGCCCCGCGGGCGATCTCATCCTTGAGGACGACATCAGGCGTGATGCCCTGCTCGATATCAGCGCCGTCGGCATCGTAGGTGCGGGACGAAGAGAAGCGTACCGCCCAGCCATTAGGCAGCTCGGAGGACATCGGCAGACCACCGCCACCGCCCGTCTTCACCCCGACGATCTTGACCTGTGGGAGGCCCTTCATGCGGAGCGTGAAGTCATTGGCGGCGCTGTACACCCCTTGGTTGACGAGGACGACAACGGGCTTGAGCCAGATCGTACCCACCTGCAGGGTATCGAGGTAGAAGGGAGTGCGACGGGAGAAAGCATCGTGCGCGGGGCCCGTCTTGTGCGAGATATAGCCGACGAGCTTGCGCTCACGGATGAAGTGCTGCGCCAGCATATCGGAGGTCGTGACTTGACCGCCCCCATTATTGCGCAGGTCGAGGATGAGGCCGTTGCACGCCTTGAGGCGGTTGAGCACGGCATTCACATTGCTACTTGAGATCGCCGAGGAGAACGATGCCACACGGATGTAGCCGATGGGCTCCGCACGGCGCACGCCCTTCGGATAATCCAGCGACTTGTAGGCCAGCCCGCCAGCGATGCGGTAGTCATTGCCGAGGTAGCTCTCGATGAGCGTCTCATCATAGGAGCGCGGGCCTTCGCTCCGCCACTGCCAGTAGCGCCCGTAGTCGAAGGTGGAGATCAGGTTGACGTGCCCGTCACGCAGCTCAGCGAGAAGCTGGCTCATCACGAGGAAGAGCGAGTCGGTCGTCATCGTAGGGCGCAGGTCACGGCGGTGCTTATGGTAGAGGTCACGCCAGGTGGTGCCTTGAGGGAGCTTGAGGTCAAAGTAGCAATAGCCACGGTCAAGGATCTCCCAGAGGCGGTCATAGTTGGCATACGGATCCGCCGTGTACTCGCGCTCGGTGGTACAGCACGCGAGCGAGAGGAGAAGGCCAAGCACGGCGAGGAGCTTAGTGAGGTGCTTCATATCAGAAGGGCACAAGGGTCGAGTGATCATCGGCAGCACGACGCCCCTCAAGTGGAAGGATCTTCGTCGTCACCCCGATGAGGAGGCTGTGCTGATGGCGGTACGCGGAGAGGTGATTCAGCTCCGTGCGGCGGTAGTCCCAGCGGTAGCCTACCGAGAGCGTGAAGTAGTCAAGCACGGGGACATCTACGCTGGCGAGGACGAAGCCCGTGGGAGCCTTCAGTGGGTGCGTCAGGTAGATACGGCGCGAGGGCTGGCCGAAGTAATAGAGCTCGTAGAGCGTCTCACCGAACTCCTGCGAGAAAGCGAAGCCCAAGAGATCGGTATGCGCGTAAGCCTTGAGAAGGAGGGGGAGGCGTGCGGGGCCGAAGCGAAATGAGTAGAGTGCTGAGGGGCCTACCGAGAGCGCCATATCCAGCGTGCCAGGGTTGTTCCCATTGCGGGAGCTGTACATACCACCAGCGAGACCGACGACGCTACCACCGATAGCGAGACGCCCCCAGCTGCCGGTGCTAATGTGGCGCAGACGTCCCCAGTCATAGCGAGCGGTGAGGCTGTAGATAGAGCCGTTGCCAGCAGGATTCTTCGTCGAGGCCAGGTCGACATTCAAGAGCGTATGACGTAGCCAGCGTGGGTCGGTCGTGCGAGGCGTGTAGCCGAAGAGGCTTCCGCGTGCGACGCGCTGCTCTGGCAGGGAGCGGTAGCCCAGGCGGGTATGCTCCGAGGTGTAGCTGTAGACTTCCCCGCCGTAGTTGAGCGGTGTGAGGTAGGTATGCCCGAGACGCATCCCCCCGATGCCGAAGTACTGGCTGCGGTAGGTGATATTGCTCTGGCGGATCTGTGGCTCTGGTATCGTGAAGAGGCTACGCGCCTCTGAGCCTGCCCCGAGGCTATCCGCTGCACTCTGAGCTCTCAGCGGAGCCGAGAGGAGCGCCAGTGCGAGGGCCATGAGGGGCAGAGCAAGGGGCTTATTCATAATGGTAAGGGGGGCTTATTCGTTCGAGCTATCCTCGGCCTGTCCAGCGAAGAGGTCGGCTTCTTCTTCCTCAGTCTCCGCCATGGACTCGTCGTGCTCCGACTCGAAGACGGGGGATTCCTTCAGCGGAGGGAGCTCCTCGACTTGGTCGATGAGGTACGGAGCGATGCGCTTACCACGGGCACGGATGCTCTTGACCAGGGCAAACTCCTCGACATTGATCTCGGTCGTGCGCAGCTCGCCACCCTTCTCCTGACGCCCGATGAGGAGACGTGGATAGTAGGTATCGGTCAGCAGGAGCAGCTCGTTCTTGGGGTTCTCCCCAAGGATATTCTCACGCTTCTGATCTTCCTCGATGCTGAAGCGCTTGATGTAATGGTACTTCTGATCGGCATCGTAGTAGACGGCCGTCCAGATCTTGCGGGGATCATTCTTCTCGATGCGCAGGAAGTTCTCCTCGATATGGATAGAGTCGCTGAAGTCGGAGGTATAGCATTCGCCCGACTTGAGGACGACGAGGATGCGGTCACGGGCGTGGAAGGAGCCGAGGTACTGGCCCTGCTCGTTGTAGTTCAGGCGCAGGACATCGCGGTCGAACCATACGTCACGACCACCGAGCGTCGAGAAGCCCTTACTCAGGAGTGATACCGAGTGTACCTCTGCCTTCGTCACTAAGAGCCCGACGGAGCTACGCGACTTAATGGGGATATCGGAGAAGTCCTTCTCGAACTGGAAGAGGCGCTGGCGGGCATTGCGGATCTTGAGCTTGACGGCGACCTTCTCCGCCTCACCATTGCCGTTGGCAGAGAAGTAGAGCACGCGTGAGCCTTCCTTGCCACGCGTCAGGTCGTAGACGCGGTCACGGATGACCGAGAGCACGTTGAAGCGCTTAGCATAGACTGAGCCGACCTTACCATCGCGGTAGATGACGTTGTAGATCGTGCGCTCGTCATTGCGCTGATAGCGGTTGATATAGATGACCTCCTCGTTGCCGTAGAACTTCTTATCCTCGACCTTACCGACGAAGTACTTACCGGAGCGGAAGATGATGATGACCTCGTCGAGGCTCGAGCAGTTGCACACGAACTCCGCATCCTTCAGTGCCGTACCGAAGAAGCCCTCCTCGCGGTTGATGTAGAGCTTGGCATCCAGCTCGGCCACCTTCGTGACCTCGATAGTGCCGAAGTTCGTGATCTTCGTGCGACGTGGGAAGGCTGCCCCGTAGCGCTGGATGAGATGCTGGTACCAGCGGATGGTATAGTCGGTGAGGTGTGCGATGTCGTGACGAAGCTGAGCCATATCCTGCTCGATCTGCAGAAGTGCCGCCTCGTGCTTGGGGAGGTTGAAGCGCAGGATACGTGCCATACGCAGCTCCAGGAGGCGGCGCAGGTCGTCCGTCGTCACTGGGCGGAGGAAGCGATCGGCGAAGGGCTCGATGCGCTTAGCGATATGCTCGAGAGCCGTGGCTTCGTCGGCAGCTTCTTCGAAGGCCTTATCCTTATAGATGCGCTCCTCGATGAAGATGCGCTCGAGCGAAGCACCGAGGTACTGCTCTTCCTTCTCCGAGAGGAGGATCTTCAGCTCTTCGCCGAAGAGGTACTTCGTGCGCTCTACGCTGTAGCGAAGGAGCTCGCTGACGGTCGTGAAGAGAGGCTTCTCCTCGTAGATGACGCAGCAGTTGGGTGAGATGCTGACCTCGCAGTCAGTGAAGGCATAGAGGGCGTCGATGGCCTTGTCTGACGACACACCAGCGGCGAGCGTCAGGCGGATATCCGTCGTGGCAGCCGTCATATCGTCGACACGGCGGATGCGGATCTTCCCTTTCTCTACAGCCTTGAGGATGGACTCGATGAGTGTCGTCGTGGTCTTCCCTGCAGGGAGCTCGGAGATGCTCAGCGTCTTGGAGTCAATCTTATCGATCTTCGCACGGGACTTGAGGCTACCACCACGCTCGCCGTCATTGTAGCGGGAGACGTCGATAAGCCCCCCCGTGGGGAAGTCGGGATAGAGCGTGAACTCCTCGCTGCGCAGGTAGGCGCAAGCCGCCTCTGCCAGCTCGACGAAGTTGTGCGAAAGGATCTTGGAAGACAAGCCGACAGCGATACCCTCAGCACCCTGCGCCAAGAGCAGTGGGAACTTCACGGGCAGTGCTACGGGCTCATCGGTCGTGCCGTCGTAGGTCTTCTTCCACGGGGTGACGCGGTCGCTGTAGACAGCTTCGTGGGCGAAAGCCGAGAGCTTCGCCTCGATGTATCGGCCTGCAGCAGCGGGGTCACCGGTGAGGATATTCCCCCAGTTCCCCTGCGTATCGATGAGGAAGCCCTTCTGTCCGAGCTGGACGAGGGCGTCATTGATCGAGGCGTCGCCGTGGGGGTGGTACTTCATCGTCTCCCCGACGATGTTAGCTACCTTGATGAGCTTGCCGCTATCCATCCGCTTGAGGTTGTAGAGGATACGGCGCTGCACGGGCTTGAGCCCGTCATCGATATGGGGTACAGCACGCTCGAGGATGACGTAGGAGGCGTAGTCGAGGAACCATGTCTGGTACATCTTCGACAGGTTGCTCAGCTCCGGGCGGTAAGGCAAGCCCTCTGCCGGCTGGTAGGCGGGGGGCTCTTCGTCCTCGATAATCGTCTCGGGCGTCACCTCGGGGATCTTCTCCTCTTCGTCGTCGTGCTCTATATTCATATGCTGTCTATATCAGTATTATACGCTGGCAAAGATACGGAATTAACCGCTTCTTTCCTTGGGAAGCGTCCGCATAGACCCGTCTCCTATCCAGATCTCACCCACCCAGCGAAAAGCCATCGCCCCCGCCTCTCTCCAAAGAAGAGGTGGGGGCGATGTGCTATGAGAGAGGGGACGGGCTACCAGCTATTAGCCGAAGAGTAGCCGTGCTTGTCCCACTTGACGTCGTGCAGGAGCGAGCTCTTCACGCCGATAGAGATGCTGTAGCTGCGGTAGGGGCCGAAGGGGATCGCGTTGGCAGTGAGGCTCCAGCAGTGGAGATCACGGCTAATGCCGATGGTCATATTCGCGATGCGCTTGGCGATGAAGTCGTAGCTGGCGTTGACGTTGAAGGACCAATTCTTCGTAGGCTGGATGCTACCCGAGAACATCAAGCTGTGCGTCAGCCCGTAGTTGTACTCATCGCGACGGGGGTCGAAGGTCGTGCGCTGGAGGTTCACCCCATAGCTGAGCGAGAGGCTCCAGGGGATGCTGACCTTGAGGTAGCCATCTTCGTCGTACTCACCTTCGCTGTCGTTGGTGTCGAAGAGGCTCTTATTCTTCTGCCCCTTGGCAGCCATATCCGCCAGCGACGTGTCACGCCCGTCGGCAGGAGCACCAGCGAGGTTGGGATCTTCGCCCTCAGGCTTATCCTTATCCTTGGGCTTCTTGTCCTTTTTCCCTGAGAAGAACTCACGCAGCTTGCGGAAGGTATCGTTGCTCAGCGTGTAGCTGAAGGAGGTACCCGTACCACGGAGGCTACCGAAGCCCTTGCCGTTGAAGATACGGAGCTTATTCACGCGGTACTCGCTGACACGCCCCGTCGCAGCGTCCGTAGTGTGCCCGTACATATAAGGGTCAAAGGCACCGCTGAGGGAGAGATGGAGTGAGGGCGAGAAGCGCAGCGTGATGCTGGCGTTGATATCGGCGAGCTGGAAGGAGTCTGCAGCGAGGTTGTAGCTCGAGCTCAGCGAGAGGTTGTCGATGAGGCTAATCTTCTTCGTGGTCTCGGTGCTGTCGGTCTTCGTGCGCACCTTCATCTCGAGGTTGTTGTCAATGCCGAAGTTGATCGCAGCAGTCTTCCCACGCCCAGGCATACCGAAGATATGCCCATCGCCGAAGCGAGCATATTCCTCCGAGTGGGCGACACCGGCATTGTCAATGTACTGCAGGCGGTCGTAGTAGCCCCACATCTTATCGCCGAAGTCTGGCGTATAGCTGATACCGACACGTGGCGTGATGCGGTGACGGATCATCTGCACCTTATCACCGAAGATCTTCCACGGCTGGAAGAAGCCGTAGAGCGTGGTATTCAGGCTCGCCGACGTGGAGAAGTCGTACACGCGGTTGAAGCCATAGATACGGCGGAACTCCGTGCGGTCAGTCGTCGCATTATACTCCTTGACCGACTTGTAGGTGTACCAGCGCTCGTTGTAGTTCGCACTCAGCGTGAGGTCGATGTAGTTGAAGAGCTTGTACGACGCCGAGATGGGTATGTTGTGGGAGAAGCCATTGTTCCAGTCCTTGATGATGTTGGCCTGGAAGAGGCGGTTCTCCTTCGTGGAGATGCTATTGCGGAACTGCCCCGAGTAGCTGATGCTGATCTTCTCGTACCAGCGCTCTGCCCCGACACGCTTCTTGCGCTTGAAGGGGTAGATACGGTTCATACTGATAGCGATATTCGGCAGGCTCATCGTGACCATCGAGTCGGCAGAGGTCTGCGTCGCTTCGATAGAGGCGGAGATGCGGAAGGGCGTACCAGGGAAGTTGCGGCTATAGTTGACCGAGGAGTTCTTCGTATTCTGCGCCGCAATGCTGGGGTTGTAGAGCGTAGCGAGCGAGTTGTGGTTGAAGGAGCTCGTCGAGTAGTTCACGCTCGCCGAGAAGGTCTCGTTGGGGTTGGCCTTAGAGTCCTGCGTATGCGTCCAGTTGATGCGGAAGTCACGGCTCTCGGAGAAGTCCCCGACGACGTCGCGCTCCCCTGTCTTGGTCGTAAGGTAGCTGAGGTTGACGCTCCCCCCGAAGCGGTAGCGCTTGCGGTAGTTCGAGCGGGAATTGACGCCCCATGAGCCGAGGCTATACCAGTCCCCCGTGAGGGCCAGGTCGACGTAGTCGTTGAAGGCGAAGTAATACCCCCCTTCGCGCAGGTAGAAGCCACGCTGCGTCTCTTCCCCGTACTTCGGCATGATGATCCCCGAAGAATAGCTCTTATTGAATGGGAAGAAGCCGAAGGGCAGACCGATAGGCATCGGCACGTCAGCGATGACGAGGTACGAAGGCCCGGCGACGACATTCTTCTGCGGGCGAGCCTT
Source organism: Porphyromonas sp. oral taxon 279 str. F0450 (assembly GCF_000292995.1). Taxonomy (NCBI): domain Bacteria; kingdom Pseudomonadati; phylum Bacteroidota; class Bacteroidia; order Bacteroidales; family Porphyromonadaceae; genus Porphyromonas; species Porphyromonas sp. oral taxon 279. The sequence goes on along the minus strand of NZ_ALKJ01000016.1, from coordinate 123,861 downwards.
ACCCTTGGTCAGCATGAAGTAGAAGTGCGGATGCTCGTGGTTGTCACAGGTGCTATAGCGCCCGTTCTCCATGTAGAGACAGTTATTGCTGACCATCTTCGTGCGCTCGGCCGTGATATAGCCTTCGCCCTGCTGGGTGACAGCGCCCGTGATGAAGCCCTTGCTCGTCTTGAAGTTGTAGTTCAGGCTCTTCGCCTCATAGCTCTCCCCGCCGTCGCGGAACTTCGGGTAGGCCGTAGCCTTCCCCGTACTATCGAGGATATAGTGTGCGTAGACGAGGTTGCTGTCAAGATTGAGGCGCATGAAGTTGGCATCCATCCCCTTGTCCTTATAGTCCACGGTACTGGGCCCGAAGAGGTAGGTCAAGCTCTGCCCGATGAGGACCATCGAGTCCTGCGCCTTGTAGGCGATGATATCATCGAAGCTCTCACGCTGGCGACGACGGCGCTCACGGCGCTCGGCTTCCTCGGCCGTCAGGCTGAGGGTATCGAGGCGCAGCGAACTAAGACTGTCGAGGCTATCGGGGCGAGTCATGAGCGTATCGGCCTTCTTCTGCAGGCTATCAAGACGCACACCACCAGCGCCCTTGAGGCTATCTGATAGGGAAGAGTCGGGGAGGAAGGAGCTGAGCTGCGTGAGCGTACTGAGCGTATCGGCAGACGAAGACGCACGACCCTTAGCCAAGGTCTTCTGCTGCACCTTGGCCTCACGCGAGGGAGTCTTATGTCGTGTACCGCAGGCAGCGAGGATGACGAGGGCGACGACCCCCAGCGCTACCTTTTGTCCAAATTCTGTCTGTCTACGCATCTATGAGATAACGCCCGAGTGACATAGGGCCAGTATCTCTGCTCGCCCATTTGCCACGCTCGGTACGCCTGCAAAGATAGCTAAGAATTAGATAAGGGGCCGCCGCTCCCGTATCGTCTCTATCCACCCGCGCTCTCACCCCCGAGAAAGGCCGCTCAAGGAGCACCTTCGCGGGGAGTGTAGCACCTCACTCGCGAGAGAGGTTCAGAGCGCTAAGGTATCGCACGCCCAGCTCCCCGATAGGCCTCTCCGAAGTGATACACAAGCCCTTCACCTTACTACGAGTATTCCTCTTATTCAGCGGAGGGACAAGCATCGTTCTCGTGAAGAAAAAAGCTCCTTCACGTAGTGGTTTTCCGCTGTCTATGCACGTAGTCTTAAAGACCAGGTACGTAAATCTAAATATCCACGTACGTAGATATTAGAGCCACGTACGTAGCCCAAACATTTTGGCCACTCGTCCGCAACTTTTCTCCATACGCAGAGCAACAACCTTCCATATAGGTCAGCTCAGTGACCTATATAGGTTCGTAGCACCCCTGCCCAAGAGACGCAAAGTGAAGGACAAAGAAGAGCCCCTTCTTCCTGCCCGAAAAGGGACAGAGAGAAGGGGTACGAAGAGCGCAGCGAGGCGCTCCGTGGGGGGCGAACTACCGACCGAGGGCGAGAGCGATCTGCTGAGCAGCATTCTCCCCATCGATAGCCGCCGAGACGATACCGCCAGCGAAGCCAGCACCTTCGCCCGCAGGATAGAGGCCTGCGACGACAGGGTGCGCATAGGTTATGCGGTCACGGGGGATACGTACGGGCGATGAGGTACGTGACTCCACGCCGATGAGCTGAGCTTCGCCCGTGAGGAAGCCACGCGTCGTGCGGTCGAAGGCACGGAAGCCAGCCGACAGACGACGCGTGATGAAGTCGGGCATCCACTCGTGCAGGTCGCTCGAGGTAAGTCCCATCGTATAGGACGACGAGGGCAGCGTGGACGAATGGCGGCGTGCGACGAAGTCCGTCATACGCTGAGCAGGTGCACGGAGCGAGCGGTTAGCCGCCAGATAGCTCTTATGCTCGAAGGCTTCGCACCACTGCATCAGGGCAAGAGGCGAAGTGGGATCCTTGACCTGAATGCCTGTAGCAGGGATATCCTCGGGGTGAAGCTCTACGACGAGGCCTGAGTTCGCCCAACGAGAGCCGCGGTTAGCAGGCGACATCCCGTTGACGACAGTCTCCTCGGGTCCCGTGGAGGCAGGGACGACGAAGCCCCCAGGACACATACAGAAGCTATACACTCCCCTACCCTCGGCCTGCGCCTTGTAGACATATTCGGCAGCTGGGAGGTACTTCCCTCTCCCCTCGGGGCTGTGGTAGCGGATCTCATCGATGAGCGACTGCGGGTGCTCAAGACGCACGCCGACAGCGATGGGCTTGGCCTCGATAAGGATCTCCGCACGATGCAGGTAGCGGTAGACGTCGCGTGCCGAGTGCCCCGTAGCAAGTAGCACAGGGCCGTGGAAGGCACGCCCCCCCGAGCAGACGACACCACGCACCTCCCCACGCTCAAGGATCAGCTCCTCCATACGGCACGCGAAGTGCACCTCACCACCCGAGGCGATGATTTGCTCGCGCATACGGCGGATGATGATGGGGAGCTTGTCCGTACCGATATGTGGGTGGGCATCGATGAGGATCTTCGGGTCGGCACCGAAGCGACAGAAGACACGGAGGATCTTCTCCACGCTCCCACGCTTCTTGCTACGCGTGTAGAGCTTGCCGTCCGAGAAGGCACCCGCACCGCCTTCGCCAAAGCTATAGTTCGACTCGGGGTCGACGACGCCCGACTTCTCCAGCTGGACGAGGTCACGACGGCGCTGCATGACATCCTGCCCCCGCTCTACGACGATGGGGCGCACGCCCAGCTCGATGAGCCTTAGCGCAGCGAAGAGCCCGCAGGGCCCCGCACCGACGACGACTGCCGAAGGTGCCGACGAGACATCGGGATAGACGAGGTCGGAGAAGTCATCCACGGCAGGCTGCTCGCCATCGAGATAGACGTCGACGGAGAGGTTGACGAGGATACGGCGCTGACGAGCATCGATATTGCGGCGGCGCACTACGACCGAGGTGATGGACTCCAGCGGTAGGGCGAGCTCACGCGCCACGACCTCGCGCAGCGTAGCATCCGAAGACGCCTGATAGGGACTCAGCGTAAGAGAGAGGGTGGTCACAGGAAGACGGGATAAAGAGAGGTACGGCAAAAAGAAACCTCTAAGGGTGCGCCCCCATAGCACAGGTGGCGATGGGGACCTACCCTTAGAGGTGGTAGTGATGCGCCCTTGGATTAGGCAGCCTTCTGACGGCGCTTGTAGAGGTAGTAGCCGACACCACCGACGACGACGAGGCCGAGGATGATGAGGCCGATGATCGAGCTATAGCGCTGGATGGTCTCGGCGAAGAGCTCGGGCGGTACGGTCTTACCGATGAAGTAGCCGAGGAGTGCCAGGACGATATTCCACGCTCCAGCACCGATCGTGGTGTAGAGGAGGAAGCGACCAAGTGGCATACCTGCCAGCCCCGCAGGGATAGAGATGAGCTGACGAATCCCTGGGACAAGACGCCCGATGAGCGTGGAGCTGATGCCGTTCTTCACGAAGTAAGCTTCGGCCTTCTCGATCTTCTCCTGACTCAGCAGGCAGAGGCGACCGATGCGGGAGTTGGCGAACTTATACACGATCGGGCGGCCGAGATAGCGCGCCAGATAGTAGTTGATGAGCGCACCTATATCCGAGCCGAGCGTGGCGAAGAGCACGACGAGGAAGATATTCATCTCGCCCGTAGCGGCCTTGTAGGCAGCAGGGGGTACGACGACCTCTGAAGGGAAGGGGATGAATGACGATTCGATCGCCATGAGCACCGTCACCCAGAAGTAGTTCAGGTGATGGAGGATATCTTGGATGAAGCCTAAGGACTCGATCATATCTGTGGGAGGGGACTACTTATTGACCTTCTTCCACGTATCCTTGAGCGATACCGTGCGGTTGAAGACGAGGTGATCAGGACGGCTATCGGGGTCTACGCAGAAGTAACCGACGCGCTGGAACTGATAGTACTCGCCACACTTAGCCTGAGCGAGGAAGGGCTCGACACGTGCTTCGCGCACGATGGTGAGGGACTCGGGATTGAGGAGCTCAGCGAGTTCCTTGTCCTTAGCCGCCTCAGAGGGGTTCTCATCGAGGAAGAGACGGTCGTAGAGACGCACTTCGGCAGGGACGCTATCCGTGGCTGATACCCAGTGGATCGTGCCCTTGACCTTGCGGTTGCTCTCGGGGCGACCGCTGAGCGTCTCGGGGTCGTACTCAGCGTAGACCTCGATGACATGGCCGTTCTCATCCTTCTTGCAGCCCGTGCAGCGCACGATGTAGGCGCTCTTGAGACGCACCTCCTGACCAGGGGTCATGCGGAAGTACTTCTTCGGAGCATCCTCCATGAAGTCCTCACGCTCGATGAAGAGCTCACGCGAGAAGCGGATCGTGTGGCTGTCGGAGTCGGGATCTTCGGGGTTGTTGAGGAAGCTCATATCCTCCGTCTGCCCCTCGGGGTAGTTCGTGATAATGAGGCGCACGGGGTCGAGGACGGCCGAGCCACGCAGGGCATGGCGGTTGAGATCCTCACGGACAGCGTGCTCGAGGAGGGCCATATCGATGATACCATCGTACTTCGTGTAGCCGATCTTATCGATGAAGCTGCGGATGGACTCGGGCGTATAGCCACGACGACGTAGCCCGCAGATAGTCGGCATACGGGGGTCATCCCAGCCTGCTACGTGGCCCTCCTGCACGAGCTGGAGGAGCTTACGCTTGCTCATCATCGTGTAGGTGAGGTTCAGACGGTTGAACTCAATCTGTCGTGGGCGGTAACCCTCGGGGTGATTGGGCTCGACCTTCTTCAGGAGGTCTACGAAGTAATCATATAGCGGACGGTGCACCTCGAACTCCAGCGTGCAGATCGAGTGCGTCACCCCTTCGAAGAAGTCACTCTGCCCATGGGCAAAGTCATACATAGGGTAGACGCCCCACTTCGTACCCGTACGGTGGTGAGGCACCTTGATGATGCGGTAGATGATGGGGTCGCGGAAGTGCATGTTCGACGAAGCCATATCGATCTTCGCACGCAGGATCATCGCACCTTCGGGGAACTCCCCAGCGTTCATGCGGCGGAAGAGATCGAGGCTCTCCTCGATGGGGCGGTCGCGATAGGGGCTGGCGACGCCAGGGGTGGTAGGCGTACCCTTCTGCGCTGCGATCTCCTCGGCAGTCTGCTCATCGACGTAGGCATGGCCTGCGCGGATCAGCTCTTCGGCGAACTGGTACAGACGCTCGAAGTAGTCCGAAGCATAGTAGATATTGCCCCAGTGGAAGCCGAGCCACTCGATATCCTCACGGATAGCATCGACGTACTCGACGTCTTCCTTCGTGGGGTTCGTATCGTCGAAGCGGAGGTTACACACCCCGCCGTACTTCTGTGCGATACCGAAGTCCATGCAGATAGCCTTGGCGTGCCCGATGTGGAGATAGCCGTTGGGCTCTGGTGGGAAACGCGTCTGGATGCGTCCATCATTCTTCCCGGCACGAAGGTCGCCCTCGACGATCTGCTCGACGAAGTTCAGGCTCTTCTTCTCTTCCCCACTCTCTGCTGGGGCTACGCTGTTAGGCATATCTGACATAATGCTGTGTATACTTTAAGAGTATCCGTATCTATTATCCTTTATTATAGGGCACAAAGATACCTAAATATCACGGGAGCTCTATTTAGCTATGCTGGCGGCGTGCGCTGAGGAGGCTATTGGTGACGACGCTAAGGCTGCTGAGCATCATCAGCCCGCCAGCGAGCATGGGATTGAGCAGATAGCCCGTGAAGGGATAGAGCACACCTGCCGCCACGGGGATGGCGATGAGGTTGTAGATGCACGCCCAGAAGAGGTTCTGATGAATGGTCCTGAGGGTCGTGCGTGCCAGATGGAAGAAGCGCTCCAAGGCCTTGAGGTCGGAGCTACGAAGCGTCACCATCGCGGTCTCCATCGCCAGATCACTCCCACTGCCCATCGCTATCGAGAGGTCGGCACGTGCCAAGGCCGCGGCATCATTGATGCCGTCACCGACCATCGCCACACGACGCCCTTCCTTCTGCAGACCTTCGACGAAGGCCGCTTTCTCCTCGGGACGCACGCTGTCTACGACACGGCTTACCCCGACAGCTTCGCCGACGGCACGGGCGGCACTCGGCCCGTCACCTGTGAGCATGATGACCTCCAGCCCACGAGCACGCAGTGATGCGATAGCTTCGACCGAGGTGGCACGTATCGTATCGGCGATAAGAATGACGGCCAGCACCTCCCCACTACGGGCAAAGAGGCTACACGTAGCACCCGAGTGCTCACCTTCCTCTAAGGCCTTCAAGGCTTCGGCACTGAGTGCCCCCGAGACCTCTTCCACGAAGGCACGCTGCCCGACACGATAGGTCACCCCATCGACGACACCTTCCAGCCCACGCCCCGCCTCTTCGCGGAAGCTCGTGGGCTCGGCTACTCCCTGCGTAGATACACCAAGGGAGCGAACGATCGCCCCAGCCAAGGGGTGTGATGAGCGCTCTTCGAGGGCAGCCAAGATGGTAGCGTAGGAAGTATTCTCTTCGGCGAAGCACCAGCGAATGGCCTTCACTTCGGGACGCCCCTCGGTGATCGTCCCCGTCTTATCCAAGACCAAGGTATCGACATGGCCTGCAGCCTCCAGCGCCTCGGCATTGCGCACCAAGAGGCCTTCTTCGGCGCCACGGCCGATACCCACCATGATAGCGGTAGGAGTAGCCAGCCCCAGAGCACAGGGACAAGCGATGATAAGCACCGTGACGGCGGCGACAAAGCCGTGCTCCCAGCCGTCTACAGGACTAAGGAAGCCCCATACGACGAAGGTCAAGACGGCGATGAGGACGATCACAGGCACGAAGACTCGAGCCATTCGATCCACGACCTGCTGAATCGGTGCGCGTGACGACTGTGCCTCCTCCACAAGACGGATGATGCGGGAGAGTACCGTCGCACGACCTACCTCACGGGCACGGTAGACGAGCGTCCCCGAGCCATTGAGCGTACCGGCATAGACTTCGGAGCCAGCGACCTTCGCCACGGGAATGGGTTCACCACTGATGAGCTGCTCGTCAGCATAGGATTCACCCGAGATGACCTCGCCATCGACGGCGAAGAGTTCGTGCGGCAGGGCGCGTAGCTCCATACCGGGCTCTACCTCACTGACAGGCAGCGTGATGACTTCGCCCGAGGGGAGGAGCTGCTGCACGGTCTTCGGCTGACCGCCCATGAGGCGACGCAGAGCCGAAGACGTGCGACGCTGTGCTCGTGCCTCGAGCACCTTGCCCAGGAGCACGAAGGCGATCGTCGTTGAGGCGGCTTCGAAATAAAGGTGGTGCAGGTGGTGCGCTTCTGGCGCGATGAAGAGGTATTCGCCCAGATGATAGAGGCTGTAGAGGAAGGCTACCGAGGTCGAGAGCATCACCAGCAGATCCATGCCCGCCGCCCCAGCACGTAGCTGGCGCCAGCCACGCACGAAGAAGCCCGAGCCTGCCCAGATGAGGGTCACGGCAGTGAGGACAGCGGAGATGAGCGACTTCGGGAGCGTCATCGGTGGCCACATCATCAGCGCCATCACGATGAGCGAGAGGACGACTGCCACCAGCGTTTTGCGCTGTAGGGCTCGCTCTTCCCGCTGACGAAGTGCCTCCAGCTCGCCCACCTCAGGCTCATCGATGCGCAGGTCATAGCCCATGGTAGCCACAGCTGCACGGAGCATCTCGGGGGTACACTGCGTCTCATCATAGACGACAAAGGCCGTGGCGGAGGCGAGGTTGACTGTGGCGGACTGCACGCCAGGCGTACTCTCCAGGGCCTTCGTCGAATGAGCGGCGCAGGCTGCGCAGTTAAGTCCCAGGAGGGGGAAAGATCTCTTGACCATATGGAATGAATATAACTATTAGTACGGGCAAGGGGTACACCTGTCGTCTGCAGATGTACCCCTCACCGATGATCGATGCGGTATGGATAAAACGACTCGTACCGCCTATTTGTTCGGTCCAGCCGAAGCTGGCAGCCTCGTTTTGCTATGCTTTGGGCGCATCGATGCGGAGCGTGTAGCCAGCAGCCTCTACCGCAGCACGCAGGGCCTCGGGCGTGCAGTGCTCAGCGTCATACGTGACACTTGCCTCGCCAGCCTCCAGCGAGATAGTGACGGAGCTAACGCCCGCCACCGCCTTGAGGGCTTCGGTAGCACGCGCTACGCAGTGCTCGCAGCTCAGCCCCTCGATAGGATAGACGGCAGTCGTCAGAGCGGCAGTCGGAGTGGGCTTCGCTTCGCCTACACGGGCTACGACCTGCTGGAGGTAAGTGGCTTGTGCAGGGTGCTCTGCGACGGTACGCCCGCCAGGGGCTTCATTGACGTACTTCCCTGGGATAGGCACCTTGGTCTTCGCACCCATACGGTACCATTCGTACTCCACATCCACATGACCGAGGTCAATGGCCTGCAGCCCTGCCTCGGAGAGGTCATAGGCGAGGACGGTCGCTGTCTGCCCGAGAGCAATGAGGACGAGGCGTCCCTCTCCATACTCCTTCGCCAGACGGAGGATCTCGGGATAGCTACCCCAAGCATCCGTCGCAGGACAGAGGACACGCTTCACGCTACGTGCGCCATCGAAGAGGTCATTGCCGACGCCGAGGCGCGACTTCTCGCCCTCGACGAAGAGCAGGTCACGATCCTTCCAGATCGCCTTCATACGCTCAATGTAGGCAGGATAGTCGCGGATATCATAGCGCCCCATATAGAAGCGGGTGAAGTTCGTATCGTAGAAGTCGTGTTCGCGGGTAAGCTTCTCCAGTGCGGGAAGGCGCATCAGAGCCTCACGCTCAAAGAAGATGCGGTTGTACCCGCGATGGGGGGAGGAGTCCTTGAAGGCGTAGGGCACGCAGTTCAGATGGCGCTCCGACGAGGGCACCTGCCACACCTCATAGAGGCGCTTACCGAGGGAGGCATCGTAGTGCTGGAAGGTATCCACCTCTTCGGCCGACGAAGGACGCTCCAGCTCGTCGAGATAGCGCTGCATGATCTGCAGCTCCCCGTCGCCAAAGCGGCTCACCGAGGCACCCGTACGGAGGATCTCATCGAGGGTCTCCCACGAATCATGCACACGCAGGGCACGACGGCGGTCGGCCGTAGCTCGATACTGCTGGCTATACTTACGTCCCTTCAGAAGCATCCAAAGCTGGACGCGCAGGGAGTCTTTGATCTGCTGCCAAGTCATATATTTCTTGTGGAAAGCTTATTGGTCTATAGGACAAAGATAGCGATATCTAAGGGGAAGCCTACGGAGGCGTGAGGACAGCTCCCTACGATTTACAAGAACGGACCTATATTGGTCGGCGGGTAAACCTCTATTAGGTCGTTGCTCCGCGTAGGGGTAAAAGTTGTGGACGAGTAGCAGATAAGTTTGGGCTACGTACGTGGCTCTAATATCTACGTACGTGGATATTTGGATTTACGTGCCTGGGCTTTAAGACCACGTGCGTAGACAGAGGAAGAGCACTATGGGAAAGCGCTTTTTTCTTCACGAGAATGGCATTTTTCCCTCCGCTGGATAAGAGGAATACGTGCGATCAGGCGAAGGGCTTGTGTGTCACTTCGGAGAGGCATATCGTGGGGCTGGGCATGCGAGGCCTTAGCACTCGAAATAGAGAACAGAACTCGCGGCAACAGTCTCCTATAGGTTCACCCGCCGACCCATATAGGTTCATATCACCCTCCCATACGGGGGCGAATCTTCCCCTTCAAGGATGGGCTATAAATGCATTCGGCTCCTCCACCCTACGTTGGGTGAAGGAGCCGAATGACTCGTATGGGGAGGAGGGACGTAGCCCTAAGGACTATTCCTCTTCGTTGGTGCGGGGCACGGAGGGCGTAGCGGGCTTCGCTGCGGACTCCTGGGCTTCACGCTGACGGGCAACAGCCTCTTCGTAGCTCATAGGACGAGCAGGACGCTCGGCAGGCTGAGCCACGGGGCGCTGCTCCTGCACTACGGGAGCGGGAGTAGCCGCTGGTGCAGGCGCGGGCTGTGGAGCTGGAGCAGGGGTAGCTGCGGGGGCTTCGGCAGGACGAGCTACGGGCGTCGCCTCCTGCTGGGGGCGCTGCTGGCGCTCCTGCTGACGGGGACGGCGATCCTCACGCTGCTGACCTTCGGCGGGCTGCTGCTGGCTACGCTCGGGGCGCTCCGTACGCTCAGCACGGGGCTGGCGCTCAGCGGGTGCTTCGGCAGGCGTCGTAGCTGCAGGTGCTACCTCAGGGGCAGGCTGCTGGGCAGCTTCATTGTTGCGCTCGGGACGCTCCTGACGCTCGGGGCGCTGACGGCGGTTGTTGCCGTTGTTATTGCCACCATTACCATTGTTGTTACCGCCGTTGTTGCCATTGCCACGACCTTCGCGAGCAGGGCGCTCGGACTGGTCGTTGCTACGCTCTTGGCGATTCTGCTCACGGCGTTCGCCGCGTTCCTGGCGGTCATTACGTTCTTGACGCTCACCACGCTCTTGACGCTGCTCACCGCGGTCATTGCGTTCGTTGCGCTCGCCACGCTCCTGACGGGGCTGACGACCACCACCCTGCTGACCTTGGCTGGGCTGCTTCTCCTGAGGCTGAGCAGGAGCTGCGGACTGGGAAGAAGCTTCCTTGCCCTCCTTATTGTCGCGGTTCTTCTTGCGCTTGCTGCGAGACTTCTCACGCTGGAGGGTCTCGTCATCGGGGCGCTGACGAAGTGAGCCACTGCGCTCACGACGGATGGACTGGAGGCTAAGGTTGAGGGCCTTCACCGAGATCTGGATCTCCCAGATGCAGACGCAGAGCGAGAGCGCCAGAAGAACCATACCGACGCCGAAGACGACGCCACCAGCGACGTTCCACTCCAGGTAGTAGAGGAACATAGCCACGAGCGAGACCAGCAGGCTCGACGCACCGAGCACCTGCATCCAGCGGATGAGGTCGAGACGGCGGTAGAGGTTCTCGATCTGCTTGAGGGAGGTAGGCTCACCTTCGGGGTTATTCTCATAGCGCTCCTTGAGGCTGCGCACCGTGGAGGCATAGGAGAGGAAGCGATTGGTATAAGCCAGGAGGATGAGAGAGATCGCCGAGAAAAGGAGTGCCGGTGTAGAGAGATTGAACTCAGTAGTCATAGGATATGATGTGAGTGATGGGGATGTAAAAGGGAGGGATTGGGAGGGGGGGGGGATTAGAAACGCGGAGGAAGGAGGGCCGCAAGACGACGATGGAGGATCGAAGCTAAGAGATGCTTAGCCACGGTGAAGTCCACCTCGTGACCCACTTCGCCAGCGATAGAGGCGACCTTGCCCTCCTTGAAGCCACAGGGATTGATGAGCTGGAAGGGAGCGAGGTCGGTGTTGACATTGAGGGCGAAGCCGTGCATCGTGACGTAGCGGCTGCTCTTCACGCCGATAGCACAGATCTTACGCTCGTGCTGGGGATCGCCGACATCGAGCCACACGCCCGTAGCGCCATCCTTCAGCCCCGCCTCGATCTTGAAGAAGGCGAGAAGCTCGATGACCGACTGCTCCAGCAGCTCGATATAAGCCTTCAGCCCAAGACCGAAGCGCTCCAGATCGAGGATGGGATAGCCGGTGATCTGCCCAGGGCCGTGGTAGGTGACATCGCCTCCGCGTTCGACGGAGAAGAAGTCGTAGCCATTCTCACGGAGGAAGTCCTCGCTCATCAGCATATTCGTCGCATCGGCATGGAGGCCCATGGTGAAGACGGGATTGTGCTCACAGAAGAGGAGGAAGGACTCCGTGGGGCGGTGCTCGTGCTTAGCCTTTAGCTGGGCTTCGAAGAGCTCCTTCTGCAGTGCCCACGCATCGGCATAGGCGATACGACCCATATCGCGGTAGCTATAGGGCTCTACATACTCTGGGAGGGGGAGGATACGGGGACCCGCTTCGTCGACCACGATATACTCTTGGTCGTAAGCAGGCTGCAGATCTTCGGGGAGCATCGCCTCCAGCTGGGCATGCGAAGGGGCATGGTGCGAGAGGTGCGTGAGAAGGGTCAGCTTGGGCCGAACGGCAAGCTCAGGTAGCAGGCGCTCGACATCCTCCACCGACTGGTGGCTGGGGTGCGGACGCTGATAGCGCAGGGCATTGATGACGAGGAGCTGTGAGCCACTGACCTTAGCCCATTCGCTGGGCTCGATGGTCTTCATATCAGTGATGTAGCTCACCTCGCCGATACGATAGCCTACGATAGGTAGCGAGCCATGCGCCAGAGAGATGGGCGTGACACGCTCACCGAAGAGCTCGAAGGAGGCATCACTCCCCTCCTCTATCGGGCAGAGGGTGAAGCGAGGCGTCCCTGGGTAGGGATGGTCACTGAAGACGTAGTGCATACGAGTACGCACCGAGTCGAGGACGCGCTGCTGGCCGTAGATGGGGATATCCTGACGCCACGCGATGGTACGCACATCGTCCAGACCGAACGTGTGGTCGTAGTGCTCGTGAGTCAAGAGGATCGCATCGATACGATCGATACCGAGACGTGTGGCTTGGTAGTGGAAGTCAGGGCCACAGTCGATGAGGATACGCTTCCCACCCTCGGTGATGATGAGGGCAGAGGTGCGCAGACGACGGTCACGAGCATCCGAGCTATGGCACACAGGGCAGCCACAGCCTACCTCGGGGATACCAGTGCTGGTGCCCGTACCGAGAAGAATTACCTTCATGTAAGTAGGAGGGAGAGCTACCACGGCAAAGAGATACCTTCTCTATCGAGTGAGAGAGGGTGCGTGGTAGAGCGAGTAGTTAGGTGAATAAGCAGCGAGGTGAAGGGTGGCTATCTAAGAGATGTACCTCACCTCAGGGGTGATCTGTAGGCCAAAGCGCTCTGCGACCTGCTCCTGCACATACTCTGCCAAGCGAGCGATGTCCTGCCCCGTAGCTTCGCCATCAGCATTGACGAGGACGAGTGCCTGACGCTCATAGACGGCGGCATGTCCGAGACGATAGCCCTTGAGACCACAGCGGTCGATGAGCCAGCCTGCAGGGACCTTCACTTGTCCGTCGGGGAGATCGTAGTGTGGCGCTTCGGGATAAGCTTCACGAAGGCGCTCAAAAGCCTCGGCCGAGATGATGGGGTTCATAAAGAAGCTACCAGCGTTGCCCAAGACCTTCGGGTCAGGGAGCTTCTCTTGGCGGATGCGGATGACCTCGTCACGTACATCACGGGCGGTAGGCGTCGCCGTACGAGCCTCCACGCGCTGACGGAGGTCAGCATAGTCGAGCTTCAGATGGGGGTGCTTGGAGAGGCGAAGGAGGACGTGCGTGACGATGTAGTCAGCCGCCTCGGGCTCCTTGAAGAAGCTATGGCGATAGCTGTAGTTGCACTCCTCGACAGCGAAGTGACGCACCTCACCCGTACGACGATGCACCGTGTGCACCTCGCGGATGACCTCGCAGATCTCAGCGCCATAGGCACCGATATTCTGCACAGCGGCAGCACCGACTTCGCCTGGGATGAGGGAGAGGTTCTCGACGCCGTAGAGCTCGGCTTCGGCCATCTGGGCTACGAAGTCGTCCCACTTGACGCCTGAGCCGACGAGGAGGTCGACCGTATCAGCCGTCTCAGCGAGACGCTCAATGCTTTGGATCACCGAGTGTAGTACGATCCCATGAAAATTGGTGAGGAAGAGCAGGTTGCTTCCCTCACCAATAGTGATACAGCGACACTCTTGGAAGTACTCGTCACGGCTCAATAGCTGTAAATCCTCGATGCTGGCGAAGGGGATGAACCAGTCTGCCTGGGCATCGATACAGAAGGTATTGTGCTCACGTAGCGAGTAGCTCTGTAGTATCTCCATATAGATATAGGTAGCCCCGCCCCAGGGATTGGGGCGGGGGCTATAAAGTCTGATTAGTTATCGTTTTCCAGGAGCCATGCATCCTTGAAGTCAGGAGCAAAGCGAGCCTTGATAGCGTCACGGCTTGCAACAGCTTCTTCGCGCGTATCGAAGCTGGCTACGATGACACGCAGCATACCTACGTCGTTGGTAGCGAGGACGGCGCTGTAGCCAGCCTGGACCATACGATCCTTGAGATTGCGAGCATTCGTAGGATTCTGGAAGCTACCTACGACTACGCTATAGCGCTTCAGACGGGTAGCATCTTCGCCCTGGTAAGTCGTGACACGCTCCTTGCGTACGGTCACGGGGACAGCAGGAGCAGCTGCAGGAGCTTCATACTGTACGGCTGGCGTGGTGCTCTGAGTAGCGACCTCACGCTGCTTAGCCTGCTCGTAGGCCTTACGATAAGCGCTCTTCTTCGCACCGCAGGAGCTCAGCGAAGCAACTGCCACAAGTGCCAGAGAGGCCAAGATGATCTTCTTCATAATTCTCATTCTATGATTATGGACGTGATACAATGTATTGTAGACCAATGGCTACAAAGATAACAATTTGTCAGGACTGGGTGGCGGGACGACGCAGCACATAGTGGCGCACGAGACCCCACACATAGAGGTAGTCTTCACGGGCAAAGAGGTAGACCAAGAGTAGATAGGTCAGCCCTAATACTGTACTCCCAATAGATAAACGCCAAAAGTCGGCAAGTGATGATAATGCATAGGTATCAAGTGCCCAGAGGACGCCACCAGCCGCAGCACTCATCAGCGCAAAGGGGAAGAGCTCAGCGAGCTGCTGACCGAGGGGATAGTCAATGAATCGCCCCGAGTAATGGCTATTGATAAAGAGGTAGATGACCTGCGTGATCGCCGTACTCCACAGTAGCCCGTAGATACCGAACTGCAAGCCGATGAAGGCTGCAGCGACCCCGATGATACGCCGAATAATCTCCAGACGGAGGTGCAGATCACTGCGGCCCTTTGCCTCAAGGAGATTGATATTATAGGAGTTGATGGGGAAGAGGATCCCACAGATACAGAGGATCTGGAAGTAAGGTGCAGCCGCCATCCACTTATCCCCGTAGAGGAAGTGATAGAAGGGGTTTGAGAGCACAATCAAAGCCACCATAATGGGGCAAGAAAGCTGGAAAAGGAAGCGCATCACACGACGATAAGTAGCCCGAAGGCGCTCCTTATCATTCTGGAAGCGGACCAGGATCGGAAATACGACCTTGTTGATGGGGTCTGCAAGGATCGAAACTGGGACAAGGTACAGGGCATTAGCATTCCCATAGAGCCCGAGAGTCCCCATCGAGAAGGAGCGCCCGATGATGATCGTCATCAGGTTATTGTACAGCGTCAGAAGTAGCCCAGCCCCGACCATACGAGAGCCGTAACCAAAATGAAGCTTGAGCTTCTCCATACTGAAGATCAGCTTAGGTCGCCAAGACGAAGAGCACCAGTAGCCGATGAGGCGCACGATGGAGTTTGCCAGTCCCATACCCACCAGCGACCAGTAGCCGAAGCCGAAGTAAGCCATCGCTACCCCAGTAAGCCCCGAGAGCACTCCCGAAGCGAGCTGGATGAGCATATCCTTTCGGAACTGCATCTGACGCCAGACCAAGATTCCCTGGATACCATACAGCGAGTTGATGACCACGCTCAGCGAGATCACACGCAGGACAGACACTAAGATGGGATTGCGGAAGTAGTCTGCGATCCACGGTGCTGCGATGAAGAGGATGAGGTAGAGCAGGCTACTCATCCCGATGTTGTAGTAGAAGATCGTCGAGAGGTCGGCATCATCGACACGCTCCGAGCGCGTCAGCGAGCTCCCGAAGCCAATGTCAGCTAGCTGAGTGGAGATAGCGAGGAAGATCCCCAGTACGGCGAGCGTACCGAAGTCCTCTGGCACGAGAAGGCGAGCCAAGGCGAGGTTCACCACAAAGGTGGTCACACGCCCGACGATCTGCTGGATCGTCGACCAGCCAAAGCCCGAGACGGACTTCGCCTTGAGCTCCGAGACGTCGTCAGGAAGTTGGCCTATAGCCTCCGGCTCAGGAGTGGGTATATTCTCTTCCATCTATTAATTAGGATATACTATTCTTCGGAATGGGTGGAGTCGGGGGCTTCGGGGAGAAGGGTCACCCCATAGAGTTGCTCCAGACGCGAGCGTAGCTCAGCGGCACAGCCCTGGCGCTGCTCAAGCTCGAGGAAGCAGGACTCTCGGAAGTCCTGCACGACGACGCGGGCCTCGGTCTCCTTGACTATACGCATCACGGACCCCATCAGCTCATAGCTGAAGGTCAGGCAAAGGCGCTCGGTGAGGATGCACTCACGGCGGGGCGCATCGGTGAGAGCCGCCAAGGCTGCTTCGCGATAAGCCTCGATGAGGCCACTCGTGCCGAGCTTCACGCCACCGAAGTAGCGCACGACAAGGACGATGACCTCCGTCAGCCCCAGCGAGACAAGGATACCATGAATGGGCTTACCTGCCGTCCCCGAGGGCTCGCCATCGTCATTCGCACGATAGGGCTCACCCGTAGGGCCCAGACGATAAGCCCAGCACACGTGGCGGGCATCGTAGTAGCGAGTACGTACTTCGCGCACACGCTCCAGCGCCTCCTCCTCGGTCGTCACGGGATAGGCGTAGGCGAGGAACTTACTTCTCTTCTCTGAGTACTCGCCTTCGCTGGGCTCGGCGAGCGTCCAATAGCTGTCGCTGATCTCTGTCGTCGGGCTCACTTAGGCAAAGAGGTGGGAGGCGTAGATGTCGAGAGCCTTGCGCGTCGAGTCAAGGCGCTCAGAGAGCTCGGGGCTCGCAGCGACCAAGGGCAGGCGCAGGCTATTGCTGTCGATGAGACGCATAAGGTAGAGCAGGGCCTTGATCCCGACGGGATTGCCCTCCTGGAAGAGCTGGGTATTGATGGCGCGCATCTCCGTCTGGATCATATCGGCCTCATTGATATGCCCCTCCATAGCCAGGTGCGTCAGGTGGGAGAAGAGGCGGGGATAGGCGTTGCCCACGACGGAGATGACGCCCACGGCTCCATTCTGGATAAAGGGCACGGTGAGCGCATCATCGCCCGAGAGGACGACGAAGTCCTCGGGCAGCTCACACGCGGTGATCTGTGCCGCCTGCTGGGGATAGCCCGAAGCCTCCTTGATCCCAATGATATTATCGAAGTCTCGCGCCAAGCGCACGGCGGTATCGGGCGCCATATTCACCCCGACACGCCCCGGCACGTTGTAGAGCACCAGCGGAAGTGGGCTCGCCTCGGCCAAGTGTGCGAAGTGGCGGTACATCCCCTCCTGCGAAGGCTTGTTGTAGTAGGGCACTACCGAGAGGACACCGGAGAGACCGCGGGGGTCAAGCTCCCGAAGGCGCTCTGCCGTCTCGCGGGTATTGTTACCCCCAAGGCCTATCATCAGCGGGCAGCGTCCTGCGACCTGCTCGACGACATGGTCGGTGACTCGCTGGCGCTCCTGACGCGTGAGGCAGGGCGACTCGCCCGTCGTCCCGTGGATGACGATAAAGTCCGTAGCCCCATCACGGAGCAGATGTTCGAGGAGGCGCTCCAGACTCTTGTAGTCGACCTCTTGCGATTCGGTGAAGGGCGTGACCAGCGCCACGCCCATCCCGCGGAAGGGATGCTTACTCATAGCTTATCGTTCTATGACAAATACGGGAGAGAGAAAAATTCCCTCACACAAAGTTAAGTATTTTACCTATCTATAAGTATGCAGCAGGCCCCGCACCCTAAGGAAGGGTGCGGTAGCGGTCTGAGGATCGACGAATGCACTTACCTCAGCATCGAGCTGGAGAGGCACATTGACGCGGGGGGCATTATCGACTGCCTCCGTATCGATTTTTTCCAACTGGGGTTCGTCCTTGGCGCAAGAGCCGAGAAGGAAGAGACCACAGAGCAGAGAAGTAACAGTGAGTAGATTAAACTTCATTTAGTCTGGGTCAAGAGGGTTTTAATTCAAAAATACGATGAAGAGAGGCGTCTTACTAGAGAGCTTCGCCTTCCTCGAAGTCATCAAAGTCTGCATCACTAGAGAACTGGACACAGATATCCATAGAAGCTGCAGAGATCTTGAAAGGATCAGCCACAGGGGCTTCGTAGGGGAGTTTGTTTACGTTCATATGATCTAATTTAGTTGAGCTAAAATTTGGTATTCGGAGCCTTCTCGTCTGCACTCGGCAAGCCTATAGAGTAGACCACTTGTCAGGAGGCAGAGGCTTTATATAGCATACATGGCCGAGGAACCATCCTAAAATTCGATGCAAAGACAGCAAAAAACACTAAATCATAATACCTACATAAATAAATTCGTCGTACGCATCATGCAGAGCTATTCTCTCCTCGCACAGAGGATTCAAACGCCTAATAACCAGCACCAGCCAGCCCACTGAGAGGG
The DNA here is from genome assembly GCF_000292995.1 of Porphyromonas sp. oral taxon 279 str. F0450. NCBI lineage: Bacteria > Pseudomonadati > Bacteroidota > Bacteroidia > Bacteroidales > Porphyromonadaceae > Porphyromonas > Porphyromonas sp. oral taxon 279. The sequence continues at coordinate 105,625 of NZ_ALKJ01000016.1, read as the reverse complement.
CATCGCAATGACTCTTGACACTCCGCGACTCACGCCCCGGAGCCTATGTACAATTTCACACAGCCCCCCCCCTTATATAGCTACCCGATTCACCCCTTTATGGAGGGAAAAAGTAACCTATATTGGTTCGCGCCGTGACCTATATTGGTCGCCGAGCCAACCTATATTGCTCCATTCTGCGACCTATATTGGTCCACGCGGCGACCAATATAGCTCCGACCAGCGACCAATATAGGTCGCAATACCATCCTCCAAAGATCCTCCTATCGCCCTCACGGAGAGCTCGATGCGAAGGGCCCGAAAAACAAGCAAATAGTGCAAACATCGGAAACCCCGCCGAGGCGAGCTTAGTCCCCAGCATAGCGCAAGGGAATCCAGCATAGAATCGTTATATTTGTAACAACGAGGGGAAGCTGACGCCCAGCCTCCCCGACTATCAAACAAATACCTATGGAACGGATCATCCCCCATGTCACCAACGAGACGGCTCGCCTACGAGCTGTCGTCCTCGGGCTCCCCGACAGTCTGGGCCCCATCCCCACCCTCCAAGAGACCTATGATGCCAAGAGCTACGAAGCCGTGAGCCGCGGGGTCTTCCCCAGCGAAGCCGATGTACGCCACGAGATGCAGTGCGTCCTCGACGTCCTCGATCGCTACGGCGTCCGCACGCTGCGCCCCGCCCCACTCACCGACTACAACCAGGTCTTCGCCCGTGACGTAGCCTTCACCATCGACGACACCCTCTTCATCTCCAATCTCATACCCGACCGCGAGCGGGAGACCGAAGCCTTTGCCAGCTCGATCTTCCCCCTCATCGACCCCGCACATATCGAGTCCCTCCCCGAGGCCGTCCACACTGAGGGTGGCGACGTACTCCTCTATGACGATATCCTCTTCGTCGGGGCGTACTTCGGCGACGACTACTCCAGCTTCAAGACCGCCCGCACGAACAGCTACGCTATCGACTTCTTCCGCGAGCGCTTCCCCCACAAGCGTGTCGTACCCATCGAGCTACGCAAGCACGACCGCGAGCCTGCTAAGTCCGTCCTCCACCTCGACTGCGCCTTCCAGCCCGTGAGCCGTGGCCGCGCACTCATCTATCGTGAGGGCTTCCTCCATGAGCGCGATGTCGCCCTCGTCGAGGAGATCTTCGGCCGTGACAACCTCTTCGGCGTCACCCCCGAAGAAGCTTACTATATGAGTACGAACGTCGTCTCCCTCTCGCCCGATGCCCTCATCAGCGACCGTCACTTCACCCGACTCAATGCCCACCTGCGTGAGGCGTGGGGTATGACCGTCGAAGAGGTGCCCTATCAGGAGATCTCGAAGATGGGTGGCCTCCTGCGCTGCTCGACGATGCCGCTCATCCGCGACTAAGCATCCGTAGCACCGCTCGCTACCCCACCCTACATACAGACAAAATGGCCGCCGCCCCGGCACTCCTCCGTCAAGAGGAGCACCGAGGCGGCGGCGCTTTTAGCTTAGAGCTATGCGGGTGGGCTTAGTTCTTCTTGTACTTAGACCAGTCGACGTTGCGCATATCACCCGAGGCTGCGATCTCCTGATGGAAGGCAAAGCAAGCATCAAGGCACTGAGGCGTCTGACCCTTCACACCGAGGTTGAGGTAGTCACGCAGCAGCTGCTTGTAGTCGGGGTGTACGCACTTCTCGATGATCTCCTCAGCACGCTGGCGGGGGCTCTTGCCACGGAGGTCAGCGATACCGTACTCGGTGATGATGATCTTCACAGAGTGCTCACTGTGGTCGAGGTGCGAGACCATAGGTACGAAGGCAGAGATCTTGCCGTCCTTAGCGGTAGAAGGCGTGGTGAAGATCGAGAGATAGCCATTGCGAGCGAAGTCGCCTGAGCCACCGAGACCATTCATCATACGCGTACCGTTGACGTGCGTCGAGTTGATGTTACCGAAGATATCAGCTTCGAGGGCGGTATTGATGGTGATGACACCGAGACGGCGCACGATCTCAGGATTGTTAGAGTATTCCTGGGGACGCAGCAGGAGCTTGTCCTTGAAGAAGTCGAGGTTGCCGTAGATCTCCTGGATGACAGGGCGCGTCACAGAGAGTGAGCAGCCGCTGGCGAACTTCACGCGACCCTTTTTCATCAGCTCGATGACAGCGTCCTGGATGACTTCGGTGTAGACCTCGAAGGCAGGGATCTGCTTGTTGTCTCCGAGAGCGCCGAGGACAGCGTTAGCCACGTTACCTACACCACTCTGCAGAGGGAGGAATTCCTTAGGCAGACGGCCAGCTTCCATCTCAGAGACGAGGAACTTAGCCACGTTGTCACCGATAGCCTTCGTGACATCATCGAGGGGAGCGAAGGCACCTTCGTCGTTGGGCTCGCTCGTACGGACGACACCGACGATCTTAGCAGGGTCGACCTTCACGAAGGGCTGACCGACGCGATCGCTGGGGCTATATACGGGCATATCACGGCGATGAGGAGGATCGAGAGGCTCAGCGATGTCGTGGATACCGCGGATTTCCTTGGGGTGCTTGTCGTTCAGCTCGACGATGATCTTGTCCGCCAGGCGGCAGATCGTGGGGAGGATACCGACACCAGAGGTGGGTACGATCTCACCGTCTTCGGTGACGTCAGCAGCTTCGACGATAGCGACGTCGATCTTGCCGAGGAAGCCATAGCGGAGCTCCTGAGCGAGCATCGAGAGGTGCATATCGAAGTAGGGGTGCTCACCGGCGTTGATGCCGTTGCGCATATCCTTGTTCGACTGGTAGGGCGTGCGGAACTTAACTGCACCTGCGCGAGCCAGTGCGCCGTCGAGACGGTCGCCCGTGCTGGCACCAGTGAACATACCTACCTTGAATGGGCGGCCTGCAGCGTGCTCTTCTTCGGCGCGCTTAGCGATAGCTCCAGGTACGACCTTGGGGCAACCTGCGGGGGTAAAGCCGCTGAAACCAATGTTGTCGCCGTCCTTTACGAGTGCGGCTGCTTCGTCAGCTGTGATAAACTTCAAAGCCATGATTCTTCGATTATAGTGTGTTATTTAGTGACTTATCTAAAGCGAAGCGACGGGCACACGAGAGGGTGCGGCCGCGGGCTTCCTACCCGAGGTCCCTCCGTAGTGACCCATCCTAAGGGCAAAATTAGGAATTAATTAGCTATTTCTCGTGCCCCAAGTGCTTCTTGTAGAGGTCGGGTCTCAGGCGCTTCGTACGCTCGAGGGCGCACTCCATCTTCCACGCTTCGATACGGGCGGCGTGTCCACTGAGGAGGACGTCGGGCACCTTCCACCCCTTGTAGTCGGCGGGGCGGGTGTAGATAGGTGGCGCGAGGAGGTCGTCCTGGAAGGTATCAGAGAGTGCACTCTCCGCGTCGCCGATGACGCCAGGCAGTAGGCGCACCACGGCATCCACCATGATAGCAGCTGGTAGCTCACCGCCCGTGAGGACGTAGTCCCCGACGGAGATCTCACGCGTGATGAGGTGCTCACGGATGCGCTGGTCGATGCCCTTGTAGTGGCCGCAGAGGATGATGAGGTTCTCCTGCAGGCTCATCTGGTTCGCGATGCCCTGATCGAAGGTCTCCCCATCGGGCGAAGTATAGATCACCTCATCGTAGTGGCGCTGGCTCTTGAGGTCGGCGATAGCGCGGTCGATCGGCTCGATCTGCAGGATCATCCCTGCCTCCCCCCCGAAGGGATAGTCATCGACACGGCGCCACTTATTCGTAGCGTAGTCACGGATATTGTGGACATGAAGCTCGAGGAAGCCCTGCTGCTGGGCACGGCCGACGATGGAGTGCTGGAGCGGGCTCTCGAGGAGCTCGGGCACGACGGTGAGGATATCTATTCGCACGTAGGGAATACTTATTTGATCGGGTTAGGCGGAGGGAAGGGGGATTAGTTCTTAGGTGTAGGGTCAGCGAAGTACGTATAGCTGATATTCGCCGTGTAGGTGGTCTTCGTCTTAGCGACACCCTTCTCGACGGTGACCTCCATCTTCGTGGGGAAGCCCTCGGTATTGGTCTGGGTATACTTCACCTCGTAGTAGTAGCGGTCGATGAGCTTGAGCAGGGGGAGCTTGTGCTCCTTGTCGGCATCATACTCAGCCTGCGTACGGGGGCCATGGGTCTCACGAAGCTCACGGACGATATCGCCCGTATCGCCATAGGTGTAGATCGAGACGGTAGCGCCATTGGGCTTCTTGAGATCCTGCTTAGCTACACCCACTGAGGTGTCGAAGGTGTGGATCTCTTCGAAGAGCTTACGCCCGTAGTAGTCCACACGCATACGCGCCTGCTCGTGGTAGAGCGCGCCCGTACCGCCGACAGCCTTGGGGTCGGTGACGAGGGTGAAGGTGCGGGACTCGATGATGGGATCCATGTAGGTGTAGTTCGTGCGCAGGACAGTCTCCTTGGGATTAGCCCCTCCAGCAGAATAATCATAGACGGTGCGGATGACACGGCTCAGGCGCGAGCCCTCGAGCTCATGCGTCACGTCAGCGACGAGACGACCTTGGGAGTCATATTCCTTGTAGTTGCTGACATAGCTGACCTGCGGGGAGAAGGGGCGATAAGTGTACTTCGTCTCGGTACGCTCCTTCGTGCCGGTGGCGGTGAGCTTCTCGACGACCTCACTGACGCGGTATCCCTGCTCATCGTAGGTATTCGTCGTCGTCTCGATGGGCTGCAGACTGCCCCCCGAAGCGGGGATGCCATAGACGACCTTCGTCAGAAGGCCACCCCTACGGCGGTAGACCTCTTCGGTGCGCTCCTCTTCGGTGCCTGCTGCAGAGAGACGGGTGATGACGCGCTTCTCTACCTTACCCGTGAGGGTGGAGAGGGGCTTGATTGATGGCACGTCGGGGGTGTTCTTTCCCTTACCAAGGCAGCTGGGCAGCATCAGAAGGGCTGCTGCCGACAGGGCGGTAAGGCGGCTGATGATTCTATTCATATCGGTCACATCATTGGGATAGGGATGCGGTGCTCTCGGGGAAAGGCTACACCCCTACATATTATACAATAGGTACTACAAAGCTAAGACAAAATGCACATATCGTCCTGTCACGCCCTCTGTGTGCAAAGCCCCCGAGCCACGGCTACTCTATGCAGGAAAAAGCGCTGCCTCACGATATGCGGGGAGACTTCGCGATAGCGAGCGAGGGGATAGCGAGCAGGCTTCGCTATCCCCTCGGCTCTATTTAGATGGAGTGTAAGGGCAGTATTCGTATTGAAGGGGTCGCGGGCAGAGAGCGTAGCACGTAGGTTGCCCATACGCTTGCTCACCGAAGCATCGATCCACCACTGGCGCTGGATGCGATAGAGCTCATAGAGCACTCCACTATAATAGGTCACACCGAGGTCGACCGTCCAATATGAGGGAGCACATTGCTGACACGCATGCTCCTTAACGCATTGAGTATGGCAAGTATGGTAACACCTACATCAGCAAACACGGCAGCCCACATGTTGACAACGCCCAACGCTCCCAACAGCAACATCAGGAGTTTGATGCCGATGGCGAATACGATGTTCTGTTTCACTATGCTTAACGTCTTGCGCGCTATCATCATCCCTTCGACGATATTCATGGGATTATCATTCATCAATACGATGTCGGCCGCTTCAATAGCGGCGTCACTGCCGACAGCCCCCATGGCAATGCCTATGTCAGCAAGTTTGATGACCGGAGCATCATTGATGCCGTCGCCGACAAAAGCGATGGGAGACCGAGCATGTTCTTTGCGCAGTGCTTCGACAAATCTCACCTTGTCTATCGGCAGCAGTTCGGCATGGAACTCATCTATGTTCACTTTTCCGGCAATATCTTTAGCCACATCACTACGGTCGCCTGTAAGCATGATTGTTTTTCCAACCCCGGAGGCTTTCAGCCTGGCGATGGTCTCGGCGGATTGCGGCTTTAGGTTATCGGAAACGACGATATGTCCCATATAAACGCTGTCTACGGCGACATGGACAATGGTGCCTATCTTTTCACATGACTGGGGGGGCACACCGGCACGCGACATAAGCTTTTCGTTTCCGGCATAAACCTTACGATTGTCGATGATTGCCATGACTCCTTCGCCTGCAATGTTCTCATAACCGGTCACTCTTGTTTTGTCCAATGGCAAATTGCAGGCATCCCGTATCGATGCCGACAAGGGATGGTCAGAAAAACTTTCCGCCAATGCAGCCAATTCTATAAGTTCATGCTCCGACATCATTTGGGAATATATGGCAGTGACCGAGAAATTGCCTTCTGTCAGAGTCCCGGTCTTGTCGAACACGACTGTTTTTATATGCGCCATCATTTCCAGATAGTTGGAGCTTTTTACGAGAATGCCCTTTCTTGATGCTCCACCTATTCCGCCAAAGAACGTCAGCGGGACAGACACGACCAGTGCGCAGGGGCAGGAAATCACCAGGAAAATCAGAGAGCGGTTTAACCAGACAAGCCATTCGCCGCCCACAATCAGCGGAGGAACCAAGGCGAGCAATGCAGCCACAGCCACGACAGCGGGTGTATAATAGCGTGCGAAACGGGTTATGAACTTTTCACTCTTCGCCTTGCCTGTATCCGCATTTTCTACCAAATCGAGGATTTTCGCAACGGTCGATTCTCCAAATGTCGCCGACGTACGGATATGCAGAACACCCGTGAGATTCAGGCTTCCGCTGATAACGGTATCGCCTTCGGAAACCTCACGCGGAAGGCTTTCACCGGTCAACGCCGCCGTGTCGAGAGTCGTACTTCCGGAGATTATCTTTCCGTCCAATGGTATTTTCTCTCCCGGTTTCACTACGATGATACTACCGACCGGGACATCCGATGGAGACACTCGTGTTAGACTTCCCTCTTTCTCGATATTAGCATAATCCGGACGGATATCCATCAATGCCGCAATCGAAGCCCGGCTTCGATCCACCGCTATATCGGAGAAAAGTTCCCCAATCTGATAGAACATCATCACTGCCACTGCTTCGGGGTATTCTCCGATGACAAATGCTCCGACGGTCGCAATAGTCATAAGGAAACTCTCACCCAAAAACTGCCCTTTGCACAAATTACGCAAGGCGGCATAAACGATGTCCGCACCGATTATGACATAGGCGATGGCACATAATCCGATGCGAATCTCTTCCGGAATAGCCGGAATATATGTCGCCATTAGCAAAACGATGCTCGCAATGATGCGTATCACTTTGATTTTTTGTTCTTTTTCCATAACCAATCATTTAATCCGCTGCAAAAGTACGGAATAAAAACTGCAACCAAGTTGCAAAGTCAGTCGTGTCGCTTGTTTCGGCAATCAGGGTAAAGACCTTTCAATAAATAATCGGCACTATACAACTCAAATCCTTTCGGATAATGCACCATCGGAATATAGGTATGGTCGAGACAGTATGTTTTATGGCAACTCTAACAGTAGAAATGACAATGTATTTTCCACTTGGAAGCGCAACACTTTGGTTGCAAATTCAGGTAGAAAACCTCGTGTGGCGTGTGGCAACCTAACTTCTTTCTCGGGCAGTTATTGAGGCTCCACTCAATCTCCTTAATCTCCTGCGCCGCCTCACGATATGCGGGGAGACTTCGGGATAGCGAGCGAGGGGATAGCGAGCAGGCTTCGCTATCCCCTCGGCTCTATTTAGATGGAGTGTAAGGGCGGTGTTTATACAGCTAATAGACTACTGAGCGGGGGTATTCATCCCTTCGCTTGCCCCCGTAGTGAGGCGCTTCAGGTCATCATACCGCGCACGCGTATCCTGCGCCTTGACGCTCTTCTTCCCCCAGCTGTAGGAGATGGTCAGCTCCAGGCGTGGGCTGTGCCAATTACGCTCGAAGGCCAGGCCGTTGACCTCCGGATTATAGCTCCCGCGCGCGATATTCGTATTGAAGGGGTCACGAGCGGAGAGCGTAGCACGTAGGTTGCCCATACGCTTGCTCACCGAAGCATCGACCCACCACTGGCGCTGGATGCGATAGAGCTCATAGAGCACTCCACTATAATAGGTCACACCGAGGTCGACCGTCCAATCCGCGGGGAGGCTGAAGCTATGGCGGTGCTGGACGAACTGGGTGTTGAGCGCGGCGCTGTAGTCGTTCGTCTCAATACGCCCCGCATCCCACTGGCGCTGGGCTGCTAGGATGGTGAGCGCCAGCCAGCTGAACTTCTTCTGGCTAACCAGCGGGAGGGGCAGGACCAGCAGTGCACGCAGCGTACGGCTGTAGTCGAGGTTGTACCGACGCAGGGTAATTCCACCCCCATACATCGGGGGTATAGCCTCTACGATGGGGTCCTCGGTATCGGTGTAGCTGAGCTCCAGCTGTGCCGCACGCATATAGGTATAGTTCAGACTCAGGCCCCTGCGATATGCTGTCCGCAGCTCAGAATTCCCCTTGCGCAGGAAGGCTGCCGAGGCTACGCTGGTATAGCCGAGGAGGTCACGGTAGCTCGGGCGCGTGTAGCTGGAGGAGTGGGTCAGGGAAAGCTCATGGTCGCGGGCAGGTGCGTAGCGGAGGGAGGCGGAGGTGAGAAGCTCAGAGCCTGAGCGGAAGAAGTCCCCCAAGCCACTGGCCAGGCTCCCCTTGCGGTCTTCGCCTGCGATGCGTAGACCCACAAAGCCAGAGACCTTAGGCAGACGGAAGCCCAGCTTCGTATAGCCCTCGATATTCCATTCTCTTAGCGTTAGCTCGTCCGCTCTACTGGTGAGGCGAGAGTCCACCGCTACACGGCTGACCTCGGCACCAGCGTAGAGAGTGAAGATGCTCGAGAGGCGATGCGCGAAGTCCAGGGCGATACGTGCGAAGCGGTTGTCATCCTTGGTCGCTACATCCATAGCTCCCTGATCTCGGCGCAGGTCGGAGCTCCCACGTGAGCCCTCGGCGGTCGTCTGTAGGCTCCAGCGACTGGCGCGGAAGGTATGGAAGAGCGTGGCGTAGAGGTTTGACCACTTTATGCGATTGCTCATCCCCTGCGAGAAGCGGAGACGCTCGTCGGCATAGTTCCCGAGGAATTGCGCCCCGAGGGAATGCCCCTTGCCCAGCGTGAGGTCCGTACCCAGACCGACCTGATGGGAGACTCTGGGATCGACACACAGGTCATCGACGACTCCCGAGGAGAGGGTCGTGGTCTCACGATAGCGCTTATTCCCCAGCGTGTAGGAGACGTAGGAGCGGCTGCGCCCATAGTTGAGATTGACCCGAGTGGAGAGCTGCTCGGAGAAGAGCTGATGGTAGGTACCGACCAGGCTGGTGAAGCCCTTGACCCCCTCGTCGGCTCGCGTCTTACGCTTGATATTCAGGATCGGCGTCGTCACTCCGCTGTACTCGACTCCTGGCTCACGGATGAGCTCGACCTGCGCGATTTCGCTCACAGACATCCCTTGCAGGAGGGCGATGACTTCGTCTTGTGACATACGCTGGGGACGACCATCGATGTAGACCGCCAGCGTGGAGATGCCGTAGAGCTTGAGCTTATTGGCGCCCTCTATCTGCAGGCCAGGGATGAGCTTCAGCCCGTCCAGCACACTACCCCCACGAGCTTTGGCGAAGGCGGCTTCACCGAAGATGAGGGTCGAGCCTTCGTAGCGCACAAGGGGAGTCTTCCCCTCTACGACGACCGCCTCCAGCTCGCGGGTCAGCTCTACGGGAAGCGTACCCAGCTGGAGCCGCCCCGCAGGGAGCTCCAGCGAAGGGCGAAGGATGATGGTCTGCTGGACGAAGGTGGCTGCAAGGCGATACGTACCCGTCGTAGCCTTGAGGAGAAAGTACCCCTTCTCATCGGTGATCGCACTAAAGGGCGTGTCCGCTCCGTCGGCGGTACGCAGTACGACGAAGGCATTCACCAGGGGAGTCTTGTCCGTCTTGCTGACGAGGGTCCCCTCCAGCCACGCCTCGTCGGGACTTTGGGCTCTGAGGACTCCTCCGAAGGCAAGGACGAGGAGGAGAAGTAGGATGTGTCTCATAGGCTTATCTTCTCTTTGCTTAATTCTCTTTCCCACGTGAAGCGTGGGCAGCGTGTGGATTTAGTTGATAGAGAGGACGCGTCCTCCCACGTGAAGAGCTTACGCTATGTAAAGGAACGAATAATCCACCATATATAGTAGGGCTCTCGCAAGAATCTGTGCGACAGCCCTCTGCAAGGTCAGTTTTTCGACCAGTACTGGTCGGTGAAGTGACCAGTACTACTTCACATCGCGACCAGTACTGGTTACCAGGGGTGACCAGTACTGGTTCGACCGCTGACCAGTACTGGTCGCTTTTGCCCCCTGCGGTACACAGCGGAGAGATAGCCCCTAAGCAGGTGCCTTTAAGTCGGAGCAATCCCCCTTACTACAACGACTAATACCCCCAAGCCGAGAGGGCTCAGTCTCCCCCCTCACGGAGAAGGGAGAAATGCCCCACCGCACCTCTTCGAGAGCAACCTATATTGGTCGGCGAGCTGACCTATATAGGTTCGCTTCGTGACCAATATAGGTACATACCATCGACCTATATAGGTCAGCCCGCCGACCAATATAGGTTCACACCACCCCCTCACGGAGGAAGGGCAAAAGGGCCTATACGACATAGCAGTTTGCCCTCAGCAAGAGACACAAAGAGACCACACGAAGAGGGCTCGACAGACAGCGCTTCGACCCCCACCGAAGTGGGCTGAAACGCCCTCCTTTTCTATAATATTTTAGGATGTCAAGCTGTATAGGTTAGTTCCGTAGAACTCCTTACCTTTGATGTGCAAGTACAGCTCACAAACTACATTAAAGCAACCAACATGAAGACAACTCCATTCACCGAGATCCACAAGGCCTTAGGTGCCAAGATGCACGAGTTCGCAGGCTATGATATGCCCATCGAGTATCCTACGGGGATCATCGAAGAGCACATGACCGTCGTCAAGGGTGTCGGCGTATTCGACGTCTCACACATGGGGGAATTCTGGGTCAAGGGCCCCAATGCCCTCCAGTTCATCCAAGATATCACCACCAACGACGCCTCTAAGCTCAAGGTCGGTGACATCCAGTACACCTGCTTCCCCAACGAACAGGGGGGTATCGTCGACGACCTCCTCGTCTACCACTACGAAGATGAGAAGTACCTCCTCGTCGTCAATGCCGCTAATATCGAGAAGGACTGGGCTTGGTGTCAGTCGCACAACGCCGCTGGCGCTATCCTCGAGAACAGCTGTGACAACGTCGGTCAGCTCGCCATCCAGGGCCCTCTGGCACAGCAGGTCCTGCAGCGCCTGACGGATGTAGACCTCTCTACCATCCCTTACTACACCTTCAAGGTCGGCACCTTCGCTGGCTGCCCTGAGGTCATCCTCTCCAACACGGGCTACACCGGTGCTGGTGGCTTCGAGATCTACTTCTATCCCCAGTACGGTGAGAAGATCTGGAACGCTATCTTCGAAGCAGGTAAGCCCGAAGGCATCCGCCCCATCGGTCTCGGCGCTCGCGACACGCTCCGCCTCGAAGTCGGCTTCTGCCTCTATGGCAACGATATCTGCGACACCACCTCTCCCCTCGAAGCTGGTCTCGGCTGGATCACGAAGCTCATCCCCGAGAAGAACTTCCCCAGCAAGGCATTCTTCGAGCAGCAGAAGGCCGAGGGCATCAAGCGCAAGCTCGTCGCCTTCAAGCTCTCTGACAAGGGTGTACCCCGCTCACACTACGAGATCGCTGACGCAGACGGCAACATCATCGGCGAGGTAACCTCCGGCACCATGTCCCCCACCCTCAAGACGGGTATCGGTATGGGCTATGTGAAGAAGGAATTCTCCGCTATCGGCACGCCTATCTACATCGTAGTACGTGGCCGTAAGCTCGCTGCCGAAGTCGTCAAGCCCCCCATGCGCCTCGTCGACTAAGCTCGCCCTCCCTTAGCCTGCACGGGATGTGGGCTACACGCAAAAGCCCCAGACGGCTCTCCCACCTCGCTCGGAGGTGCGATGAGCCGTCTGGGGCTTGTCTTTTGTCAGTCGGGGCTATCCCTTAGTGCTTGGGCTTCTCGCTCCGCCCGTCAGCATTCTTCTGCACGAAGTAGAGGACGCCGAGGAGGTTGATGACGCCGAGGCCTGCTGCCATACCGACGATCATACGCTGTGCCTCATTAAGGAAGAAGAGCGAGACGACCGCTGCGACGATGACGAGGATGATGAGCCCGATGATAATCTTCTTGATCAGCTGCATAGTGTGTCTATTAATTGTTGCACGGGCAAAGCTACGACAATTCTCCCGCACTGCCGCCCTCTCCCCGCGATAAAAAGGCTTCGCCCCCCGCTCACCCAAAGAGGCGAGCGGAGGGCGAAGTATCGAGAATTAAAAGAAGCGTCTACGATTAGTAGCGGCTGGCTACGACGTCCCAGTCGACGATAGCCCAGAGATCCTTGACGTGGTCAGCACGACGGTTCTGGTAGCTCAGGTAGTAAGCGTGCTCCCATACGTCGACACCGAAGAGAGGACGGAGACCCTGGACGACAGGGTTGCTACCGTTAGGCTCCTTCGTGATGACGAGTTCGCCGTCAGCCTTAGCAGCGAGCCAAGCCCAGCCCGAGCCGAAGAGCGTGGTGCAAGCCGTGAGGAATTCCTGCTGGAATGCCTCGAAGCTGCCCCACTTAGCTACGATAGCATCGAGGAGCTTACCCGTAGGCTGGCCACCCTTGTTGGGACCGAACTGCGTGAAGTAGAGGTTGTGATTCAGGAGCTGACCTGCGTTGTTGAAGATAGGGCCTTCGCTCTTGCGAACGAGTTCTTCAAGAGGGAGCTCAGCATATTCCGTGCCTTCGATGAGGCCATTCAGCGTATTGACATAGCCAGCGAGGTGCTTACCGTGGTGGAAAGAGAGGGTCTCAGCGCTGATAGCAGGCTCGAGGGCATTGGGAGCGTAAGGGAGTTGGATGAGTTCGTACTTCATCTGTGTAATTGTTTATTGGGCGTGATTAAATCGGACAAATGAGGGAGGGCATTCGCCCTGTCCTATACTGAACTAACCCAATTAAGTCCATTATTGTTTGCTTCGGGCCAGCGCACTATTGTAGTAGCGGGGATCGCCCGTCACCTCTTTGCCCACCCAGGGCGGTAGGTCGAAGGTCTCGTCTTCGCTCTTCAGCTCCAGCTCCGCCAGGCAGAATCCCTCGAGATGACCCGCAAAGAGGTCGACCTCCCACGTATGCCCGTGGTAAGGGACGAGGTAGCGCGTCTTCTTCAGACGGTGCCCTCCGCACAGCTCGAGAAGTGCCTCGGCATCCGCCAGAGGTATCTCATACTCGTACTCATCACGCACCAGCCCCTTGGCATCGGAGGGTGTCTTCAGCGTGAGGAAGCCCTGATCGCCACGGCGACGCACGCGCACCGTGGGCCGTGTCGAGTGGAGGTAGCCCTGATCAATATGCAGCGCATCGGTAGCCTCGGCGAGGAAAGCCAGCGAGGTCACGAGGAACTTACGTTCGATCTCTTTCATAGCCGCCGCTTAGCCGATAGTCACTTGCGTAGCGCCATAGCCGTACTCCTGGAAGGACGCATCCTGGAAGCGGCACGTGGGGTACTTGCGTCGTAGCTCACGCTCAATAGAAGCTCTGAGGACACCATCCCCCTTCCCATGGATGAAGACGATCTTACGCCCACGCTCCCGTATATGCTCCTGCATCGTGCGGTGGAAGTAGTCACGCTGATAGTCATGGATATCTGCGCTCGACATACCTGCCGTCGTCTCGAGGATCTCCGATGCATGGAGGTCGACGACGAGAGGCTCATCACGGCGAGGAGCAGAGGCCATAGCCTTTGAAGCAGGCTTCTTATCCTCCTTCTTCGTCTGCAGGGCAGAGGCCAAAGCAGATGTGTCCACCTCGGGCTGCGCCTGCTCAGCGCCACGCTCTACGATGGGGAGCATCAGCGCATCGTCGGTGAAGTAGTCGTTGGGGCGGAAGGAATGGAGCTTGAAGAACTTCGTCACTTCGAGCTTGAGGCGTACCGAAAGGGGGTTCTGCAGCTTCGTGATCACCCCGTCGTGGAAGGGAAGTATCTGTACGGCGAGCTGCTCAAGGTCATTGAGATCAGCCGGGGCAAACTCCTCTAGGAAGGCATCACCATGAGGCTCGATCGTACCCGTAGAGCGTACCTTATAGCCCGTACCCACGGCACTCAGATAGACGTAGTAGAGGGTGAAGCCGCTGTAGTTGACGAGGTAGGCTTCGTAGTTCGTCAGCCCGAGCTTAGCGCGATCCTGCGGGAGGAAAGCCAGCTGTACGGTCAGCTCATCTTCGCCAGCACGCAGGGGACGAGCAGGGCGAGGATCAGGAGCAGCGGGGCGACGCACCTCGCCGGGTGCGGGAGCAGCGGGCTCCGTACGCCCCTGACGGAGCTTCTCCTGAATGATCTTCGGAGGGCGAATCTCAGGGATGAAGGTGTCGCCCGCTTCGACGACGACGCAGTCCTTGAGCGGTGTGGGGATCTCGAAGCCGTCGGCATCTTCGACCCAAGCCGTATCAGCGGTGATGCGAGCCACACGCCCGCCCCCGACCGTATTGAGGAAGCGCACTTGGCTCCCTACCTGTACATTGTTAGGGTTATGCATAGAGGAGAGGAATAAGAGAAATGATAGAGCGCCTTAGCCTACCCGGCGAAAGAGCTCAAAGAACCCCAGCACATAGAGATACTGGCTGAGGAGCAGGACGAGGAGGATGGAGCGCAGGACGAGCGCCATACGCTGCGGGAGCATACCCATCCCTCGCGCGATGAGGAAGGCGATGGGTAGCAGGGTGAGCTGGAGGAGCGCAGCCGATTCGCCAGCCACGAAGGGCACAGCGAGAAGGAGGACGAGCGGATAGAGCTGCATCGTCGAGAAGAGGTCACGGTGCCGCACACTCTCCCGATAGTAGCGACGACGATAGAGCAGGTAGCCGACGAAGAAGGTGACGAGCACCACGGCATACGACGCGAGGGGCACAGCCTCAAAGCTCTTCAGCTCCTGGGGCATCGGGAGCGGGAAGGCTCTCAGCGCAAAAGCCCCATAGGCCTGCAGCGCCCCATTCCCCATCAAGAGAAGGACGGGCACGAAGAGCCACAGCGGGAGGATCACCCCGATGAGGAGCGCAATGATGGGTCGCCAAGCGATGGAGCGCAGGTGGTATTGGCCCCAGATGATGACGGGGACCAGTAGGAGGTAGACGGGAGAGACCAGCGAGAGGACACCTACGAGAAGCCCGATGAAGAGGCTGACGCGTGGCTGGTGCGTATCCTGATACGTGCCAAAGCTCAGGAGCAGGATGAGGAGCTGGAAGATAAGTGCCCCCGCCGAAAGGATACCTATAGAGGGCGTCGTCGTGAAGAGCGCCACCATGAAGAGTACCAGCAGTGGACGCTCCACACGCTCGATGAGCAGGAAGTATTCCCCGATATAGATAGCGAAGGCAGAGAAGCCAGCCAGTACCAAGAGCCCAGCCAGACGATAGGTCCATGCCGTCGCCACGGGAAGTAGCGGCACGAGGACACCCGCCCCTTCGCTTACCTCACCCGTAGCAGGTGGGAGGAGGTACACAAGGAGGAAGGTGAGGAGCCATAGAGTGAACTCCAGCCAATTGGTACGCTGTCGCGAAGAGGTGAAGCGAGACATATCAAGGGGATAGCTGGTGGGAGGGCAGAGATACCCTCACGAGGAGAGGGTAAAGAAATGCCTACGAGAAGGGGCTACCCGTTAGTAGTCATCCTTCTCATAGGCATCTTTATCTGTGGGAGCTACGAAAGCTTCAGGAGGTCTTGACCGATATCACGACGAAGCGTCTTACCGGTGTACTGCACGCGATCAGCGAGCTGGTAGCAGCGCTCCAACGCTTCGGCAAGGGTTGAGCCAAGACAGCTGGCGGTGAGGATACGCCCACCCGAGGTAACGAGATGACCCGAGTCATCGCACGAGGTACCGGCATGGAAGAGCAGCGAGTCGAAGGTCGGTGCGTGGGGATAACTGATGGGGATCCCCTTAGCATAGCTCTCGGGATAGCCCTCGGAGACGAGGACCACGGTAGCAGCATACTGAGAGGACTCCTCGAGCTGATAGTCGCCGAGATGGCCACGAGCCATACGCTCCAGGAGCTCAACGAAGTCAGAGTCAATACGCAGCATCACCGACTCGGTCTCGGGGTCGCCCATACGGCAGTTGTACTCGATGACGTAGGGGTCGCCACCTACGTTCATCAGCCCAGCGAAGATGAAGCCACGATAGTCGATGCCTTCGGCACGCAGCCCTTCGATAGTGGGGCGGATGACACGCTCCTCGACGCGCTGCATGAAGGCTTCGTCAGCGAAGACCACGGGAGAGACGGAGCCCATACCACCGGTATTCAAGCCCGTATCGCCCTCGCCAATGCGCTTGTAGTCCTTAGCAACAGGGAGCACGCGCCAGTCACTACCGTCCGTAGCGATGAAGACCGAGCACTCGATACCATGGAGGTACTCCTCGATGACGACACGCGTGCTGGCAGATCCAAAGCGCCCCGAGAGGAGCCCACGCAGCTCCCGCTCGGCTTCCTCGAGGCTCTCGCTGATGATGACGCCCTTACCAGCCGCCAGACCGTCAGCCTTCAGCACGTAGGGAGGCTGGAGGGTCTTGAGGTAGTCGATGGCCTCACTGAGAGTAGACTTATCAAAGGTACGGTAGGCCGCAGTGGGGATACCGTAGCGCTGCATGAACGCCTTGCTAAAGTCTTTACTTCCCTCGAGCTGAGCTCCCTTGGCATCGGGCCCCACAATAAGGAGGTCCGTCAGACCTGCTTCGCCATGCAGATAATCGACGATCCCCTCGACCAAGGGGACCTCGGGCCCTACGACGAGGAGCTCAATATGCTCCCGACGGATCAGGGCCGCGATGGCAGCGAAGTCCGTCACCCCGATACGCGGCATACACGTACCGTAGAGTGACATACCCGGATTGCCTGGCGCGATGAAGAGCTGCGAGAGACGGGGACTGCGAGCGATGCGCCATGCCAGGGCATGCTCACGCCCCCCCGAGCCCAATAGAAGAATGTTCATACAACTGATAAGATAATAAGTAGGATGATGGCGAGTGGACGACTACAGGTGATCCATGAAGTAGCGCGCCATCGTATAATTGAGGTGGACACGATCGACCCCGAGGACGTTGTGCTTATGTTCGGGGTAAATCATGTAGTCTGGATACGTCCCAGCCTTGACACAGGCATCGACGAAGAGCTGCGTGTGCTGCCAGACGACCGTGGGGTCAATGGTACCATGGATGAGGAGCAGGCGGCCCTTGAGGTTGCCCGCACGCAGGGAGAGGTTCGTCTCCTTGTAGCCCTCGGGGTTGTCCTGCGGGCTATCCATATAGCGCTCCCCGTACATGATCTCGTAGCGAGCCCAGTCGGTGACGGCACCACCAGCAGAGCCTACCTTGAAGACATCGGGGTAGGTCAGCATGAGGTTTGTCGTCATGAAGCCACCATAGCTCCAGCCAGCCACACCGATGCGGTCGGCATCGACGTAGGGCAGGCTCTTGAGGAAGTCTACGCCCTTCATCTGGTCGGCCATCTCATTCTTCCCGAGGTGGCGGTGGATGACCTGCTCGAAGGCTGCCCCACGGTGGGCTGAGCCTCGGCCGTCAACGGTGAAGATGACGAAGCCCTTGGTAGCCATATAGAGGTCCCAGCCGAGGCAACCTGCGTGGAAGCGGTTCTGCACGAGCTGAGCGTGAGGGCCATTGTAGACGTAGACGATCGTGGGATACTTCTTCGCAGGGTCGAAGTTCGTAGGCTTGAGGAGGCGGTAGTGGAGGTCCGTCACGCCGTCAGCAGCCTTGATCGTACCGAATGTGATCTCAGGATTGATGAAGCCAGCTTCGGGATCCTTCGACTGGTAGAGGGTAGCGATAGGCTTGCCCGTAGCGACAGAGAGGAGGCGGTTCTCCGTGGGGTTCTTCAGCGACTCATACGTATCGAGGAGGTACTTCCCATCCGAAGAGAGCTGACCGACGTGCCAGCCAGCCTGTGGGGTGAGGATGCGCATCTTGCGACCGTCGATGCTGACCGAGGCGATGACACGGTCAATGGGGCTCAGCTGCGTGGAGCTGTAGACGATGGTCTTACCGCCGTCAGCGAAGCCGAGGAAGTCAGTGATCTCCCACTCGCCACGGGTGATCTGCCCGAGGAGCTTCCCATCGACATTGTAGCGATAGAGGTGCGTGTAGCCGTCACGGCGCGTCTGCCAGACGAACTCCTTATCACGCCCAGGGATGAAGCGCATGGGCCACTGGGGCTCGATGTACTTATCGTTGTGCTCCGAGAAGAGGGTCTTGATGTAGTCACCCGTAGCAGGGTCGTAGGCCTTGAGGTCCATGTGATTCTGCTCACGGTTGACCTCTGCGATATAGACCGTCTTACTGTCGGGAGCCCAAGAGATATTCGTCAGGTACTTCTCCTTAGGCTCACCCGTCTTGATGTAAGTGGTCTTCCCCGAAGCCACGTCATAGATCCCGAGGGTCACGTGGTGGCTGGGCATACCAGCCATGGGGTAATAGAGCTTCTCCTCGGTAGCCTTGCGGGTATTGATATGAACGAGGGGATAAGGAGTCACCATGCTCTGGTCCATGCGATAGAAGGCCAAGCGGCTCCCGTCGGGGCTCCAGAAGAGCCCGCCATTGATCCCGAACTCATTCTGATGCACGCTCTGCCCGTAGACGAGTGTGGGCGTGCCATCGGTCGTCAGCTGCTTCGACGAGCCATCGGGGAGGAGGAGGAAGAGGTTGTTGTCTCGTACAGCCACAGCGTGCTTAGCACGAGGAGCCAGAGCGAAGGCCTGCTCAGCACGGCCAGCGCGCTCAAAGGCTGCGAGCTGCTTCTTCGTCTGTGGATCGATGAGGTAATGCTTCTTGCCGAAGGGGATAAGGAGCCCCTCATCTACGACGGAGAAGGGCGTGAAGTACTTAGCCCCCGCGCCCTTTGTTGCCTCGCCGATGATCGCGAGGAACTCATCCTGACTCAGCAGGGTCTTCTCTGGGTGAGCGGCTGTCGGCGTGCCGATCATGAGGCGCGTGCTATCGATGTACACATAGTCGCTACCGAGCCAGCGAAGGGAGCGGAGTGAGGTACGACGGAGCGCCTTGGGCGAGCCGAGCGTATATTCTTCGAGGGTGGGGCTACGGTGCTGCTCCTGCGCGGGAAGCTCAGTCACCGCGAGGGTGGTGGTCGCCATAGCAAGTAAAGCTAACGTACGGATGTTCATCATTGCTTAGTTATAGTGTGAGTAGTAGTCGATCCTATCTACAAAGATAGTCAATGTCCCGGCTTCTCTGGGGCACTAAAGCTGATAGGAAGCGGAGCACTTACGGGTCTCCTCGACGCGGCATGCCTCGAGTGTAATCCCTGTCCCCTCGAGCTGCTGAGGCCCGACGACGGAGACCAGGTGCATGGCGATCTGCTCAGCCGTAGGATTGAAGGGGACGACGCACAGATCCTCAGGTACCAGACGGCGTAGCTCGGGGAGCAGTGGGTCTTCAGCCCAAAGCACCATCTTGTGGTCCCAATTCTCCTCAAGCCACTGACACAGACGCTCCTTGATCTCGGAGAAGTCAATGACGCGCCCTACCCCATCCAGCTCGGGAGCCGTGCAGATGAAGTGGATGCGATAGTTGTGCCCGTGCAGATGACGGCACTTGCTCTCGTGCCCGACGACACGGTGGCCCATACTGATATCGTGGTAGCGCTCTACTGTGATCATATCTATCCTATTAGCTATACAAAGATACGGCATCTTGCCCATAGCCTAAAGGGCGAAGACCACCCAGAGGCAGGGCACCTCGGCCCCTATAATGGCGCACGGGCACGACATCTCCGAGGGAGACATCGTGCCCGTGGCTAATCAGTAGGTCGGACCTATGCTTACTTAGCCATAGAGTCAACAGCAGCCTTAGCTGCAGAAGCAGCTGAGTCGATAGCTGCGCCAGCAACGCCAGCAGCGCTGTCAACCGTAGAAACTACGCTTTCAACCATCGTAGCGCTGTCCATAGCCGTAGAGTCCTGAGCGTTCTGCTCGTTGTTACCTGCACATGAAGCAAAAGCAGCTGCTACAGCTACAAATGCGAATGCGAAAAACTTCTTCATCTTTCTTTCTTACGTTAATTAGTTATTGATTTCGAATTCGTAATGAATAACACTGCAAATATACGGCAACAATCCGTTTCGGCAATAAACCAAGACGTCTGAGCTACCGTGATCGCAGGGGATTTCTTCCGTTATCCACCCGCTGACAAGCGTCGTTGAGGGCCTTTTTCTCATTAGGCAACCTCCTGTGCGCCTTCGCAGTATTATACAGACAAGGGGCTGTGAAGCACCCTCAGAGCTGCGTGGAGTATAGCGGACTCGAACCGCTCACCTCGACACTGCCAGTGTCGCGCTCTAGCCAGATGAGCTAATACCCCATATAATATATAAGTGTGACGAGATCCGCTTGATCTTCATTGTCGGTGCAAAGGTAGTAAATATTTTATTTCAAAGTATCTTTGCCCCAATAAGAGAGCGAAAAAAAAATCTCGCACTCACCACCCTCTTTCCCCACAACGATCCCGATGATCCTATACAATACGACCTTCGTCCTTGCCCCTCAGACTCAGCAGGCTTTCCTGGCGTTCATGCGCGAGGTTTACCTCCCTGCACTCCATGCTGATAGCCTCGTACAGCACCCCCGCCTGCACCGCATCGTACCCCACGAAGAGCACCCCGAGGCACTCTCCTATGCCCTGCACTTCTACGCCGAGGGAGAGGTACACCTGCAGGACATCCTCTCGAATACGGGGCTCCGCCTGGCCGATCTCCTCACCAAGCAGTTCGGCGAAGCGGTCTTAGGCTTCAGCACGATCATGCATGTGGTCGACTAATCACCTGCCACCGAACTATACCTTATATAAGGAGTAGCTATGTCAGAGCGCATCATCATGGGCATCGACCCCGGGACCATCGTCATGGGCTACGGCCTCATCGAGGTCCGTGGGCAGGAGGCACGTCTTTTGGCTCTCGGGGTCATCAGCCTCAGCAAGTACGAGGACCATTACCTACGCCTCAAGCGCATCTTCGAGCGGGTGCAGGGCCTCATCGATGAATTCCACCCTGACGAGCTGGCTATCGAAGCCCCCTTCTTCGGGAAGAACGTCCAGAGTATGCTCAAGCTCGGCCGCGCCCAAGGTGTGGCGATGGCGGCAGCCCTCACGCGCGATATCCCCATCACCGAATACGTCCCTATGCGTATCAAGCAGGCCATCACAGGGAACGGCGCTGCCTCCAAGGAGCAAGTCGCGGGCATGGTACAGCGCTACCTGAAGATCCCTCAGGATCAGATGCCCCGCGAACTTGACGCCACCGACGGCCTCGCAGCCGCTCTCTGCCACCACTTCCTCACCTCCTCTCCCCTACGCTCCGCCTCTGCAGGCGCCACGAAGAACTGGGCAGACTTCGTCAAACAGAATCCCTCCCGCATCAAGGGGCTGAAGAAATAGCCACGCCCCCAATCCTCTCCCCCGAGAACACCACCAGCTCTGCGCCCAGCCTACCAGCGCAAAGCGCCACGCACAATCCCCCCCCACACACATACGCGTCACACCGCCCCTCGAGAAGGGTGTGGTGCGACCTATATTGGTCGATGAGCGAACCTATATAGGTCACCAATAGTAAGCTATATTGCTTCGCGCGCGGACCTATATAGGTTCACCCGCTGACCAATATAGGTTACTCCTACTCCCCTGCACAAAGGCATATACCTCCATCGCATAGAGCCCCGAAAACAAGGGCTATTTACCCTTAGAAAAGCACGAGTGAGAAGGGGGGACTCCAAGGAGCTCCCATCCCTTCACAATAGAAAAGCCCAACTCCATCCATTCGATGAAGCTGGGACACCCTTCGCTAAATATTTTAGTATTTTCCGAGCAAAACATCGCCCTATCTCGCTGATGCAAAGCGTAAAAAAGGATGGAGATACCCCATCCTTTTTACTATTAAACCCGCCTTTTTCTGGTTATCCGTGGGGACACTTGTAAAGGGAGATTAAAGTTTTTCGGCGGCGCGAAATTGCTTGTTTTTGCGCAAGAAACTTCACACCTTTGTTATACCAATTCGAAGCAATCTTATCGTGCCTCAAATCTAACGGTCACCTCACCGGACCAGCGCCTGACAAATACACATGGATTGTACGGCCTCAGCTCTTCCTCCTTCCGAGCTGAGGCCGCTTTCTATCTATAACGTCCACACTCATCATCTGGTTCATCCCCACCACTCATAGAGCGAAGCCCCGCACCACAGCTGATGCTGAGTGCGGGGCTTATACTTTACTCGGATGAATATGGGCAGCTACAGATGCGCCTCATGCGAACGGGTGACGACTGGCCTCACATGCACGACCGAGCGCAGGTCGCGCTCCTCAGTCAGGGGGCGCTGATCCTTCGACAGGTCAGGGGGCAGTGCTGAGCCAGGGCGCAGGATGCGTGTCAGGTGGATGCGGTACTCATTGCCACGCACCAGCCCGTAGCGCCCATGCGCTGTCTTCTCGGGAGCTTCGCTATCATCGAAGTGGCGGATGGGGATCGTATAGTAGCAGTAGCCACGATGATGGAAGCTAATCCCATGAGACTCAAAGGGTGCAGACAGCGAGCCCTCCGTCAGCGCAGCCTCTTGGACAGCCTGCTGGAGACGTGCATTATCCGCCTTCCCCGTCTTGATGATTTGGCGTAGCTCATGCTCTGCATAGTACAAGCCATCGAAGCTGAACCAGCCTTCATCGCCCTGCAGGCTAAGCCCCGCAGGGATATAGGGGAAGCGCAGGATGACCGTGGGGACACCTCCGACGAGGTAGGCCGTAGGAGGCACGGTCGTCTCGCGGATGTAATAAGGCTGACTCTTACGTGCCGCATCGAAGGCAGCTTCATTCGCGAGGAAGGCAGCACGTGGGAGCACCACCGCGGTCTTCCCGAGCACCATATCCTGAGTATAGTGAGCGAGGTACTCGCCGAAGTTCGTCGGGGCTGCGGTCGACCACTTCTCATAGAGGTAACTCGAGGGATAGCGGTCTGCAGCAGCCGAGCCATCGCCCGCCGTCTCCTTGACGCCCGAGCGCAGAAGTCCCAGCGGACGGAGTGGTGCCGTATAGCGCGTGACACCCGTCACCAGATAGTCCGCAGGAGCACTCCCCCGTGTGACACCCGAGGGGAGCTCGGGCTCACCATAGACGAAGACGCGTGCGAGAGCTGGCTCCAGAGTCACCTGCAGCTGAGGGGTCGACGCTCCGAAGGCGGAGGCAGGCACCGAGATCGCCCCCTGCTCATTGAGCTGGGAGACGGTGAGCTTAGAGCCCGAAGCAGTAGAGAGCCCATCTACAAAGAGGGTCATGTAGCCCGTGACGGCGCTCAGCGGACGGCCGATAGCTATCTGCTCCAGCAGCGGGCGGGTGGCATTCGCCACGACGACGAGCTTATAAGCCCCCTCGGGCAGAGAGAGATTGATGTCCTTCAGCTGCTCGGTAGAGGTAACCTTGACCTCACGAAGCTGAGTGGAGAGCTGAGTCGCCTCCGAATAGAAGGCAAAGTGAAGCGTGGAGATCTGGAGCATCGGATCCTCTTCGTCAAGTCCGCGCAGGGCAATGCTCCGTGGTGCACGTACCGAGAGGTGCAGGGTCGACGAGCCTTCTTTAGGCTGGGGATTAGGCAGAGGCAAGCCATTATCTCGGGCGCTACAGGCAGCGAGAAGCAGAAGGGAGAGGGACAAGGAAAGGGCACGCCGTATGGGCGCACCAAGGGGTAATGTGTAGCTCATGATGGATGTGTTTTGGTGTGGTAGAAGGAGGGAAAGCAATAGCCCCCGAAGAACTCCCAGGAGGGAAGGCTTCGGGGGCTGGTGCGAAAGGGAGGGGCAGTCTCTTAGACGAGCTCGTGGATGATGAGGCCTGAGCGGAGCTTAGGCTCGAACCACGTCGTCTTAGGAGGCATGATATTGCCCGAGTCAGCGATATCGATCAGCTGCTTCATAGAGACAGGGTAGAGTGCGAGAGCAAACTTCATCTCACCGCTATCGACGCGCTTCTTCAGCTCGCCAAGGCCACGGATACCGCCGACGAAGTCAATACGCTTGTCAGAGCGGAGGTCCTTGATGCCGAGGATCTCATCGAGGATGAGGTTAGAAGAGATCGTCACGTCAAGCACGCCGATGGGGTCGTTGTCATCGTACGTACCGGGCTTAGCCGTGAGTGAATACCAGTGATCCCCGAGGTAGAGGGAGAAGTTGTGCAGCCCCTTAGGCGTGTAGATTTCCGTACCCTTGTCCTCGACGATGAAGTTCTTCTCCAGCTTCTGGAGGAGTTCTTCCTTCGTCAGGCCATTGAGGTCCTTGACTACGCGGTTGTAGTCGATGATCGTCAGCTGGTCATCGGGGAAGCACACAGCCATGAAGTAGTTGTACTCTTCGTTACCCGTGTGGTTGGGGTTCTGCTTACGCTTCTCATCACCTACGAGGGCAGCAGCCGCAGAGCGGTGGTGGCCGTCAGCGATGTAGAGAGCGGGCATCTCGGCGAAGAGCTCCGTGATGCGCTGGATGTCGGCAGCATCATCGATGATCCAGAACTCGTGACCGAAGCCATCGAGAGGAGCGATGAAGCTGTAGACGGGCGTTTCCTTGGTGTACTTAGCGACGATCTTATTGATCTCATCCTTCGCGGGATAGGCGAAGAAGACGGGCTCGATGTTAGCGTTGTTCACGCGGACATGCTTCATGCGGTCTTCTTCCTTGTCGCGGCGGGTAAGCTCGTGCTTCTTGATGACACCGTTCATATAGTCTTCTACAGCGGCGCAGACGACGAGACCGTACTGCGTCTTGCCATTCATCGTCTGGGCATAGACGTAGTAGTTCTCCTTAGCGTCCTGTACGAGCCAGCCCTTCTCACGGAAGAGGCGGAAGTTCTCAGCAGCCTTCTGGTAGACCTTCTCTTCGTGCTCATCGGTGCCCACGGGGAAGTCAATCTCGGGGCGGATGATATGATAGAGAGACATCTCATTGCCTTCAGCCTCAGCACGGGCTTCTTCGCTGTTGAGTACGTCGTATGGACGAGAAGCTACACGCTCTACAAGGTCCTGTGGAGGACGGATACCACGGAAAGGTTTGATGATAGCCATGGAGGTAAGTCTTATCTAAGGTGGGAAGATAGTGACGTAAGGTAGTCGGACTACTTATTCAGACGGAAGCGTTCGTTGCCTTCCTTGATGAAGCCGACGATCTGACGAGCAGCAGCCAGACCAGCGTTGGTGTTGGCTTCAGACGTCTGAGCACCCATCTTCTTGGGGGTCGAGAAGTAGCGCTCGCCAGCAGCAGCTTCGAATTCTTCGTGAGCGCCTGGACGGATATCAGCGAAGTAGCGGAGGTCTTCGCGTTCCTTGAGGAGGGCGATGAGCTCGGGTTCGTTGATGACTTCCTTACGAGCGGTATTCACGAGGATACCCTTCTTAGGCATGAGGCTCACGAGTTCGCGGCCGATAGAGCCCTTAGTCTCAGGTGTAGCGGGGATGTGGAGGGAGACGATGTCGCAGGTAGAGAAGAGCTCCTTCTGGCTGGCGACAGCGTGTACACCTTCCTTCTCGATGACTTCGGCAGGCGTGAAGGGGTCGTAAGCATAGATATCCATGCCGAAGCCCTTAGCGATGCGAGCTACGTTGCGGCCCGTGTTACCGTAAGCGAGGAGACCAAGCTTCTTGTCCTTGAGCTCAGTACCAGAGGTGCCGTTGAAGCGGTTGCGTACGCCGAAGAGGAGCATAGCGAAGACGAGCTCAGCGACAGCGTTAGCGTTCTGTCCAGGAGTGTTCATCACGCATACGCCGTGAGCGGTAGCGGACTCGAGGTCTACGTTGTCGTAGCCAGCACCAGCGCGGACGACGATCTTGAGCTGCTTAGCAGCGTCGAAGACCTCGGCATCTATGATGTCGCTACGGATGATGATTGCTTCGACGTCGGCGACAGCTGCGAGGAGCTCGGCCTTAGTCGTGTACTTTTCGAGGAGGACTACTTCGAAGCCAGCTTCGGTGAGGATTTGCTTGATACCAGCTACTGCGGGAGCAGCGAAGGGTTTTTCGGTGGCAATAAGAACCTTTGACATGATGTATAGATGTGTATTTGAAGCGTGTGAGATGGGGTAGAGATAAGCGACGGCACAGACCACTCTTCGCCCACAGCGATGAGGGTCGGGGGTGGTCTGTGCCGTTACGTTTATCTTCTTAAAGCGAGAGGGAAGCTTAGTGCTTACGTTCGAATTCCTTCATCAGGTCGATGAGGAACTGGACGCTGCTCTTAGGCAGAGCGTTGTAGAGAGAAGCACGGAAGCCACCTACAGAGCGGTGACCCTTGAAGCTGTATGCACCGCGAGAGACAGCGAAGTCGTAGAATTCCTGTTCGAGCTCCTTGTACTCGTCGTTGAGGACGAAGCATACGTTCATGATCGAGCGGTCTTCGGCATTGACGGTACCGCGGAAGAGGCGGTTGCGGTCAATTTCATCGTAGAGCATGCCAGCCTTTTCGAGGTTCATCTGCTCGAGGACCTTGACACCACCGAGTTCCTTGTACCACTTCATCGTCTGCAGAGCTACATAGACGGGGAAGACAGGAGGCGTGTTGTACATAGAGTCCTTGAAGTGTACATCATACTTCAGCATGGTGGGGATGATGCGGTTGTCTTCGATGTGACCGACAGCGTCGCGACGTACGATGACGAAGGTAGCCCCCGCTGGAGCGATGTTCTTCTGAGCACCGCCATAGATGAGGTCGTACTTAGATACATCGACAGGGCGGGTGAAGATGTCAGAAGACATATCCCCTACGAGACGGACCTTTACATCTGGATCGTAGCGAAGTTCGGTACCATAGACCGTGTTATTACTCGTGATGTGGAGGTAGTCAACATCTTCGGGCACTTCGTTCTTTTCCCATGGCTTTGGATACCAGATGTAGTTGTCGTCCTTAGAAGAGAAGGTGACAACTTCCCCAAAGGCCTTAGCTTCCTTAGCAGCCTTATTTGCCCACGTACCTGAATCGACGTAGGCAGCCTTCTTCTTGAGGAGGTTCATAGGAACCTGTGCAAACTGCAGGCTGGCACCACCACCGAGGAAGAGCACTTCGTACCCCTCGGGTACATCGAGCAGTTCCTTCATGAGGTTACGTGCTTCCTCCATCGTTGCAGAGAATTCCTTAGCACGGTGAGAAACTTCGAGGATAGAGAGGCCAGTGCCCTGGTAGTTAAGGACTGCACCAGCAGCATCTCTGATTACGCTCTCGTCGAGGATCGATGGCCCAGCCGAGAAATTGTGCTTCTTCATAAGAGCAGATATTTGTGGATGAATATTTATAGGAGCATCTATATGCGAGCAGCTGGCGACCTGCACGCTGCGATCATCGCCTCTGCTCGTAGCAAAGTTATCAATAAAAAGATGAATAGCAAGCCCTTCGCTTAGCTTTTATTTACCCCTTCGGAAGTGCCTCAGATAAAGCATTAGAAGATAGCTTAATAAAATACTTAATGATGCGCACTCGCACCCTCCTTCCCTGCCACTTCGGTGTGTGATATTGACAGGATAAGCGCTACCCTATCCCCATATCGCACCTACAAATCAAGACAAACGACAGAGAACACCCCCCTCTCGGCAGCTCACTTTCGCACGAAGCGAAGTCGGCTGATCGCATCAACCGCCCCCTTCTTCGCGCCCTTAGTTCGGCCCTTCGAGCCACTTGAGACTGTTGCCGCGAGTCCTGCCCTCTACTTAGGGTGCTAAGGCATCGCACGCCCAGCTCCCCGATATGCCTCTCCGAAGTGATACATAAGCCCTTCTCCTTATCGCGAGTATTCCTTATCCAGCGGAGAGAAAAGTGCTGTTCCCGTGAAGGAAAAAGCGCCTTCACGTAGTGCTTTTCATCTGTCTATGCACGTAGTCTTAAAGACCAGGCATGTAAATCCAAATATCCACGTACGTAGATTTATCGTCCACGCACGTAGCCCAAACTTATCTGCCACGCGTCCACAACTTTTATCCCTACGCGGAGCAACAACCCAATATAGGT
This sequence comes from Porphyromonas sp. oral taxon 279 str. F0450, assembly GCF_000292995.1. Classification (NCBI taxonomy): domain Bacteria; kingdom Pseudomonadati; phylum Bacteroidota; class Bacteroidia; order Bacteroidales; family Porphyromonadaceae; genus Porphyromonas; species Porphyromonas sp. oral taxon 279. The sequence continues at coordinate 77,564 of NZ_ALKJ01000016.1, read as the reverse complement.
CACTTCACAATGCTATATAGCTTTCTTCGCCATCCTAATATAGCTCGACACACACCCGACAGGCATAAATAAAAGCACCCAGCAGATAGGCCTCATCGTGGCTACCTGCTGGGTGCTTTTTATTTCTCCTATGGATATGCGAGGCGAAGGGCTTAGCCTAAGACAAATGTCCAGTCGCGATCGGTCGACTCCTCGGGAGCGAAGACGAAGCCCTCGGGAGTGAGCATACGCAGGGCTTCCTCATCCTCGAGGCGCTGACGAATGACTTCGCCCGCCATCGCCCCACGCGCCATCTTCGTGTAGACGACGATTTGCTTGAGGCGTCCCGTAGGCTGGCGCACGAGGAAGGACGGCGTGATGACACGCACGGCACGCTCGACCTCCGCCCAGTGGAAGAGCCCACGCATCTCGTCACTCGCCAGGAAGAGGAGCGTACCGCCAGCACGCTTCACCGCCTCGATGAGGTAGGGCGTCAGGCGGTCACGCCAGTAGTCGAAGAGCCGCCCATCGAAGAGATCGGGTAGCTGTACCGCACCCTCCATACGGTCGTAGCGAATAGCCGTTTCGGGCGAGAGCAGCCCGTAGACGAAGGAGGTAATGTGTAGATGCTCGGCCGCATAAGCCCAGTCCTCCGCTGTGAACGTAGAGGGCGAGAGCTTACGGAAGACCATCCCCGTATAGCTCAGCGCGGCGGGCATCTCTGTGACCTCGGGATCGAAGAAGGTGCGCAGACGGGCATAGACCTCGTCACGGAGCTTGGGGCTGAGCTGGAGCATCGAGGCAAGCTCCTCACGGCTGAGGCGAAGAACAGAGGCCATGATCGTGCGCGCCTCCTCGAGGAAGCGGGGCGAGGTCATCGTGAGGTCACGAGGTACTTTAGCCTTTGTCGCAAAAGTCTTGGCGGGGGAGATAAGTAGGAACATACGCAGGACAAGCGGAGGGATAGTAAGAGAGAAGGATATAAGAGGCTACCTCGGCACACGAGCACGTAGCACCTCACGCTTCCCAGGAGGACCAGGGAGGCGATCGACGAGGAAGCCCGCACGCTGGAGACGACGGCGTACCTCGCCCTTGGCGCAGTAGGTCGTGAGTACGGCTTCGGGGAGGGCGACAGCGAAGAGACGAGCGAAGAGCTCCTCTGCCCATAACTCCGGCTGGCTATCGGGGGAGAAGGCATCGTAATAGATGACTGACAGGCCCTCGGGGAAGGTGCATTCGGTGAGGTCGCTGTGGAGCTTCTCGATGGTGAAGAAGGGACTAAGCGCCACTGCCTCGCCCCACGGAGCGGCATGGAGTGCACGCAGAGCTTCGGCAGGATCCAGTGGCCCCGTCACGCCCTCATAGTGGAGGGCTTCGTAGACCTCGGAGCCGACGGGATATTTCTCTATGGAATAGTAATGTACGGGCCTGCGCTCTGCCTCGGCTCGCTGCCAAGTGAGGAGCGCATTAAGCCCCGTGCCGAAGCCCACCTCGAAGAGTCTGAGGGGCTCCGTCGCACCTCGCTCCGCACGGAGACGCTCCTCGAGCGCCATACCTATATATATATGTAGGCTCTCCTGCACGGCGCCATGCGTCGAATGATAGTGTTCGCCAAAGGTCGGGGCAAAGAGCGTGAGGCTTCCGTCCTCGGTCGTCTCGACAAGGGGCGTAGCGTCGTGACTCATCGGCTGAGTGTGGGGAGCAAAGGTGCAGCGAGCTGCCAGAGGGCGATACCTGCTGCGACGCTGACATTCAGGGAGTGCTTCGTGCCGTGCTGGGGGATCTCCAGCGAGGTCGTGACCTCAGCCATCACCTCATCACGCACACCGCGCACCTCATTACCTAAGACAAGGGCATAGTGCACCCCAGGCTGTGGGGCGAAGGTCTCCAGCGACACGCTGTCGTGAGCCTGCTCCAGCGCCAGGACTTCGTAGCCCGCAGCACGAAGCTCGCGGACCGCCTCGACGCTGTCGGCAGCATAAGTCCAAGCGACCGAATCCTCAGCACCGAGGGCAGTCTTGTGAATATCGGGATGGGGAGGACGAGCCGTGATCCCGCAGAGGACGAGCCCCTCCAGACGGAAGGCATCAGCGGTGCGGAAGACCGACCCGACATTATTCATGCTCCGCACATCATCAAGGACGACGACGATAGGGAGCTTCGTTTCACGACGGAAGGCCTCTGTCGTGAGGCGCTCCATCTCCGTGACCTTTAGCTTCTTCATTGCCTGCAAAAGTAGTGAACTCCCACGTATCTCTCCCCCTATACGACGAAGCACCATGCAGCCGGGAGGGGTGCATGGTGCTTCGTCGTAGTCTTATGGGAGTGGAAGGGCGCGGCTTATTCGTCCAGCTCTTCGGCTCCACTCTTGAGCTCTCGGACGAAGGCGGGATCCGTCATCAGCGGAGCCAATGCCGCCTCAGTCTCCGCCTTGTAGACGAGGAAGCTCTGGAGCTTCACTGCGCGCAGGAGGGCAGCCTTCGCCTCTTCGTGACGTGAGAGACGGGTGAGACAGATCGCCTTGAGGTACTCGACCTTGCCGTTGGCACCGAGCTGATTGAGCACCATCAGGGCACGCTCATCTTCCTCCATACCAGCCAGCGCCAGTGCGCCATTATAGTCGGGGTACTTACGGAGGTACTCGAGGGCACCACGGTAGTCACGGGCGGCCATACGCTCCAGACCGAGCTTGTACTCGGCAGCCGCCTCGGGCTTCTCGTTGAGGCGATCGATGAGGGTAGCATCGACGAGGTCATTGATCCCCGAGATGACGAAGGTCAGGGTATCGACACCACGCTGCATCCACGTGCTCTGGTCGATAGCCGAGATACGCGAGTCGACGATGACCTTCATACGCTTCTTCATCTGTGGGGTCACCTCGAGGTCACGGCTATAGAGATAGACGAAGTCCTTGTCAGGGGTGACGCCAGCTTCATACTGCGTCTCCTCGATGAGGGGGAAGTGGACGATGTGGCGACGGTAGGTATCGGCGTTCGTGCGACGGCTCTCGTTGTGAGCGATAGCACGGAAGTTGTACGTATGCTGGGCTACCTCAAGGGAGTCCTTCTCGGTGAAGGACTTATTCTCAATGGAGTCCATCGTCCAGCCACGCTCGAAGAGCATACGGAACTTCCCAGGGACGTTCGTGCTGTCGAGCTGACGCTCGCCACGTGCCAGATAGGCGGCACGGCGCTCGGGACTATAGAGCATATCGAAGCCCTTACGCTGGCCGACGCTGTCGCGACCTGAGAGTTCGTCGCGGTAGGCCGCCCCGAGCATATCGAGGGCCTTCGCGTGGTACTTGGTGTCATAAGCCCCTGCACGAGCGGCATTGGCATTGAGGTAGCGCTCCTCCATGATACGGCGCCAGCGCTCATAAGCCAGCTGCAGGGAGAACTGACGACGGTAAGCCGAATAGTAGTCCTGCTGCAGACGCCCCATGAATGAGCGATGGGCCTTGCGATTGAAGAAGACGCTATCATACTTCGAGGGATCGACGATGCTCTCTTGGAAGACCTGCAGAGCCTTCTGCTCCTTGTCCTGAGCCGCCTTAAATTCACGCCCCTTCAGTACGACAGGGGGCAGCGTCATCGTCGTGTCCTCGGTGAGGAGGCGCGGGGAGAGGACGACCTGATAGCGCTCGTCCATCAGCGCACGAGGCACGGTGACGAGGAAGGTGAGGTTGATACGACCCTTACGCAGGGTGGAGATCTTCACACGGGGGCGCTCAGCGGTGACGGTCACCGCCTCGATGACCTGCGTCTTGATGCCGTCGTCCTTGGGCTTCTCATCGCCCTTGGTGGCACGGCGTATCGTGTCGGCCTTCTGCGAATAGGTGACGATCTCGGAGAGCATACCTGTGCGGCCGGCCTTCTCCTCCTTGTCGGTAGGCAGGTAGGCATGGGGGCGTGCCGAGGTGAAGTAAACTTTCTTCGTCAGCGGCTGAGCACACGAGCCGAGGACGAGCCCCGCCAAGAGGACGGAGGCAAGGGTATATATTTTCGTTCGATTCATCTATCTGGAGATTGCGTTAGAAGACATAGGCCAGGCTCAGGCCGATACGTGAGGGCAGGACCAGGACGCGACTCTTATCTGCCGTACGCACCTGCTTAGCGCTGTAGCGCTCATCGTAGCGAGTCCATACACCAGCCAGACCGACCTCTGCCTCGAGGTTCCAGTGGGGCGCGAGCTCATAGCAGTAGCCGACAGAGCCCCCAGCACCGACGAGGAAGCCCTCAGAGTACGTCCTGGAGAGACTGCCCCCGCCAAAGCGGTAGACCATCCCGAGAGCATGCCCCGAGACGAAGAAGCCACGGTTGTAGACGCCCTTCGTCCAATAGCGCAGGGCTGGGCTGAAGGCCGCCATCTCGGCGTGCTCTACCGAGCCCCACTTCAGGCGCTCGCTGAAGCCGACATTACCCAGATGACCGTAGAGGGTATTGATAAGCCCGACGGGCATGGGGAGCTTGAAGAGGCCTGGACGAGCCGAGAAGGAGAGCTGGAGCGAGGTGCGGTCACCGAGCGCCACCGACGGCTCCACACTGATGGTCCCCGTAAGTAGGGCGGGGAGGTTGGCGCTCACGGCGAAGCGCTGTGCATGTAATCCCTCAGTCGCACCCACGAAGGCGAGGACGAGTAGGAGGGCTATTCGTCTGATCATTTGCTGAACGTTCTGATAAAATTTCATTGGGAGTGAGCTACTTCCAAGAGGATGGACAGCTCAGGAGTCATACCAAATTGGGTGCAAAGATACGCAATATCATTTTTTCACACATTCACACTTCATTCCGAATTATCACAGTTCCCTGTCACCACACCCAAAGAGGGGTGGAGTAAATGGGCGAATTTGGCACAAATCGAATGAGAAGAATGGGGGAAGAAGAGGCGCACCGAGCGGGTGCGAAGCACTATGCGGATGCGTCACCGCCCCATAGTGCTCTGACGCTGAACCCATAGAGTTCAGGGCACAAGCCAATAGATGAACGGACGACCGCCCCCGATTGGTACACTCCCCACCCCACACGGATTACCCCACACGAAGCAGACGAGCAAAAATAAAAAGCACCCGAGGCAAGCCACCCGCCAGCGCGAATAAATAAAATAGCTGGCGAATAAAAAGAGTGTGGGGCAGTATTCAAATCTCTGAATACTGCCCCACACTTGAGGTAAGATTCGCCTATAAGGCTATGCTGTAGGCTATATCCAGCAGGAAGGGAGCATCACTAAGACGATGCGTCTTCTCCCAATAGGACTGTCCCGCATAATAGGAGTCTCCCGCATAGCTATGCTTAGAGCGATAGAAGAGGAAACCAAATCCCAGACGCAGGGCGCTCTTCTCACTCAAAGGGAAGCTCCAGCCGAAGGTCGGAGCCATCCCCAACGTGTAATGAGACTTCACATTACTCTCTCGGACGGCCTTGCTGGGGAAGAGCGTCCAGTCGTCAATCTGAGCTCCCAGACGAAGAGAAAGATACCCTCCTTTGTAAAAGAGTCGATCTCCTTCCTGTCGAGAGAAATAATAACGTGGAGCCAGCTCAAGCAGCGGAGTCAAGCCATCAAATTGGAAGGACTTCGATGAGCCACCATAGCCAAGACCGAGTCCGAAGGCGGCTCTTCCCCCAAGCTCAAGATGGTTGGTCAGCGCATAATCATAGCTCACGCCATTCATCCCCCCGAGCAATATCCCGAGGCGACCTCGTGAGACTTCTTGCCCCTGGAGGCTATTCCCCCAGACGAGCATCATAAGACCAAAAAGTAGAGATCGTACATTCATATTTTTACCATGTTAAGTTATCACCATGTGAGTAGAGAGCGCAGTCGTCAGCATCCAGATTTCTGATGGGCAGGTACACGACTTTACTAGAGCTGAAGCGGACATCCCCTCCGCTGGAGGGGGAGCTGTCCGTGCGCCCACAAAGATATACAACTAATCCTATAAAAGTGGAGGGAGTAGCTTCCCGCAACCGAAGCCCGTACACCGCCCCTCAAGTGCCAGCCAAATAGCACCGCCTCACACAGAGAAGCAACAACCTATTATACAGCAAGACACCTTCCCCTCAAGAGAACTTACAAAAACCTCTCGCAAGGGGAGCTAAAACGAACCAGTACTGGTCACCGATCGGAGCAGTACTGGTCGCGCCTTCGACCAGTACTGGTTACTATCACTGATCAGTACTGGTCACATCGGCGACCAGTACTGGTTGATTTTCTCCTCCCGCGTAGAATACCGCGAGTGCAGCTCATCCCGATGCAGTTATTCACCCTTGAGCTCTGGTGAATTCCAACTGTGTATGATGCGTCAACCCTGAGGTCGGGAGAGCGACCTATATTGGTCAGCGGGCGAACCTATATAGGTCGTCATCGTGACCTATATTGGTCGGGGCGTCAACCTATATAGGTCAGCTCAGCGACCAATATAGGTTCATACCACCCCTCTATGTAGGCTCAAGGGTAGACTACACACAAAGCCTACTCAGAAGCGAGGAGAAAAGCCTGTGGGAGGGAATAGGGCGGGATGCAGTACATTTGCAGGAAAAGACAGAAGCAAGATATGAATCAACTTGATCTCTTCCTGGGGGCAGTCGTCCTGCTCTTCGCCCTCGGGGGACTCTTCGGTGGCGCTGTACGCCGCGTCATCCAGATAGCTGCACTCATCATCGCCTTCCGCGAAGCGTGGCGCTTGGCCCCTTGGGTCGAGAGTGTGCTGGGCGGAGGTGACGGGCAGAGCATCGGGGGCTGGGGCTTCATCGTCCCCCTCATCGCCTTCGCCCTCATATATATCGGTATCCGCCTCGTGGGGAACTGGTTCAGCTCGCTCACCAAGGGCACGTTCCTCTCCGTCATTGACCGCATCGTCGGCCTCGTGCTGGGCCTTCTCGTTGGGGTCTACCTCATGGGCTACGCCTGCCTGCTCTTCGAGGGCATCTTCCCCATGGAGCAGTACAACGCCAGCAGCTCCACGCCCCCGACAACGCGCCAGTCCTCCTACCTCTACCCCCGCCTCATGCAGTCGGTAGAGGATATTCGCCATGCTAAGTCCCTCCTCTTCGGAGGCGGCGACAGCAAGGCCACCGACACCGAAGCTCCCGCAGAAGTAGCCCCCGCAAGCAAATGATAGACACCCTCGCCATCATCCATCGCTACTACCCCGAGGGTAGCGACATCGAGCGCGTACTGCGCCAGCACGCCGAGGACGTCACGGGCCTGGCCCTCGAGCTCGTCGATGCGCACCCCGAGATGGGGCTCGACCGTGAGTTCGTCGCTGAGGCGGCAATGCTCCACGACATCGGGATCTATCAGACGAGTGCGCCCGAGATCTTCTGCACAGGCGAAGCTCCCTACATCCTACACGGCTACCTCGGCGCCGAGCTCCTGCGCTCGCTGGGTCTGCCTCGTCACGCTTGGGTCGCTGAGCGCCACACGGGTAGCGGCCTTACTGCCGAGGAGATCACTGCACGCGCCATTCCCCTCCCCCCAGGCATCTACACCCCACAGTGCCCCGAGGAGGAGCTGATCTGCTACGCGGATAAGTTCTACTCCAAGACCAAGCTGGGGCAGCGCAAGGCGCTGGAGCGCGTACGTAGCGGATTCAGCAAGCACGGGGAGGCCGCTCTGGCACGCTTCGATGCGCTGCACCAGAAGTACGGCCTTTAGCCCCAGGCATCTCCCCATATTTTCCTATTTTTGTACTCAAGCAAAAACAATCTCTAATCAATATTTATATGGCTACTACAGCAGACTTCCGTAATGGTATGTGCCTCGACATCGACGGGCAGTACTACTTCATCGTCGAATTCCTCCACGTCAAGCCCGGTAAGGGTCCCGCTTTCGTTCGCTCAAAGCTCAAGAACGTCGCTACGGGTCGCGTGCTCGATAAGACATGGAATAGCGGGGTGAAGGTCGAAGAAGTACGCATCGAGCGTCGTCCCTATCAGTACCTCTACAAGGACGAGATGGGCCTGAACTTCATGCACCCTGAGACCTTCGAGCAGATCTCCATCCCCGAAGCTGTCATCGATGGCGTCCAGTTCCTCAAGGAAGGCGATATCGTCGAAGCAATGGTGCATGCAGCCTCCGAGACGGTGCTGACGTGCGAGCTCCCCGCTCACGTCGACCTGCGCGTCACCTACACCGAGCCCGGCCTCAAGGGTGACACCGCTACCAACACCCTCAAGCCCGCTACCGTCGAGACGGGTGCAGAGGTACGCGTACCCCTCTTCATCAACGAAGGCGAACTCATCACCATCGACACGCGTGATGGCTCGTACGTAGGTCGTGTGAAGGAAGCCTAAGCGCACCCCTTCGCCCTTACAGCAATAAAGATCCCGCCCCGACTTCTCTTGATGGGAGAAGTCGGGGCGGGATCTTTTGTATCCTTATATATGCTGGCGCCTTAGTCGAGAAGCGAGGTGAGGTGCTCCGCGTAAGCGTCCCAGTCGGTGATCGTGTGGCGCGCTACCCCACTCTCGATAGCGGCGCGAGCCACAGCCGTAGAGACCTCGACGATGAGACGACGGTCGACGGGCTTCGGGATGAAGTAGTCTGGACCGAAAGTGAGGCCCGTCGTCCCGTAGGCTTCGTTCACATAGTCGGGCACGGGCTGCTTAGCCAGCGCAGCGATAGCGCGCGTAGCGGCCAGCTCCATAGCGCCGTTGATAGCCGTAGCGTGCGTGTCGAGTGCCCCACGGAAGATGTAGGGGAAGGCCAGCACATTGTTGATCTGATTGGGGTAGTCGGTGCGCCCCGTGCTCATCAGCACCTCGGGGTTAGCAGCCTTCGCCTCCTCGTAGGAGATCTCAGGCGTGGGGTTCGCCAGCGCGAAGATAATAGGGCGTGCAGCCATCGAGCGCACCATCTCCTGCGAGACCATACCGCCCTTGGAGAGCCCGACGAGTACGTCAGCCCCACGCATCGCATCGGCGAGCGTACGGAGCTCAGTGCGTGTGGTAGCGAACTCACGCTTCATATCATTCAGGTCGGTGCGGTCGACCGTGATGACGCCCTTCGAGTCGGTCATCACGATGTTCTCGTGCTTGGCACCCAGATCGCAGTAGAGCTTAGCGCAAGCGATGGCGGCAGCACCAGCACCGCTGACGACGATACGCACGTCTTCTATGGGCTTGCCGACGAGCTCCAGCGCATTCAGCAGGCCTGCACCCGAGATGATAGCCGTACCGTGCTGGTCGTCGTGCATCACGGGGATAGAGAGCTCAGCCTTCAGACGGCGCTCGATCTCAAAGCACTCAGGCGCCTTGATATCCTCGAGGTTGATAGCACCGAAGGTGGGAGCGATAGCCTTGACCGCAGCGATGAACGCCTCGGGCTCAGTGGCATCCACCTCGATATCGAAGGCGTCTACACCCGAATAAATCTTGAAGAGCAGTGCCTTACCCTCCATAACGGGCTTGCTGGCGTCGGCACCGATATTGCCCAGTCCGAGGACGGCAGTCCCGTTAGAGATGACACCGACGAGGTTACCCTTCGCCGTATAGCGATAGGCAGCGCTGGCGTCTTCGGCGATAGCCAAGCAAGGCTCAGCTACCCCAGGGGAGTAAGCCAGAGAGAGGTCATAGGCCGAGCTGTGCGGCTTGGTAGGGACGATAGCGATCTTGCCGGGGCGTCCCTCTTCGTGGTAGCGCAGCGCGGCTTCTTTCGTAATCTCGGTGGGCATATATTCGGATGGATAAGAATTATTAGACTTGTGAAACTACAACAAGCTAAGTGGGAGAATGTTCCGCATTCATTAGCTCAACAAAGATACGGATAGAAAATCACGCAGACGACTGGCCGATGAGGGAGCCGACGCCCTCCTCCGCTCCCATCGCCCTGTAAAAGCACACCCATTCCACTCACCGCTGACGCCATCTCCCCCGACACGACACAGCCTTAGTGGAGCCTCACGAGTGACTCGCAAGACTCCACTAAGGCTGTGACAAAAGAGCTTAGCTCAGAGCGATACAGGAGAAGGGCTAATCATCTTGCTCTGTCTCTGGAGACAGAGCTAAAGGGCATTCCTTCCTCGCTAGATATCCTGGCACATGCTGGATCAAATCACGGAGGAAATAGCCATCCAGCCCTCTAAAATAGATTGGCTTAGGAGATGTCCCATCCTTATTAACAACTAAGCTATCTCCTTGAGGAGCATAGGAAATAACCTTTTCATGAGGGATACGTATAGCCTTCGTTGCCGACTGAAAGTAGAAAGACTTCGTTGTAACTACAACAGTTCCAGTCGCCAGAGGCTTCTTCACTGTTTTAGAAATGACCTTACCACGCGAGCTTCCACTATGCAAGGTCAGTCCTTTAGCTATGCGTACACTTTGTCCTCTATGTCCACTATGATACTCCCGTTCAATACGTTCCTCACTATACTCGACATTTGGGAAGCTCCATAAGACCTCTTCATTACGCTGAAGATTAAGAGCACCACTCCCTCGCTTAGAATCCACCCTTGATGGCAACCGCCCCATCTTCATATAACGAAAGACTAAGAGCTTAAGAAAGTCTTCATACTGTGGAAGTGAGTAGATTGCTTTTGAAGGTAATGCGAGAGCACCAAGGTAAGATTCAATACTTTGATCCAAGATAAGAAGCTCCTCAGGGTGCGTCTTCACATGAAATAAGGCTTCTTCAAAGGCGATAGCCGCTAAAAGCCTTTGCTCCTTTTCTTGCCTCTGCCCCCACTGATCCAGTTCTTCTAAGGATAGCAACCGACCAGAGAGAAGGTTCTCATAGAGTACTTGTTTAAAGGGATCAAGAGAAAGAGACATACGCAGTTTTTTCTCCATCTCATCAGCGTGCAGCCTCCTGAGTGCAACCGCAAAAGAAAAGAAAAAGAACAGTCCTATAAGGGATAAGATTACTGTCCATACCGAGAGATCAGCTATAAATAGAGCGAGGGAACCTATTCCCCAAACCCACATTGTAATCTTTCCACCTAAGGTAAAGGAGTTATAGAAAGTAGTTATTGTTTTCATAGGCATTGTCCTTATATTATACAGAGAGGTCCTACTCTTAAGCGGAACTTAAAGAGCAGGACCTCTATCCTTGTGGAATATGTCCTAAGGCTTACTTTACCTTAGCGACGATAGCCTTGAAGGCTTCGGGATGGTTGACAGCGAGGTCAGCGAGGACCTTGCGGTTGATCTCGATACCCTGAGCGTGGAGAGCGCCCATCAGGCGAGAGTAAGAGAGACCCTCTAGACGAGCAGCAGCGTTGATACGCTGGATCCACAGAGCACGGAAGTTACGCTTCTTGTTCTTACGATCGCGGAAGGCGTAGGTCAGACCCTTTTCCCAAGTATTCTTGGCTACGGTCCAGACGTTCTTGCGAGCACCATAGTACCCACGCGTGAGCTTAAGGATGCGCTTGCGCTTAGCGCGAGAAGCTACATGATTGACTGATCTTGGCATGATGTTTCTTCTTTGTGATTGGTAGCGATCTGCCTCTCTCCCGAGAGAGCGGAGAGCAGATACTTGATTGGCTTACCTCTCTGTTACTGAAATAATCGTTGTGCTAACTTGCCGTTTAGCGGAGGCGGAGAAGTTCCTTGACTTCGCGTACGTCTACCTTGTCCACAGTGGTGAAGTAGGTGAGGTTACGCTTCTGCTTCTTCGTCTTCTTCGTGAGGATGTGACTCTTGAAGGCATGTTTGCGCTTGATCTTACCAGAGCCAGTGAGCGCGAAACGCTTCTTAGCACTGGAGTTTGTCTTCAGCTTAGGCATTTTCTTTCTTGTTTATATAAGTTATTCATTGACCCAGCTCCACTGACGCAGCCTATGCGCGAGGTGCTGGGATGGGGGATACGTTGATTAGTCTTCGTCGGAGGCGTCTGCAGCCTCTTCCTTAGCGCCCTTCTTGGGGGCAGGAGTGGCCTTCTTAGGGGCGAGCATGATGGTCATGCGCTTCCCTTCGAGGACGGGCATACTCTCTACGCGACCGTAGTCTTCGAGGTCATTAGCGAAGCGCAGGAGGAGCACTTCACCCTGATCCTTGAAGAGGATGGATCGACCACGGAAGAAGACGTAAGCCTTAACCTTCGAGCCTTCGCTGAGGAAGCCCTTAGCGTGCTTGAGCTTGAAGTTGTAGTCGTGGTCATCGGTCTGAGGTCCGAAGCGGATCTCCTTGACGACGACCTTGACGCTCTTAGCCTTCTGTTCCTTCTGCTTCTTCTTAAGCTGGAAGATGAACTTCTGGTAGTCGACGACGCGACATACTGGAGGATTGACATTGGGAGAGATCTCCACGAGGTCAAGCTCTTGGTCGTTAGCGATACGGAGAGCTTGCTGTATCGTATATACTCCCTGCTCTACATTGTCCCCGACGAGGCGCACTTCCTTTACGCGGATAGCCTCGTTGATGCGGTACTGGAACTTTTGTTTGTTGTCTACTGCCATTCAGTATGTGTTGATTGTATGCTTAGCGAGTGAGGTGGACTACTTAGCTTCGGTCTGCCAGGCGTTGAGCTGACGGTGTACCTCCTCGGCAATTTGCTCGGCAAAGGTAGCAATTTTCACTGAACCCTTATCACCCTCACCTTGCACGCGTACAGATACTTCGCCTTCCTGGGCTTCCTTTTCCCCGACGATAAGCATGTAGGGGATACGCTTGAGCTCATTGTCACGGATCTTACGGCCGATCTTCTCGTTGCGGTCGTCGACCTGCGTACGGATATCCTGTGCGTTGAGCGTGGCAGCTACCTCGTGAGCGTAGTCGTTGAACTTCTCACTGATAGGCAGCACGACGACCTGGTCAGGCGTGAGCCAGAGGGGGAAGTGCCCTGCGGTGTGCTCGATGAGGACAGCGACGAAGCGCTCCATAGAGCCGAAGGGTGCACGGTGGATCATCACTGGGCGGTGCTTCTTGTTGTCGGCACCCGTGTATTCGAGGTCGAAGCGCTCAGGCAGGTTGTAGTCTACCTGGATCGTACCGAGCTGCCAGCGGCGGCCGAGGGCGTCCTTAACCATGAAGTCCAGCTTAGGCCCGTAGAAGGCGGCTTCGCCGTACTCGATCTTGGCGGGAAGGCCCTTCTCAGCGCAAGCCTCGATGATAGCCTGCTCGGCGCGCTCCCAGTTCTCTTCGCTCCCGATGTACTTCTCGCGGTTCACCTGATCGCGCAGGGAGATCTGAGCCTCGAAGTTCTCGAAGTTCAGCGCCTTGAAGATGATGAAGATGATATCCATCACCTTGCAGAATTCTTCCTTGATCTGGTCGGGTCGGCAGAAGAGGTGCGCGTCGTCCTGCGTGAAGCCACGTACACGCGTCAGCCCGTGGAGCTCACCGCTCTGCTCGTAGCGATAGACCGTACCGAACTCAGCCAGACGCTGGGGCAGGTCACGATAGGAGTGAGGGCCGAGAGCCTTGAAGATCTCACAGTGGTGAGGGCAGTTCATAGGCTTGAGCATAAACTCTTCACCCTCCTGAGGCGTAGTGATGGGGCGGAAGGAGTCCGCACCGTACTTAGCCCAGTGACCCGAGGTGACGTAGAGCTGCTTCGAGCCGATATGTGGGGAGATGACCTGCTGATAGCCGAACTGCTTCTGGATCTGCTTGAGGAAGTCCTCCAGACGCAGGCGGAGCTGCGTACCGCGAGGCAGCCACAGGGGCAGCCCTGAGCCGACATTCTGCGAGAAGGAGAAGAGCCCGAGCTCCTTACCGATCTTACGGTGGTCGCGCTTCTTGGCTTCCTCCAGCATCGTCAGATACTCATCGAGCATCTTCTTCTTGGGGAAGGTGATCCCGTAGAGACGCGTGAGCTGCTTGCGCTTCTCGTCACCGCGCCAGTAGGCACCAGCTACGCTCAGCAGCTTGATGGCCTTGATATAGCCCGTATTAGGCACGTGAGGGCCACGGCACAGGTCCGTGAAGTCGCCCTGCGAATAAGTCGTGATCGACCCGTCGGGGAGGTCTGCGATGAGCTCCAGCTTGTACTCGTCACCCTTCTCTTCGAAGAACTTCGTCACCTCAGCCTTCGTGATGTCACGGCGGATGATAGGCTCCTTGCGGGCAGCGAACTCCGCCATCTTAGCCTCTATGGCTGCGAGGTCGGCGTCGCGAAGCTGCACCCCTTCGCCCAGGTCAATATCGTAGTAGAAGCCATTCTCAATGGCAGGACCGATACCGAACTTCACCCCAGGATAGAGCGCCTGAAGGGCTTCGGCCATGAGGTGCGCACTGGAGTGCCAGTAGGCATACTTCCCTTCGGGATCTTCCCACTTATAGAGCTTCAGCTCGGTGTCCTCCTTGAGGGGACGCATGAGGTCCCAGATCTGGCCATTGACACCAGCGGCCAGCACATCCTGCTGCAGGCGGGGGCTGATGCTGCCAGCTATATCCCACGAGGTCGTACCCACAGGGTACTCACGCTGACTGCCGTCAGGGAACGTGACTTTTATCATTGAGCTCATTCTTATACAGATTGATTACTTAGTTTGTCGTGCAAAGGTACGATAAATACGATAAATAAAGGGACTTATCCACGAGGAGCGCCAGGCACATCGCCTGCGCCCTCCACACCCTGCCGACAAAAAGAAAGCGGGTATCACTTCGAGAGAAGCAATACCCGCTTGACTGGTGACCCCGGTGAGGCTCGAACTCACGACCCAGTGATTAAGAGTCACTTGCTCTACCAACTGAGCTACAGAGTCATTCCGATATCGGCCGTTTTCCTCGCCTTGGTGAGCGACGGCTTTTGATTTCGGCTACAAAGGTAAGGCAAACTTTTTATTTGTGCAAATACCCCACCCCATACGCTTGCGACAAAGAGCCTCATACGAGGGGACTCCCCCGCCTTAGGCTGAACTAAGACGGGGGAGCACCATGAGTGGAGCAGCTAAGCGCTGAAGGCCGAGGTTAGATACCTACATGACCGCCTGCACCGGGATCGCCTGCGCCAGGAGTCCCTTCGGCAGGGTGGCCGCCTTCCTTAGGCTGCGCGCCCTTACCCTTCTTCCCCTTGGCCTTCTTCTCCAGGGCGATGCGCTCGAAGGCTACATCATCCAGACGGAAGAACTTAGGATTGGGGCGAAGGCGCACACGTGCCCTCGTGATATGCGTCATCGCATTGAACTCATCACCCTGGGCTACGGCCTTACTGCGGAGCGTGGGTGAGAGGCTCCCCAGACGCCCGAAGTTCACGGACTCCCCGCCTGCGACGAGACTACGCGCCGTGTCAGCTGCGAGGTTGAGGATAGCGGCGACCTCCATATAGTTGAAGGTCGTGTGCCCTGCCACCATATCGCAGAAGCGCATGAAGGATACGTGCCCTCGAGCGCGGGCGGTAGCGACGGTGACGGTCTTGCCGGCGAACTTGCCGATCTTCATCTCGACATCACGGAGCATGTAGCCGAGAGCTTGCTTTGTGGTTCCCATAATGGATACGAATAAAAGTGAATAAAACTTACTTGCGCCTCCTATCTCTTGGAGGACACTGCAAAGGTAGAGCGCTCAGCGACGGAGGTGAGACGAACTCCGTCCACTTTGGTTCACTTACTGCTTTCACGGGATTACTTCGACCACTATTCAGGGGATTCACGGCTACTCCATACCTTTACATATAATAGGTATGGGCAAGGCATCAAGAGCGGTGCCGAGGGGAGGAATAGCAACCTATACAGGTCGGCGGGCTGACCAATATAGGTCGTCACGTGGACCTATATTGGTCGGAGAAGCGACCTATATAGGTTCATAGCACCCCCTTTCGGGAGGAGGGGCGCAGAAGAAATTTGGCGGGGAGAATAAACCTTCGCGGGGGACGGGACTCTATACATAGCGAAGCAAAGCTCCTAATATAATATAATAGGTACGCGCGAGGGAGAGCGGGCAAATGCTCCACCACACCCATCCGAAGCGAGGCTCATAGCCCAGGGAAAAGCCAGACGGCTGACACTGCGAGCTGAGAATTGGAGTATCTTTGCAGAATTCTACCCGCCCCACTTGCCTCTGCCCTTCTGGCGGTGACGAAGTGGCGGGAAGTCCCTTTCTACAGCCCTCATCTGCGGGGCACTCTTCATCAAAAGACAAACCAACAATACAACCCCACAAGAATTATGACGCATCGACGCCTTACCGTCTCGTGCCTTAGCCTCCTGCTCCTCACCGCAGGGATCACGCTCCTGCCCGCCTGCTCCAGCCAGTCGACCCAGCAGGGACAAGCCCAAGGCCCCCAGGAACTCCCCGTACGCACCCTCTCCGCAGGCGACTTCTCCGCCTACAACAGTTACCCCGCCGTCATCCGAGGCGAGTTTGATGCCGAGATTCGCCCCAAGGTCTCGGGGGTCATCACCAAGGTATTTGTAGACGAAGGTCAGCGAGTCAAAGCAGGGCAACCCCTCTTCCAGCTCGAAGATGTCACCTATCGAGCCGCCGTCGCACAAGCTACCGCCAGCCTCTCCGCCGCACAGGCCTCGCTCGCCACGGCACAGCTCAACCAGCGCAATAGCCAGGATCTCTTAGCCAAGAACATCATCAGCCAGAGCAACTACGAAGAGGTCGCCAACGCCCTGAAGAGCGCTGAGGCCAATGTCGCCGTCGCCAAGGCAGCCCTCGTCTCGGCTCGCGAGAACCTCTCCTACTGCACCGTCACCAGCCCCGTCTCGGGGGTGGTCGGCCTAATCAACTATAGCGCAGGGAATCTCGTGAATCCCCAGAGCACCTATCCTCTCACTCAAGTCTCCGACACGCGTCTGACCTACGTCTACTTCTCCGTCTCTGAGCAAGAGTACCAAACCCTTATAGGCGGCAACGATGCTACCACCGCTAAGAGCCTTCCCAAGGTGCGTCTGCGCCTCTCCGACGGCAGCGAATATCCCATCGAGGGCACGATCCAGGGCATCAGCGGCGTCGTCGACAAGACCACGGGCGCTATCGCGCTGCGTGTCGACTTCCCCAACGCTGAGGGCAAGCTCCGTAGCGGCTCGGTAGGTACGGTCCTCGTCCCCACCCAGACGGCAGGGGCCATCCTCGTACCCCAGAGCGCGACGGTCGAGATGCTCCACAAGAAGTTCGTCTACACCGTCGACAAGGACGGCAAGCTGACCTTCACCGAGATCTCCGTCAGCCCCGTCGATGATGGGCAGAGCTACACCGTCACCAGTGGCCTCAAGGCTGGCGACCGCATCCTCGTCGCCGGCACCACGGGCGTCAAGGAGGGTGAGGTCATCAAGCCCCTCACCGAAGAAGCCTATGCCAAGCAGCAGGAGGCGATACGCCAGCAGATGATGGGCAAGGGCGGCGCTGCTGAGAAGCACTAAGCCCCCACCGCCTTAACCGGAAGCATATAGAGCAATGAATTTCGATAGATTTATTACCCGCCCCGTGCTCTCGACGGTGATCTCCATCATCATCGTCATCCTCGGGGTCATCGGGCTCATACAGCTGCCTATCGAGCAGTACCCCAACCTCGCACCGCCTACCGTACAGGTCTCCACAGCCTACGCAGGTGCGGACGCCCAGACGGTGCTCAACTCCGTCATCATCCCCCTCGAAGAGCAGATCAACGGGGTCGAAGGCATGACCTACATGACCTCTACCGCCACGAACTCGGGTGGCGCCTCCATCACCGTCTACTTCAAGGAAGGTACCGACCCCGACATGGCAGCGGTGAACGTGCAGAACCGCGTGCAGCAGGCCCAGTCCCTCCTCCCCGCTGACGTAGTGCGCGTCGGGGTGACGACGCAGAAGCGCCAGTCAAGCATGCTCCTCGTCTATTCGCTGACGAGCGAAGACGGGAGATACGATGCACAGTTCCTCGCGAACTACGCCGACATCAACATCCTGCCCGCGCTGAAGCGTGTACCTGGTGTCGGCTCGGCAAACACCTTCAGCCAAGACACCTACGCCATGCGCCTCTGGCTCGACCCCGACAAGATGCGCGCCTACTCCCTCGTCCCCAGCGACGTCTCAGGCATCCTCTCGGCGCAGAACTTCGAGGCCGCCCCAGGGAGCCTCGGCGAGTCGGGTGACCGCACCTATGAATATTCGCTCCGCTACAAGGGACGTCTGAAGAGCATCCCCGAGTACGAGAACATCATCATCAAGTCCGACGATGCGGGCAACATCATCCGCCTCAAGGACGTGGCGAAGATCGAGCTGGGCTCCCTCAGCTACAGCAGTAACTCCCTCTCCGATGGCAATCCCGCCGTCACGGGGATGGTCTCGCAGATCGCAGGCTCCAACGCTAACGATATCGTCACCGCCATCAAGGCCGAGATCAAGGAGCTGGAGAAGGACTTCCCTCCTGGCATGAAGATGACCTACGTCCTCGACGTCACGGACTTCCTCTACGCCTCTATCTGGCACGTCATCCAGACGCTCCTCGAGGCCTTCCTCCTCGTCTTCATCGTCGTCTACCTCTTCCTGCAGGACTTCCGCAGCACGCTCATCCCCGCCATCGCGGTGCCCGTGTCGCTCGTCGGTACGTTCTTCTTCCTCCAGATCTTCGGCTTCTCGCTGAACCTCCTCACGCTCTCGGCACTGGTGCTGGCGATCGCTATCGTCGTGGATGACGCCATCGTCGTCGTCGAGGCCGTGCACGCCAAGCTGGACGAGGGCTACGACTCCGCCCGCACGGCCAGTATGGACGCTATGCATGAGATCTCGGGCGCTATCATCTCCATCACGCTCGTCATGGCTGCGGTCTTCGTGCCCGTGTCGTTCATCTCGGGGATCAGCGGTACGTTCTACCGTGAGTTCGGGGTCACGATGGCCGTCTCTATCGTCATCTCGGCCGTCAACGCTCTGACGCTTAGCCCCACGCTCTGCGCCCTACTGCTCAAGCCTCACAAGGGTCACGAGGGGAAGAAGCTCAGCTTCATCGACCGCTTCCATCTGGCCTTCAACGCCGTGTATGAGAATCGCGTCCTGCGCCCCTACCGCAAGGGTGTCGAGTTCTTCGTGCGCCATCGCGTCACCTCGGGCCTCATCGTGCTGGTAAGTATCGTCATCATGGTCGTCCTGATGAAGTTCAACAGTAGCGAGCTCGTGCCTCAGGAAGATACGGGTACGGTGATGGTCACTGTCGCCACACCTCCAGGTACCAGCCGCGAGAAGACGGAGAAGGTGCTCAAGGATATCGCCGACGTAGCGAAGGCACAGGACGGTGTCGAGCAGGCGATGAGCATCTCGGGCTTCAGCCTCATAGGTGGCTCGGGCTCGAACTACGGCTCGATGTTCATCCGTATGAAGCCCTTCGGTGAGCGTAAGACGACGACGAGTGAGATCGCAGGCAAGCTCTTCGCCTATGGCGCTACCATCAAGGATGCCTCCGTACTGGCGATGACCCCACCGATGGTCCCGGGCTATGGTATGGCCTCGGGCGTATCGCTGACGATGCTCGACAAGACGGGGGGCGAGCTGGATAAGTTCTTCGCCGAGACGCAGAAGTTCCTCGCCGCACTCAATGCACGTCCCGAGGTCGCCTATGCGATGACGCAGTACAACCCCAGCTTCCCCCAGTACGTCATCGACGTCGACGTAGCCGCTACGATGCGTGCCGGGACGACACCGCAGACCGTCCTCTCCACCCTGCAGGGCTACTTCGGGGGGATGTACGTGGCGAACTTCAATAGCTACGGTAAGCTCTACCGCGTGCTCCTGCAGTCCGCCCCCGAGCAGCGCCTCGACATCAACGCCCTGAGCAATATCTATGTGCGTACCGGCACGGGTGAGATGGCACCTATCACCTCCTTCATCACCACGGAGAAGGTCTACGGCCCTGCGAGTGTGAACCGCTTCAACCTCTACACCTCTATCGACGTGATGGCCTCCCCCGCCCCAGGCTATGCCACGGGGGACGTACTGAAGGCCGTCTCCGAGGTCGCCAGCTCGACGCTCTCGGCAGGCTACAGCTACGACTACGCGGGTCTGACGCGTGAGGAGCAGGGCTCATCAGATACGACAGCGCTCATCTTCGGCCTCTGTCTGCTCTTCGTCTACCTCATCCTGAGTGCGCAGTACGAGAGCTACCTTCTGCCCTTCTCGGTCATCCTCTCCATCCCCTTCGGGCTCTCGGGTGCCTTCATCTTCTCGAATATCTTCGGGCATACGAACAATATCTATATGCAGATCGCTCTGATTATGCTCATCGGTCTCTTGGCAAAGAACGCCATCCTCATCGTCGAATTCGCTCTGGACCGCCGCCGCACAGGTATGACGATCACGTGGAGTGCGATCCTCGGGGCGGTGGCTCGTCTGCGCCCCATCTTGATGACCTCGCTTGCGATGATCGTGGGGCTCCTCCCGCTGATGTTCGCCAGTGGTGTCGGGGCTAATGGGAACTCCACGCTCGGTGCCAGCACCGTCGGCGGGATGCTCATCGGGATGATCCTGCAGATCTTCATCGTCCCCGCCCTCTTCGTCGTCTTCCAGAGCCTGCAGGAGCGCTTCAAGCCCCTACGCTTCGACGACATCATCACCTCGAAGCCCTCGGGTGAGATCCTTCAGTTCTCCAACACCTCCAAGACCGAATCACAAGATGACGCTCAAGCATAGCCTTCCCCTCCTCGCCCTCAGCCTCACACTCACAGGCTGTGGCGTCTACAAGAAGTATCAGCGTCCCACGGTAGACACCTGCGTCTACCGTGGCGACAAGATCGACACGCTGAGCCAAGACACGACGTCCTTCGGGCAGACGCCCTGGCGTGCGCTCTTCACCGATGCGCCCCTGCAGGCACTCATCGAGAAGGCCCTCCAGCAGAATGTCGACCTACTCTCGGCGAACCTCTCCACCCAGCAGGCAGAGGCCCAGCTCAAGGCCGCCCGCCTCTCCTTCTTCCCCTCGCTGACGCTCGCCCCCTCGATCTCGGCAGGTAAGACCGAGGGCGCACCCGCCAGCTACAGCTACACGCTGCCCGTGCAGGCCAGCTGGCAGGTGGATCTCTTCGGCTCGCTGCTGAATGCCTCCCGCTCGACGCAGGCCCAGCTCCTCCGTGCTCAGGCCTACCAGCAGCTCGTCCGTGGCCGTGTCATCGCGAGCGTGGCGAATAGCTACTACACGCTGCTGATGCTCGACCGCCAGCTCCAGCTCACCCGCTCGGCTGCCGAGCTCGCCGCCCACACCCTCGAGGTGATGCAGGCGCAGAAGGACTTCGGCCGGGCTATGGAGTCCTCCGTGCAGTCCGCCCGTGCCAACCTCCATCAGGTAGAGGCCTCCATCCCCGAGATCGAGCGCCAGATCACCACGACGGAGAATGCGCTGGCCCTCCTCCTCGGCGAGTCGCCTCGCACCTATAGCCGCTCCACGCTCGAGGCGCAGCAGCTCCCCAGCACCTTCGCCGTCGGTGTACCCGCTCAGCTACTCTCGGCACGCCCCGATGTGCGCGTAGCGGAGATGGCTCTGGCCAGCTGCTACTATCAGACGAATAGTGCACGTGCCGCCTTCTACCCCTCGCTCAACATCTCGGGGAGCGCAGGCTGGACGGGCGCCCTTGGGCAGGCCGTATCGAACCCGATGAAGTTCATCGCCTCGGCTCTTGCCTCACTGGCACAGCCCATCTTCGCCAATGGTAAGCTCGTCGCAGGCCTTCGCGTAGCTGAGGCGGAGGAAGAGAAGGCACGTCTGGCGTTCCAGCAAAGCCTCTACAATGCCGGTGCTGAGGTAAGCAATGCCCTCGCCCTCTATGAGGCCTCCGAGGCGAAGATCAAGGCCGAGACCCTACAGATCGAGAGCCTCGAGAAGAATGTCGAGATCGTCGAGACCCTCTTCAAGACGGGGAAGACCTCCTCTTATCTCGAGGTCATCACCGCCCAGCAGGCACTCCTGCAGGCCCAGCTCTCGCAGATTCAAGACCGCTTCAGCAAGATGCAGGCCGTCGTCAACCTCTATAATGCCCTCGGCGGAGGCGCCCAGTAATCCCCTATCGCTATGATCAGTCCACAAGCCTTCATCGCACCTGGCGCCCAGATCGGCGCCCGTGTGACGATCTATCCCTTCGCCTACATCGAGGACGACGTCGTCATCGGTGACGACTGCACCATCTACCCGCACGTCAGCCTGATGAATGGCACACGCATCGGTAGTGGCAACACCATCTATCAGAATGCCGTGCTCGGTGCCTCGCCCCAGGACTTCTCCTACAAGGGCGAGAAGTCCACACTCATCATCGGCGACAACAACGTGATCCGTGAGAACGTAGTCATCAGCCGTGCCTCCCGCAGCGACGTCTCCACCGTCATCGGCAGTGGGAACATCCTTATGGAGGGCACCCACATCTCGCACAACTGTCAGGTAGGTGATCAGAATGTCTTCGGCTATGCCGTCAAGATCGCCTGCGACTGCACTATCGGTAGCCGCTCGATCTTCAGTAGCGGCGTCACGGCCAAGCCCCGCTGTCGCATCGGTGATCTGGCGTTCATCCTCACGGGCTGCCGCTTCGGCGAAGACGTACCGCCCTTCATCACCGTCAAGGACAACCCCGCCGTCTACGCTGGGATCCATGCGGGCATGCTCTCCAAGGCAGGTATCGACGAGCGCACACAGCGCCATCTCGCTATGGCTTATCGCCTGGTCTTCAATGGTAAGATCAGCCTCTACGACGCCATCCTGCAGATCGAAGAGCAGGTACCTGACGG
This sequence comes from Porphyromonas sp. oral taxon 279 str. F0450, assembly GCF_000292995.1. Taxonomy (NCBI): domain Bacteria; kingdom Pseudomonadati; phylum Bacteroidota; class Bacteroidia; order Bacteroidales; family Porphyromonadaceae; genus Porphyromonas; species Porphyromonas sp. oral taxon 279. Next base: position 55,017 of record NZ_ALKJ01000016.1, on the reverse strand, counting down.
TCCCGAAGTCCAGCAGGTCATCGCCTTCCTCCGCTCTTCCGAGGGCCTTATTATGAAGTAAGGCCCCGCTGCTCTCTCCCCGTCGGGCAGGCTGAGATATGCCCTACCCATACAGTCCGAGACCCTGCCGTGCGATGCACAGCAGGGCCTCGGACTATCTATGTAGCCGTGTACAGGGACGGAGATTCACCTGCCGACCAATATAGCTTCGCACTACCCTCCTCTATGGAGACTGTTGCTCCGCGTAGGGATAAAAGTTGTGGACGAGTGGCAAATAAGTTTGGGCTACGTACGTGGCTCTAATATCTACGTACGTGGACATTTGGATTTACGTGCCTAGTCTTTAAGACTACGTGCGTAGACAGAGGAAAACCACTATATGAAGGCGCTTTTTCCTTCACGAGAAGGACACTTTTCCCTTCGCAGGATAAGAGGAATACGCGCAATAAGGCGAAGGGCTTGCGTGTCGCTTCGGAGAGGTGTATCGGGGAGCTGGGCGCACGATGCCTTAGCACTCTAAATGGAGGGCAGGACTCTACCGCAACTGTCTCCTATGGGTATGGTCAGCGCCTTTCGGGAAAACAAAGAAGCCTCCCCGCAGACGAAGTGCAGGGAGGCTATAATGCGATCGCCCGTCCTCAGGAGCCGTGGGCTCAGGAGGGCGGGCGATACTACACCAATCTAACCTATTCAATCCAGGAGGTGAATCCTGAAGAGAGCGATGGTAGTCGGCTCCGAAGGACTTCTCCCGCGAAGGGGAGAAGCCGCCACAGGAGGCCGAAGAGAGGGATTCGTCTCGGAGCTTAGTCCTTGAACTTAGCAGCGAGGAACTCGCGGTTCAGACGAGCGATATTGGAGATCGAGATATTCTTGGGGCATTCGACTTCGCAAGCACGAGTGTTCGTACAGTTACCGAAGCCCAGCTCATCCATCTTAGCGACCATAGCCTTAGCACGGCGGGCAGCTTCGACACGACCCTGTGGGAGGAGAGCCAGCTGGCTGACCTTAGCAGAGACGAAGAGCATAGCCGAGCCGTTCTTACAAGCTGCTGCGCAGGCACCGCAACCGATACAAGCAGCAGCGTCCATAGCCATGTCGGCGTTAGCCTTAGGGATGGGGATAGCGTTAGCATCGGGTACACCACCTGTATTGACCGACACGAAGCCACCAGCCTGGATGATCTTGTCGTAGGCCGAGCGGTCTACCATGAGGTCACGGATGATGGGGAAGCCAGCCGAGCGCCAAGGCTCGATGGTGATCGTATCACCATCGTTGAAGCGACGCATGTGCAGCTGACAGGTCGTGATGCTATCATCGGGCCCGTGGGGATGCCCATTGATGTAGAGCGAGCACATACCGCAGATACCTTCGCGGCAGTCGTGGTCGAAGACAACGGGCTCCTTGCCTTCGCGTACGAGCTGCTCGTTGAGGATATCGAGCATCTCCAGGAAGGAGCTACCCTGAGAGATATTCTGCAGGTCGTAGGTTTCGAACGCACCCTTTACCTCGGGGCCACGCTGACGCCAGACCTTAACCTTGATATTTATATTCTTGTCCATTGTGGATGTTGGCTTGGGGTTAGTTCTTATAGTTACGCTGCTGACGTACGACGAACTCGTAGTCCAGAGGTTCCTTCAGAAGGACGGGATCCTGATCTTCGCCCTGGTACTCCCAGCAGGAGACGTAAGCGAACTGATCATCGTGGCGCAGGGCTTCACCTTCGGGCGTCTGGTGCTCGAGGCGGAAGTGACCACCGCAGCTCTCTTCACGGTCGTGAGCGTCACGAGCCATAAGTTCGCCGATCTCGATGAAGTCAGCCAGACGAAGAGCCTTCTCGAGCTCCACGTTGAGGTCATCAGCCTTACCAGGGATACGGACGTCGCTCCAGAATTCCTTCTTCAGAGCCTTGAGCTCGACGATAGCCTTCTCGAGGCCTTCGCGCTCGCGACCCATACCTACGAAGTCCCACATGATGTGACCGAGCTTCTTGTGGAGGCTGTCGACGGACTGCTTACCCTTGATGCTCATCAGGCGAGCGATACGATCCTGGATACCCTTTTCAGCTTCGTCGAACTCAGGACGGTCCGTGCTGAAGCGGGGCACCTGAATCTGGTCAGCCAGATAGTTCTGGATCGTGTAGGGCAGTACGAAGTAGCCGTCAGCGAGCCCCTGCATCAGAGCCGAAGCACCGAGGCGGTTAGCACCGTGGTCGGAGAAGTTAGCTTCACCGATAGCGAAGAGGCCAGGGACAGAGGTCATGAGCTCGTAGTCCACCCAGATACCACCCATCGTGTAGTGGATAGCGGGATAGATCATCATCGGCGTCTCATAGGGATTGTCGTTGGTGATCTTTTCGTACATCTGGAAGAGGTTACCATAGCGAGCTTCTACGACATCCTTACCAAGACGCTTGATAGCGCTGGAGAAGTCGAGGAAGACAGCCAGACCCGTGTTGTTGACACCGTAGCCAGCGTCGCAGCGTTCCTTAGCAGCACGGCTGGCGACGTCACGAGGCACGAGGTTACCGAAGGCGGGATAGCGACGCTCGAGGTAGTAGTCACGATCCTCCTCCTTGATATCGGTAGGACGAAGCGTACCTGCCTGGAGCTTCTTAGCGTCTTCGATATTCTTGGGGACCCAGATACGGCCGTCATTACGGAGCGACTCAGACATCAGCGTAAGCTTAGACTGGAATTCGCCGTGGACGGGGATACACGTGGGGTGGATCTGTGCCATACAGGGGTTAGCGAAGTAAGCACCCTTCTTGTAGCACTGCCATGCAGCTGAGCCGTTAGAGGCCATAGCGTTCGTGGAGAGGAAGAAGGCGTTACCATAGCCACCGGTACCGATGACGACAGCGTGAGCGGCGAAGCGCTCGATCTTACCCGTGACGAGGTTACGGGCGATGATACCACGAGCACGGCCATCGATGATGACGACGTCGAGCATCTCGTGGCGGGTGTACATCTTCACCGTGCCCTTACCGACCTGGCGGCTCAGTGCAGAGTAAGCACCGAGGAGGAGCTGCTGCCCCGTCTGACCACGAGCGTAGAATGTACGAGAGACCTGTGCCCCCCCGAAGGAGCGGTTGTCGAGAAGGCCGCCGTATTCGCGAGCGAAAGGCACACCCTGAGCGACGCACTGGTCGATGATGCTATTAGCCACTTCGGCCAGACGATAGACGTTTGCTTCGCGAGCACGGTAGTCACCACCCTTGATCGTATCGTAGAAGAGGCGGTAGACGGAGTCACCATCGTTCTGGTAGTTCTTAGCAGCATTGATACCCCCCTGAGCAGCGATCGAGTGTGCACGACGGGGAGAGTCCTGGATACAGAAGTTCAAGACGTTGAAGCCCATCTCAGCGAGCGAGGCAGCAGCGGAGGCACCAGCCAAGCCCGTACCGACGACGATGATGTCGAGGCGGCGCTTGTTTGCAGGGTTGACGAGCTTCTGATGGTCCTTATAGGAGGTCCACTTCTCGGCCAATGGGCCGGCGGGGATCTTCGAATCTATCTTAGACATAATCTTAGAGGTATGGATAGCTTACTTGTGGGATGAACTGTGGTTAGCAATACCACAAGGAGCCCCCGCAGAGGGCTTGGATGAAATAATAGATCACGACGACAGCGAAGCCGAGGACGATGATCGTCGTATAGATGTTGGAGATGCAACGCAGACGCTCGAACCAGACGCGGTTGTTGAAGCCGATGGTGTGCAGTGAGCTCCAGAAGCCGTGTGACAGGTGGAACCACAGTGAGCCCAGCCAGATGAGGTAGAGGACTACGAAGATGGGATTAGAGAAGGTGTAGCGGATCAGGCCAGCACCATCCGTAGGACCAGTGACGCCATCGATACCGAGGTCATGCTGACCGATGATCTCTGCGAGCTGCATCTTTGCCCAGAAGTTGAAGAGGTGCAGGAAGATCCCGAGGACGATGATGACACCGAGAGCCATCATGTTCTGCGACGCCCACTCGACCCCCTTAGGCTTGTCGACGACATCATAGCGGTCGTTACCGCGAGCCTTGCGATTCTGAAGCGTCAGGATGAAGGCATAGACGATGTGGACGATGAAGAGGACTGCCAGCCCCATCGAAGCGACCAGAGCATACCAGTTAGCTCCGAGGAACTCACACACGGCGTTGTAGGCTTCTTCAGAGAAGAGCGCCACAAGGTTCATCGACATGTGGAAGGTCAGGAACAGGATAAGCGCAAGGCCTGAGATGCTCATGACCAGCTTACGCCCGATCGAAGATTTAATTAACCACGACATAAAGTTGCTATTTAATTGATTCTATGTTATTGCCTTCTTGTGGAGATATATTGCTATTGTGCAAGACATTAGGGCGCCCCATAGCTGTGTCGGGACACACCTCCTCATGCAATGCACGCTACAAAGATAGCTTAATTAGGTATATGCCGTACTAACATTAGCGAAAAAAAGGCATAATCCTACCACTGCATATACCTCATAGTAGGTACATACACCACAAAACTGACGCACCACAGCGCGGCTACCTACCTATATATAGCTAACCATATCGCTGTATCAGCGAGAAGAGAAGAGGGGGAGAAAGTAAAAATGAGACTACCTCAAGCACGCACCAAGACGCGGAGATAGCGAGCAATGAGATAGGCGCCGAATATAGTGGCAGTATAAACCACTACAAGGTAAAGTAGTGGCGACTGAATATAGATGACTGGGCTCCTAAAGAAGTTCACGAAGGACATATGCAGAAGGTAGGTCTCAAGCGATATACCACCGAGCCACATCAGAGCACTCCCAAGGGGGCCGTGCGCACGTCGCATAAACAAGTCCGTCATCCCCCAAGCTTTGCTAAGAGCCGTGAGCATCACAGGCAGGGCGAAGTAAGCAAGATGGCTGATGAAGATCAGCACTATAGACTGATTCGGGAAGGTCAGCACACTCCATGTATATACCCCCATCAAGAGTAGTACTGCAGGAAGGCAGAGGATGCGATACGACTTTATCTGCTTATATATACTCCTCTCGTAGATAGCATAGGCCACACCCACCGAGAAGCAAAGAGGATAGCGGAGCCAGTAGTATCCGAAGCTGGCCTGCCATGCGGCTAACATAAGGAGGAGCGTAAGCAAGATGAGCACGAGTACAGCCCTACCCCAACGTCGGACATATCGGAAGGAGAAGTAGAAGAACACATAGAGCAGTATCAATTCCAAGAGATACCACGCAGCCGTCTCAGGGCCAGGAATGCCAAACTTCCAAATCAAGAGGTTAAACTTAAGTCGCTCCAGCGCTTGAGGAATATGATTAAATCCCTCTCCGGCAAAGAGGAAGAAGAGTGCCACAGCATAGAAGAAGAGGAATGGCTTAATGAGCCCCCAGAGCCTCCGAGGGAGCCAACCCGTCCAAAGAGCAGACGGTGTAGGAGTAGGTGTACGAAGGGTACGCAGACGCAGCTGGGTCATCAGCCCATAGCCCGAGAGGAAAAAGAAGAAGACCAGGGCAAGCGGTGTGAGGAAATTGCACACACGTAGCCACAGGAGCGCCTCATCAGGCTGGCACAGTGAGCTGATATGCGTCCCTACAATAAACAAGGAGAGGGCTCCCTTTAGAGCTACCGAAAATTCCTTGGGCAAAGTCGAATCTACCACGTCGATGATTACTTATTAGACATCTGCTATAGTACAAAGATATAGCATCCGGAGGCATCACAACGAATAAGCCTCAGGCAGGAGTCCTGACCCGCGAGTTTCCCCACCGTCCTGGACGCCACCTGAGGCATATCCACTAAATCATTACGGCAAAAGTACCACTGCCCACTTTATTCAAAAGAGCGGACATCCTCTTTGGGGAATAAATTCCAAGCATAGAGACCCACACTTGTAGCTTTCCTCGAAGCATTTTGAATGAGCGTTGCAGGTCTTCTGACTCGCGCACCTTGTCTCCCAGCCACCCTTCCCAGAGACACAGAACCTCCAGTGGTCAGGGCTTCGACATAGCCCTCGGCAGGGAGCAGTATGATGCACATACAGCAGCGGGACTGTTCGAGATTCTCACTCGATTCCCTTTTAAGCCCGACACACAGCACACAGATCTTCGCGTGTCAGGCACAACGCCTTTACAAAGATACGATATTATCTCTGATCACCATCCATCTGCGCACTCAGATTGCGCTGTGGCTGTCTGTCGCTGGTCAACAGCTCGCGCTTGCCCTCTGGACGGTAGCAGCGAGTGAGCAACGTGAAGCGATCGGGTATATACACCGTGACCGATTCGCCAGCATTACGCAGGACCACGAGGCCCATGTGCCGGATGAGTTTTTCTTCCAGTCGAGCATCAGGGCAGCCCATGCGAGTGGACATGGTCTTGCCATCACTCTTGAAGATGTAGGGAAGGTTCAGCCCTTCAGCTTCCATATCGAGCTCGAACTTTCCGCTCAGTACATGGATATTGCAGTCGACCTTCTTCCGTATGCACGGGATCAGCTCAATATAGTAGTCTGGGCTATTGCCCTTATGACGCTCGGGAGCGGTGATGACGTAGGCCGTATAGCCTCGCTTGCGGGGAAGCTTACTGGCCGCGGAGTCTGGGCTGACCTTCGTCGCCTTGCCCATAGCGCGCCAGATACGGTAGACGACACGCACACTATCATTGATCGTGATAGCCAGCTCCTTATTACCACGGAAGGGCAGAAGGAGGGGCTCACCATAGAGGAAGGGCTTAGGATCCAGACCCTTGATAGGCTTGTCGAAGGCTGAGATAATCCCCTCGCCATGCTGATAGCGGTAGGAGGAGAAGACATCCACCTGGGTACTGGGTACGAAGCGCCCATCGAGGCTGGTGTGCGTCGGGTCGGTATTGGGAAGAGCCGGTACGATCTCCACTCGGAAGTCCTCGAGGGGGCTGGCATGTGGGAGCGTCAGGCGGTAAGTATGCGGGGGGAGCGGGACCTTAGAGTAGTCTTCGGTATAGCTGACGACTCCCTCGCGAGCCTGATCACCCTCTTCACCATTCTGCCCATCGTGGGCAGCTCGACAGCTGGGGCTAAGCAGGACAAGAGCAATAAAAGCTAAGAGGGAGGTTAGGTGGGCGCTTGAAGTAGTCATACATCGTCGATAGATGAGCTATCTACTAAGATCAACGGGTATCCCCCCGAATTTATTTCGATAGGATACCCGTAATAATCTTTTTCTTCTGAGCGACGCTTGTTTCTAAGCCTGAGGATGGAGTGGAATGTCCAGGGCCTTGAAGACCTTGACGAGCGCCTCGATAGCGCGGTCAAGCTGCTCATAGGTATGGGTAGCCATGAGCGAGAAGCGGATCAGCGTATCGCCAGGAGCGACAGCTGGAGCCACGACGGGATTGACGAAGACACCTTCCTCGAAGAGCAGAGCTGTCACGCGGAAGGTCTTCTCATTATCACGGATAAAGAGGGGGATGATAGGCGTCGAGGTATTACCGATCTCGAAGCCCAGCTTACGGAAGCGATCCAGGCAGTAAGCCGTCTTCTCGCGGAGCGATGCTACACGCTCGGGCTCACGAAGCATGATCTCCAGAGCCTTGGAGGCAGCAGCCGTCGAGGCAGGCGTACAGCTGGCGCTGAAGATATAGGAGCGAGCGTGGTGGCGGAGATAGTTGATGAGTACCTTGCTACCAGCGATGAAGCCACCGAGAGAGGCGAAGCTCTTACTGAAGGTACCCATGAGGAGGTCGACCTGATCAGTCAGACCGAAGTGGTTACACGTACCGCGACCGTGGTCACCGAGTACGCCGAAGCCGTGAGCTTCGTCGACCATCACCGAGGCGTTGTACTTCTTCGCCAGACGCACGATCTCGGGGAGATTGCACAGGTCACCCTCCATGCTGAAGACACCGTCGACGACGATGAGCTTGATGCGATCGGGGTCGCACTGCTTGAGTCGACGCTCGAGAGCTTCCATATCATTGTGCTTGTAGCGGAGGCTCTTAGCGGGAGAGAGGCGGATACCCTCGATGATCGAAGCGTGATCGAGTGCATCCCAGATGATATAGTCTTCACGGCCAAGGAGGCAGGAGATGACCCCGAGGTTGACCTGGAAGCCCGTGGAGAAGATGATGGCATCTTCCTTGCCGACGAAGGCAGCCAGCTGCTTTTCCAGCTCGAGGTGCGTATCGAGGGTACCGTTGAGGAAGCGGCTCCCTGCACATCCCGTACCATACTTCTCCGTAGCGGCGATAGCAGCAGCCTTGATCTCGGGATGGTTCGTCAGTCCGAGGTACGAGTTCGACCCGAACATGAGGACCTTACGGCCATCGATGACGACCTCGGTATCCTGGTCGCTTTCTATCTTTCGGAAGTAGGGATAAATCCCTGCAGCCTGAGCCTTCTGGGGCTCGGTAAAGGATGCTAATTTCTGCTCAAGTAAGTTCATCTTATATCGGTCAAGCATCCGCCCATAGTGCGAAACGGGCACCTCACGGGCGCTCTCACCATGGAGTGCGCGATGGGCGGACTGGGTCGGGGAGCTGCGATCGCAAGGAGCGCCACAGCCCGGACACCTATAGTAATAGAGCTCTTATTAGAGGTGGAGGAAAGGCCTCCACACGAGCGTTATAAATACGGGCAAAAGTACACATTTTCCCCTAATTCGTGCACCGCACATTCACCTAAGCCGCTTTTCCAGTGCAAATGCGGGACAAACAGCGCCCTCCAAACAGCCTGAAAAGCCATAACCTCTCCCCTACTTCCGCAGCCGAAATCACGATGCCTTGGCACCACTGCTTAGGCCACTATCACACAAGCAAATCGCCACGCTCACTGCCCCTGTCCACCGAGGAGGGAAAATGAAGTAGTACTGGTCACTGCATCGACCAGTACTGGTAGGCATTAGTGACCAGTACTGCTCCGCGGTGTGACCAGTACTGGTCCGATCGCTGACCAGTACTGGTTACTTTCCCCCCTTCACGAGCCCACTCTCCACGCGCTTCTGCAGAGTGTTCCTTGCTCACCACTTGGGATGTGCACCATAGACACATTCGCCTCCTTTACGCCTTCCCTCTATTTATCGTATCTTTGAGCATATACATGGTATCGAACCACATACACAATCATCACTATAAGTAATGGATATAAAGAAACCCCTTCTCTGTGGGCTTCTCCTCGGTGCGGCGGCACTCTCCGCCTCTGCACAGGAACGCCCGCTCTGGCTGCGCTATCCTGCTATCTCCCCCGATGGCAAGACGATCGCCTTCGCGTACCAAGGCGATATCTACACCGTGCCCACCGTGGGTGGTGAAGCCCGTCGCCTGACCTCGACCGAAGCCTACGAGTGCTACCCCGTCTGGTCACCCGATGGCAAGCAGATCGCCTACACCTCCGACCGCAACTCCTCTGGGGTCAACATCTACATCATGCCAGCAGGTGGCGGTAAGGCTCGTCAACTGACGACCCACTCGGGGCGTGAGATCCCCCAGGCCTTCACCCCCGACGGACGCTATCTCATCTTCAAGGCACACATCCAGGATCCTGCCAGCTCCGCCCTCTTCCCCAACTCCCTGCTCACCGAGCTCTACCGCGTGCCCGTCACCGGCGGTCGCCCCGAGCAGATCCTCGCTACTCCCGCCGAAGCTGTGAATGTCAGCCGTGATGGCCGACGCATCCTCTATCAGGAGATCAAGAGCTTCGAGAACGAGTGGCGTAAGCACCATACCTCCTCCGCCTCACGCGACCTCCTTGAGTACGACTTCGACAAGAAGACCTACCGCTTCGTCGCCCGCCACGATGGCGAAGACCGCGATCCCGTCTACTCCCCCACGGGTAAGTCCTTCTACTTCCTCAGCGAGCGCAATGGTGGCTCGATGAATGTCTACGAAGGCAACCTCGCTGGCCCCGCTACCGAAGCCAAGGCACTCACCCAGCTCAAGGGTGACCCCGTGCGCTTCCTCTCCAGCTCTGCCGACGGCCTGCTCTGCTTCGGCTATGCCGGTGAGATCTACACCCTCGTCCCTGGTCGCAGCGAGCAGCGTGTACCCATCCGCATCTCCAAGGACCAGGCTCCCGACGAAGAGCTGCACCTCGCGATGAGCCGTAGCCTCGGCTCATCGGCTGTCTCTCCCGATGGCAAGCAGATCGCCTTCCTCTCGCGTGGTGACGTCTTCGTCACGGCTACCGACTACACCACGACCCGTCAGATCACGAAGGGCTCACAGGCCGAGCGTGGTGTCACCTTTGGCGCGGACAACAAGTCCGTCGTCTACGCCAGCACCAAGGACGGCTCATGGGATCTCTACATCGCTAAGGTCGAGCGTGGCGAAGATCAGAACTTCCCCAACGCCATGGCTATCAGTGACGAGAAGCTCATCCCCTCGCTCAAGGGCGAGAAGATGTACCCCTCCTTCTCCCCCGATGGCAATGAGGTAGCCTTCCTCTACCAGCGTGAGAAGCTCATGGTCTATAACCTCAAGACCCGCCAGACTCGTCAGATCACCGACGGCAAGCAGACGCTTGATCCCGACTTCGTATGGTCACCCAATGGGAAGTGGATCGCCTTCTCCTACGTCTCCCGCGGCCGTGGCCCCTACACCGACGTAGGTATCGTCAGCGCTCAGGGCGGTCAACCCATCCAGAACCTCACGAACAGCGGTTACTTCAGCAGCAATCCTCGCTGGTCCACCGACGGGAACATCCTCCTCTACGCTACCGATAAGTATGGTATGCGCAACCACGCTTCGTGGGGCTCTATGAATGATATTATGGCGGTCTTCCTCAATCGTGCGGCTTATGAGAAGTTCCGCATGAACGACGAAGACCTCGCTCTCCTCGAGGAAGCCGAGAAGCAAGCCAAGGCCGACACCACGAAGACGAAGAAGGCTCAGCCCGCTAAGAGCACCAACGGTGTCATCGAATGGGACAACCTCGACCTGCGCACCGTACGCATCACCCCCGCCTCTTCGCGCCTCGGTGACTACATCCTCTCGTCCGACAACAAGAAGCTCTTCTACTTCTCCGCTACCGAAGCAGGCGAAGACCTCTGGGTCTACGATATGCGCAAGCACACGACGCAGCTGCAGAAGAAGATGAACCTCTCCTCTCCCTTCTTCGCTTCGGACAAGAAGGGCACGAAGCTCTTCATCCTCGGCGCTTCGCCCATGACACTCGATCCCAAGACGGATGCCACGAAGCCCATCACGATGGCTGGCTACCGCCACATCGACCGCATCCGCGAGCGTGAGGTCATGTACGAAGAAGTCGTCCGCGAAGAAGAAGCACGCTTCTACCGCAAGGATATGCACGGCGTGAACTGGAAGAAGCTCACCGACCACTACCGCACCTTCCTCCCCTACATCGACAACAACCAGGACTTCGCCGAGATGCTGAGCGAGCTGCTCGGCGAGCTGAACGTATCCCACACGGGCTCGGGTGCTCGCAGCTCATCATCGGCCTTCCCCACGGCTGAGCTCGGCGTCTTCGTCTCACCTGTAGCAGGCTCTGGAGCCCTGCACGTCGACGAAGTCGTGGCAGGTGGTCCCTTCGACAACTCCCGCACGAAGCTGCAGAAGGGCAGCCTCATCACCGCTATCGACGGCGAGAAGCTCGAGGCAGGTAAGGACTACTTCCCTCTGCTGAATGATAAGGTAGGCAAGCGCCTCCTCGTCTCCTTCCGCACCGCCTCAGGTGAGCAGGTCGACGAAGTCATCCGCCCCATCTCCTCCTCTGCCCTCAATGACCTCCTCTACAAGCGCTGGGTCAAGCAGCGTGCCGAAGAGGTAGAGCGTGTATCGAAGGGTACACTCGGCTACGTCCACATCCCCTCGATGGGTGACCCCAGCTTCCGCACGGTCTACTCCGACGTTATGGGCAAGTACTACCAGAAGAAGGGTATCGTCATCGACATCCGCTACAACGGCGGTGGTCGTCTCCACGAGGATATCGAAGCCTTCTTCACGGGTAAGCACTACGCTGACCAGGTCGTCCGTGACCGCCAGTACTCGGAGATGTCCTCTCGTCGCTGGAATCGCCCCTCCGTCCTCGTCACCTGCGAAGCTGACTACAGCAACGCCCACGGTACGCCTTGGGTCTATCAGCACCTCAAGGTCGGTAAGGTCGTCGGTATGCCCGTAGCTGGTACGATGACCAGCGTGAACTGGGTGACGCTCCTCGACCCCAGCGTCTACTTCGGTATCCCCGCCGTAGGCTTCCGCCTCTTCGATGGTCGCTATCTGGAGAACACCCAGATGGAGCCCGACGTCGTCGTGCCTCTTGACCCCACGAAGGTCCTGCAGGGCGTCGACACACAGATCGATAAGGCCGTCGAAGTCCTCCGTGCTGAGACGAAGTAATTCCCCGCACTTCACTAATCGTATTTATATAAGCGTAGCCCCTGCATCCCGTGTGATGCAGGGGCTACGTGCGTAATGGCGTATCTTTGCGCCCGATGAAGAAGACCCATCCCACCCCATCCACCGAAGGCATCGACCTTTGTGATGTGCAGCGCCGCCTCGGTAGCTGGTACGACGAGCATGCCCGTGCCCTCCCCTGGCGCGAAGATGTATCGGCCTACCACGTCATGCTCTCCGAGATCATCCTCCAGCAGACGCGCGTGGACCAAGGGATGACTTATTATCATCGCTTCACCGAGCGCTTCCCTACCGTACAGGACTTAGCCGCCGCGAGCGAAGACGAGGTACTCCTCCTCTGGCAGGGCCTCGGCTACTACTCCCGTGGGCGCAATCTCCTGCGTGCCGCACAGATCATCGTCTCGGACTTCGGCGGAGAGATCCCCCACAGCCCCGAGGGGCTGAGCCGCTTGCCAGGCGTCGGCCCTTATACGCGCGGTGCGATACTCTCCTTCGCCTACAACCTCCCTTACCCCACTGTGGACGGCAATGTCTACCGCGTGCTGAGCCGCCTCTTCGGCTCTACTGAGCCCATCGATACGACACGTGGCGCACGCACCTACTGGGATCTGGCGGAGGCCCTCCTCGACAAGGCGCATCCCAGCCGCCACAACCAAGCCGTCATCGAGCTGGGCGCCCTCTGCTGTACGCCCCGTCGTCCGCACTGCGACGAGTGCCCCATCGCTATGCACTGTCTCGCCCATCGCGCCGGCATCGAGGAGCAGCTACCTATCAAGCAGGGCAAGACGAAGGTCCTCCCCCGCCACATGGACTACTTCCTCATCCGCCTTCCCCACACATCAGGGGGCGAAGGCCTACTCATTCGCCGTCGTGGTGCTGGCGACATCTGGCAGGGGCTGTATGAATTCCCCCTCATCGAGACGGGAGAGACGGGGGGCACCGTCGAAGAGCTGACGAAGCTCCCCGCCTTCGGTGACCTCATCGCCGCACTCAGGCGCCCAACCTTCCACCCCACGCCCATAGCACAGTGCTCGCACAAGCTCTCTCACCGCACTATCTATGCTCGCCTCTTCCTCATCGAAGCCGAGGGGCTCAGTGCGGAGCTTCCCTACCAGCGTATACCGAGCACGGAGCGCAGTAGCTACGCCTTCCCCGTACTCATCGAGCGCCTCTTAGAGCAAGTGCCATAGCAAGGAGTACGACGCACCTATAGCCCTACCTGAGTCAACCTATATTGGTCGGCGGGCGAAGCTATATTGGTCCGCGTCGTGACCTATATTGGTCGCAACGACGACCTATATAGCTTTTTGAAGTGACCTCTATTAGGTTGTTGCTCCGCGTAGGGATAAAAGTTACGGACGAGTGGTAGATAAGTTCGGGCTACGTACGTGGTCCTAATATCTACGTACGTGGATATTTGGATTGACGTGCCTGGTCTTTAGGACTACGTACATAGATAGAAGAAAACCACTACGTGAAGGCGCTTTTTCCTTCACGAGAAGGATACTTTTCCCTCCGCTGAATAATAGGAATACTCACGATAAGGCGAAGGGCGTGCTTGCTCACTTCGGAGAGGCGTATCGGGGAGCTGGGCGTGCGATGCCTTAGCAGGACAAATAGAGAACAGGACTCTCGGCAACAGTCCCCGATATAGGTTGACTCGATGACCAATATAGGTCACTACCACCCCCTGATATTGTGGGTCAGACGCCCCCCGCGAATTATGGTTGGATAAAATTCCCTATCTTTGTGGCTCAAATTGCAGAACATAGCAAAGTATAAGCAACTAATATATTAGACAAACGAGATGAAAAGAACGTTCCAACCATCGAACCGCAAGAGAAAGAACAAGCACGGTTTCCGTGCACGTATGGCTACGGCTAACGGTCGTCGCGTACTGGCTGCTCGCCGTGCCAAGGGCCGTGCTAAGCTGAGTGTCTCTGACGAGTACTAGGCCAAGCCTCTTGCATTTAGGTCACTGACCTACCCCTTAGAGGGCTCCCGTAGTGCGCACTACGGGAGCCCTTTTCTTTGCCTTGATACGATGAACACGCCGAGAGACACGCACACATCTGAGCGAAGTGTGCATATTTCTCTATCTTTGTCCTGCCTCCCGTGAGACAAGCACCCCACTTCGGGGCGACAAATCATCCTATATAGCAATGAAGAAAACGCTACTCCTGGGCCTCATCGCCCTCACCGCCGCCCCCGCAGCACACGCTGGGGGTCTGCTGAACAATACCAGCCTCCACGCCCTCTACCTGCGTAGCCTCGCGCGCAATGCCTCGCTCGCTATCGACGCGACCTACTACAATCCCGCTGGCCTCGTCTTCGCTAATGACGGCTGGCGCTTCTCGGTCAATAGCCAAACGGTCCTCCAGCGCCGTGACATCACAGCCTCCTTCGCACCCTTCGCCTACTCAGCCAACTACACGGGTCCCTACTCCAGTCAGGAGCCAGTAGCGACCAAGCGCTTCGAGGGGAAGGCCACCGCGCCCATCGTCCCCACGCTCATGGCTTCGTATAAGAAGGGTGACTGGGCATTCTCAGCTGTCGCAGGCGTCTTCGGCGGTGGTGGTAAGGCCAGCTTCACGAGCGGGCTCCCTCAGTTCGAGGCGAACGTAGCACTCGTCCCCACGATCACGCAGGCCATCGCTCAGAAGGCTACCGCCATGATCGCTACCCTCCCCGCAGGGGCTCTCTCCCCACAAGCTCAGGCAGGCTTTGCCAAGTTCATCGACCCGCTCAAGGCTGCCAACACGTACTCCGTAGATAGCAAGCTCGAGGGGCTCCAGTACGTCTTCGGCCTGCAGGCTGGTGCGAGCTACAAGATCAACCAGCACCTGAGTGCCTACCTCGGTGCGCGCCTGAGCTATGCCTACAATACCTACACGGGCTACATCCGCAACATCCAGGTCAGCGGTGCTGACGGCGCCATGCACCACGCCCCTACCTACTTCGGCGCTATTGCTGCGGGGGCTAAGGCAGCCGAGCCTATCGTCAACAACCTGCCCGACGCCCTCAAGCAGAAGGTACAGCCCGTCCTCGCCGTCCCTGGTCAGCTGGCACAGAAGACCCTCGACAAGCGCATCGAGGTCAAGCAGACGGGTATCGGTCTGGCGCCTATCGTCGGGCTGAACTTCAACTACGAAGGGCTGAACGTAGGGGCACGCTATGAGTTCCGCACCGCTATCCGCGTGAAGAACACGACTGAGGCCAATGACTCCGGCATGGAGCAGTTCGCCGATGGTGCCAAGGTCGCCAACGATCTACCCGCCGTACTCGGTGTAGGGGCTTCGTACCGCATCCTCCCCACGCTGACGGCAGCAGTCAGCTACAATCACTTCTTCGAGAAGTCTGCGAATATGGCTGGCGACAAGCAGAAGACCCTCAAGGGCAACACGAACGAATACCTCTTCGGTGTCGAATGGAACGCCCTCGACTGGCTCGACGTCAGCGGCGGTGTGCAGATCACGCGCAAGGGGGTGAGCGATGCTTATCAGAGCAACATCCACTTCGACATGAGCTCCACGTCCTACGGTCTCGGCGTCGGCCTGCACCTCACGAAGGAAGCCCAGCTGAACCTCGCCTATATGATCTCCAGCTACGGCGATCACAAGAAGGCCGTCAGCACCTACGCGGCTCAGCCCGCCCTTGGCATCGCACTCCCTGGTAGCGAGGTCTACACCCGCAAGAATCAGATCTTCTCCATCGGCCTCGACTACACGCTCTAAGGCCGAGCGAGTCCCGCTAAACGACCGAGCCCCGACCTCCCACATGGGAGATCGGGGCTCGATCGTTTGGTAGCTACCGTAGCCTAACGGCTGTGCTCACAGCACCAGTCGTAGGCATTGCGGAAGGCCTTCATCCATGGAGTCACCTCGTGCTCACGGCGGTCAGCCTCGGGGTAGTAAGCGCACTGCCAGGGGAAGATCGCACGCTCGGGGTGAGGCATGAGGGCCAGATGACGGCCATCAGCACTGCAAAGCCCTGCGATAGCGTCGGGCGAGCCGTTGGGGTTCGCGGGGTACGCATCATAGGCGTAGCGTGCGATGACGTGGTAGCGGTCGCTGTCGTAGGGGAGGTCGAACTTCCCTTCGCCGTGAGCTACCCACACACCGAGTGACGCACCAGCCAGATCACGAAGCATCACCGAGTGGTTCTCGGGGATCGTGAGGCTGACGAACGAGCTCTCGAACTTGTGCGAATCGTTGTGCGCCATCTTATGCTTCAGCTCGTGCTCAGGATAGAGGAGCTCTAGCTCGGCCATCAGCTGACAGCCATTACAGATACCGAGGCTCAGCGTGTCGGGGCGAGCGTAGAAGCGATCAAGCGTAGCCTTCGCCTGCTCGTTGAAGAGGATACCTGCTGCCCAGCCCTTAGCCGAGCCGAGGACGTCAGAGTTCGAGAAGCCACCGCAGAAGACGATGAGCTGTACATCATCGAGCGTCTCACGACCCGAGATAAGGTCGGTCAGATGCACGTCCTTGACATCGAAGCCAGCGAGATAAAGGGCGTAGGCCATCTCACGCTCACCATTCGTCCCCTTGTCGCGGAGGATGGCGGCACGGACAGGCGCCTTCGCCGTGCGGTTGGGATCGAGACCGAGGTCAGCGAGCTTACCCGTGAAGCCCTTAGGAGCCGTGAGGCGGAGGGGCTGATTCTTATAGCCTTCGTAGCGAGCCTTAGCCAGCTCTTCGCCGCTCTGATACTTGTCCATCAGATAAGAGGAGCGGTACCAGAGGTCGCGCTTGGCATCGATATCGAGCGTGAGCGTGGACTTCTTGCCGTAGCTTACCGAGAGCGTGCGCCCGTCAGTCGTAGGAGTAGCGATGCGAGCGAAGCCGATGCTGGCATCACGCAGTACTTCTTCGAGGACTTCGGGCGCCGAGGTCTGCACGAGCACACCTGGGTTCTCGGCAAAGAGGAGCTTGACGATATCGTCCTCGGGGAAGGCCGTGAGGTCGACCGACAACCCACCCTTCGTAGAGGGGAAGCACATCTCTAAGAGTGCCGTGATGAGACCACCGCCCGAGATATCGTGACCAGCAGTCAGCACACCGCGCTGGATGAGCTCCTGCACAGCGGTGAAGGCTTCGCGGAAGTACTCAGGCTCCTCGATGCGGGGCGTCTCGTCACCGAGCTGACCGAGGGCCTGCGCGAAGGCTGAGCCACCGAGCGCCAGCGGAGAGAAGCTGAAGTCGATATGATAGACAGGGTATGCGGGGTTCGCGACGAGCACAGGTGAGAGGATCTTCTTCACATCAGAGACCTCACCGATAGCGCTGATAATGACGGTGCCTGGGCTCAGGACCTTCTCGCCATTGGGGTACTTCTGCGTCATGGAGAGCGAGTCCTTACCCGTGGGGATATTGATGCCGAGCGAGATCGCGAGGTCCGAAGCAGCCTCTACCGCGTCGTAGAGACGAGCATCTTCGCCCTCATTGCGGCAGGGCCACATCCAGTTGGCGCTGAGGGAAACACCCTCGAGGCCGTAGGTAAGGGGCGCGAAGACGATGTTCGTCAGCGCCTCAGCGATGGCAAGCTGGCTACCAGCGACAGGATCTACCAGCGCCGCTACGGGAGCGTGACCGATAGAGGTAGCGATACCAGCACGGCCGCGGAAGTCCACAGCCATAGCACCGCAGTCGCTCAAGGGCAGCTGGATCTCACCCTGACACTGCTGGCGAGCCACACGGCCCGTGACGGAGCGGTCGACCTTGTTCGTCAGCCAGTCCTTACAAGCGACCCCCTCCTGCTGCAGCACCTCATCGAGGTAGTGCTCGACGCGAGCAGCGTCATAGCTCAGGGCGGGATAAGTCTTGTCAATATGCTTGTCGACCATATAGGTCTTGGGCGCCGAGCCGAACATATCCGACAGCGCCAGGTCAATGGGCTTATCACCACCGGCCTCTTCGAAGGTCAGGTGCATATCGTCCGTGGTGCGACCGACGACGTACATCGGAGCGCGCTCACGCTCGGCGATACGAGCGATGCGCTCTACGGCGTCGCCCTTGACCAGAAGGCCCATACGCTCCTGGCTCTCGTTGCCGATGATTTCCTTCGACGAAAGGGTCTCATCACCGATGGGGAAGGTGCTGAGGTCGAAGTGTCCACCCGTCGTCTCGACGAGCTCGGAGAGGCAGTTCAGGTGCCCCCCTGCCCCATGGTCGTGGATGGAGATGATAGGATTGTCTTCACTCTCCGAGAGCGTGCGTATGACGTTCTCGACACGCTTCTGCATCTCGGGATTGGAGCGCTGTACAGCGTTGAGCTCGATAGCACCGGCATACTGCCCCGTATTCACAGAGCTGACGGCACCACCACCCATACCGATGCGGTAGTTGTCACCACCGAGCAGGACGACCTCTTCACCAGGCTCGGGAGTACCCTTCTGTGCATCGCTGCGGCGGGCGTAGCCGACACCACCAGCGAGCATGATGACCTTGTCGAAGCCGTAGGTAGGTTCGCCAGTCTTGCCTTCGTGCTCAAAGGTCAGCACCGAGCCACAGATGAGCGGCTGACCGAACTTATTCCCGAAGTCGCTCGCTCCATTGGATGCCTTCGTCAGGATCTGACGGGGCGTCTGGTAGAGCCAAGGGCGGGCAGCGCTGTGCTGCTCCCAAGGGCGATCGGCTGCCGTGCGGGGGTAGCTCGTCATGTAGACGGCCGTCCCAGCCAAAGGCACGCTGGCACGACCACCAGCCATACGGTCACGGATCTCACCACCGGTACCGGTAGCAGCGCCGTTGAAGGGCTCGACGGTCGTGGGGAAGTTGTGCGTCTCAGCCTTGAGGCTCAGCACGCTGTCGATGGACTTACGGACGAAGAAGTCGGGCTTATCCCCCGTAGCAGGGGCGAACTGCTCGAGGTCGCTGGGGCCATCGATGAAGGCCACATTGTCCTTATAAGCCGAGACTAAGTGATTGGGGTTCGCGGCGCTCGTGTCCTTGATCATCGAGAAGAGGCTACGCTCTTCTTCCTCCCCGTCAAGGACGAAGGTACCACCGAAGATCTTGTGACGGCAGTGCTCGCTATTGACCTGCGAGAAGCCGAAGAGCTCGCTGTCGGTGAGCGGACGCCCGAGACGCTCACTGAGCCCCTCGAGGTAGGAGATCTCCTCATCGCTGAGAGCCAGACCGTGGGCGTCATTGTAGGCCCGCACGTCCGTGATATGCTCAATAGGCGCTGCCGTGATGTGCGTGTCGAAGACCGTAGCATCGATCCCCTCATAGAGGGCCTGCAGCATGGGGTCGAAGGACGCATCGGGCCCCGAGACCTCGCTGAACTCCTCGATACGCGTGACCGTGGGGATGTTCATGTTGCGCACGATCTCCACCGCATTGGTGCTCCAGGGCGTGACGAGCTCACGGCGCGTCCCGACGAAGAAGCCCTTGAGGGCGGGGGTATCAAGCAAAGTAGCCCCACCAAAGAGCCAGGTGAGGCGATCGAGGGCTTCGGCAGCCAAGGGCGCCGTGCTCTCCACGACATAAAGCACGGGGGAGCTGTGCTTCCTAAAGAGAGTAATCATTCGGAGACTATAAATATTGTCGTAAGAGGGATGTGATCCTGAGGAGATCGAGGCAGAGGGAGCTGGGGCACGGAGCCCCATTCCTATGAGCAAAGATACGGAAAAAGGCAAGGCCTCACTGCCCAGAGCCGGGGGCTCTAAGCGGTGAGGCCTTGTAGTGTGTCGGCGAGCATAGCTTACGACGGTGCGGTAGGCTTTAGCTCGGGATGCGGAGGGTACGCCCGGTGGAGAGCTTGGCGCGGGCGGAGATGCCGTTGGTGCGGCAAAGCTTGCTTACCGAGACGCCATACTCAGCTGCGATAGCGCGGACGGTCTCGCCCTTCTTGATGCGGTGCGTCTTGAACTGCTCTTCGTTCGACTCGCCACTCTTCTTAGGCTTGGCAGCTGCCTTAGCTACTGCAAAAGAGCGGGGCGTGCGATAGGCACCCTTGACGAAGGCGAAGATGTCGTAGCGTGGGACACCTGCCTGGAAGTCGAAGAGATCCGATGGGTCGATGGGGATACCCATGAAGCGTGCTTCGAAGTGGAGGTGGGGCCCAGTAGAGCGGCCCGTGCTACCGCCGAGACCGATGGGGTCACCAGCGCGGACGACCGTCCCTTCGCGGACGATGGAGCGGCTCATGTGTCCGTAGACCGTCTCCAGACCATTGGGGTGGCGGATGACGACGTAGTTGCCGTAGCCTCCACCTTCGTAGGACTTGATACGCACCTTCCCAGAGAAGGCTGCACGTATCGTATCCCCGTGGCTCAGCTTGAGGTCCGTCCCGTAGTGCATACGCCCGAAGCTATGGCGATAGCCGTAGTTCGAGGTGACTTGGTGGGTGGCGATGGGCATCACGAACTCCTGCAGGTCGATGTCTTGGCGGTCGGGGATATTGACCGACATACCTGCGAAGGGGTTTACGTGACTTCCCCAGGACTCTTCGCCGTAGAGCTCAGAGGCCGGTGCCTCGAGATCTTCGTTTTGCTTCTTAGCTTTCAGATCAGCCTCGCGACGCTGCTTCTCCTTGGAGAGACGATTCTTGATCTCGAGTCGGTCGGCCAGGAGCAGGTGTTCACCAGTGGTGCTTGCCTGCTGACCGGCTGTCGTGCGTGTCTCCTTCTTTGGTGTCTGGGCCTTCCCTGAGGGGGGCGTTGCCGCCCAGGCAGGGAGTGTCGTGGCAGCCAGACACAGAGATGCGCATAACAGTCGCATTCTTTTTCTTGTCATACCAGCTTTTGATACTACATTAATGATAATACCTGGCGGGAGCGCGCCTCCCGTCGGTGTGCACGGATGCAAAGCATATACCATGCGACAAATGCAAAGATAACCAAATAGTTACAAACGCCAACACTGCACAAGCGCGCAGTATATGTGCAGTCCCCGACCTACTTTTCGCCCTTCCGAGCCTCAGGTGTTGGGTGCATTCACCTTAATAACGTGGGGCTTTTTACTCAAGGTATATACCTCGTCACTCGCACCACCTCCGACAGCTCACGGGACCGCTTTGTGAGGGAGTTTGCGGATTTACTTCCCCTTGCGGTCGATCTGCTCGATGGGCTCGTTGCCCTGTCGGGTACGGAAGCGCTTCCCGAAGCTATAAGTCAGCCCCAGACGCACGCCGCTACTATGATTATTCGTCACCCAGCGGGTCTGCGTGACATCACGGAAGAAGTAGCGGGTATCGGTGCGCATCGTCCCCCAGGGATTGAGGAGGGAGAGTGTGAGGGAGAGGCGGTCGTCGAGGAAGCTCTTATTCACCTCGAAGTATACGTAGGGCAGGTGGTCACGCTGGTAGGAGAAGGTCAGCTCCCTACCCGACCACTGCGCATAGATGGTGTACGTCCAGTCTCGGCTCGTCGTGTAGCTGAGGTTGAGCGTACCCCGATAGAAGAGCCCACTCCCGCCAGCGCTCAGGGCGGTGAGGCGATGCTCGGGCGCTATCTCCTTCGTGACATAGCCGAGAGCCGTTCCGAGGTTCAGATTCATCTTACGCTCGAAGAAGGAGCTATTCACACCCAGTGAGAGGGCGTAGGCGGTGCTCCGCCCTACGTTCGCCCAAGTCTCCAGCTGAGGATCAGCAAGCGCATGGATACGCCCGATAGCGTCCAGCGTCCGAGTGTAGGTGAAGGCCGTCGAGAGGAAGGTCTGCTTGACCTGACGCTGGTAGCGGAGTGCGAGCGTATGGGTGCGCTCATTGGCGATGCTCGCATTCCCCTCGGTGTATTCGGTGTCGGAGGTATAGTAGCGTGTGGGGTCTACGATCTCCCCCGTGGGGCGGGAGACGCTGAGGTCATAGCTGAGCTCAACGGCATCACGCTCTCCACTATAATAGAGGCTGGCGTAGGGAAGGACGTACCAAGCACGGCGCGTCAGTGTGGAGAGGCGCTGCTCATCGTACTGCATATCCAGCAGGAAGTCCCCACCCCACTGCTCGCCCCAGCTGACCTCATCGCCCAGCTTGAGGGCATGGATCAGGCTCTTATAGCGCTGGGGACTATAGCTTGAGCGGGTCTCACGGTGCGTCAGGGCGTAGCTGGTATTCAGCTTATGCCGACCCGCACGGCCCTCGAGCTTCGTCTGATAGGTCAGGTCGCCCGTGAGGCTCCGATAGGTATTCTCCGCCTCGTGCGTGGCCCTCTGGAGGCTCAGCTCTTGGCGGTCCCACTCACTCGCCAGATGCCCACGCAGTCGCAGGAAGCTCTCGCCCCACTTATAGCGGCTCGCCAGATGCCCCTGCAAGATCTGCATATAGCCCGTCTCATCCAGTCGCTGGGAGGGAAGGGCATCTTGGGTGGACTCGCTGAAGCCATCATGTCCATTGCGCGAATACATCGCGACGAGCGTATTATCCCAGTGCTTGCTGGGGAAGAAGTCAAAGCGCAGAAGCGAGCTTGCCTGCTTGGTCTTAGTCGTCGTCTGATGATGCCAGCCGTGTGCCACCCCTGCACTCTTGCGGTCGAGCTGTGAGGAGATCTCCTGCCGACTCCATAGCGCCGAGGGGACGAAGGTCAGCACGGTCGTCGGGGTCTGTAGGGTAAGGTTGGCACTCGCCGAGTAGCGGGCGGGCTGACTAAGCCCGAGGTCAATGCGTCCCTTGAACTCCCGCGTGAGACTGCGTAGCCTACGTATATTGATGCGGTCGCCATCGACGCCGCCCCGCAGGACCTCGATGCGCCAGATCGACTGCGCAGGGAGGCTTGCCAGCTCTTCGGGGCTGGCAGGCGCTCCATCTATCAGCACCTGAGCGACCTGCTCGCTACCCAAGATACTGTAGCCCGCACTCCCCATGAGAAGGCCAGGCACATAGCGTAGCGCACGGTCGGCGGAGGCACCCTTCGGCACGCCCTTCGCCTCGAGCTCAAAGATCTGCTTGTGGATATTGCCCGTATTGATCTTGCGATAGCCGATGACGCTGACGCCCTCGAGCTCGTTGTCGGGGGTCGCGATACTATCTGTCGTGGGCTGCTGAGCCGCTCCACTCAGGCGAATACCAAAGAGGAGGGCAACAATAAGGAGGCGCGTAGCCTCTGGGATGTGCTTCTTCATAAGGCCCTTGATTTGGGAAGATGTCAGTCATGCGTGCGCCCCCCATGAGGGGCGTGTGTGTACCGCAAATTTAGAAAAAGAATAGAATAAGTAGATTTCCTCTGCATCAGCTACTTTGCAAGGAGCGGATACCAACCAATAGTAGTGGGTGGTGTGGACCACTATTGGTCTGCGGTCGAACCTATAGTGGTCCGTGAGCGAAGCACTATTGGTCGGCGCGCAAACCTATATTGGTCGCATCACCGACCTATATTAGGTTGTTGCTCCGCGTAGGGATAAAAGTTGTGGACGAGTGGCAGATAAGTTTGGACTACGTACGTGGACGATAAATCTACGTGCGTGGATATTTGGATTTGCGTACCTGGTCTTTAGGACTACGTGCATAGACAGAGGAAAACCACTACATGAAGGCGCTTTTTCCTTCACGAGAACGGCACTTTTCCCTCAGCTGGATAAGAGGAATACGCGCGATAAGGCGAAGGGCTTGCTTATCACTTCGGAGAGGCATATCGGGGAGCTGGGCGTGCGATACCTTAGCTGAATAAATAGCGGGCAGGACTCTGCCGCAACAGTCTCAATATAGGTTCGCACACCCAATGAGGGAAGTGCACAGCTTGCACACGGGCACAAAAAAAAGTTGGCACCCGCAGAAGGGGTGCCAACTTCTCTATGATAATAAGGTGGGAGCGAGGCGAGCGCTATCGCTTGTGGCGCTCGAAGAAGCGGCGGGCGAAGTCCTTGCAGACCATCGGCAGGCGTACGAGCTTGTCAGCGGGAAGCGTGGAGCGACAGCGCAGGTAATAGGTGCGCTCCAGCTCAGCTTCGCGGACGTGGAAATCCAGCATCTGCTCGAGGAATGTATTCAGCTCGGCTTCGGTCAGCGTCTTGTCGCCCTGACGTACGCGGCGGCCGAGGGTCTCGGTCGAGCGCCATAGGGCGAAGCGCTTATCGTCAAGTTCGTTCAGCACGGGCATCAGTGCATCGACTTCGCCAGCGGTGAGGGAGAGCTCACGCATCAGGAAGGCACGCTTCTCAGCACGTACCTTCTCGCGCATGTCCTTACCTGGATCGGCAGGCTTCTTCTTGGCTTGCGCGGAGAGCCCACCCGTCAGGAGGAGGATGGAACAAAGGATATAAAGGATTCGCTTCATTGTCTTCGTAGGAGTTAGCGGGTGGCAGTAAAGGAGGTATTCGTCATCGTCCCGAGGTCGGAGAGGAGCGAATTGTAGTAGGAGTCATAGCCTGCTACGGCCGTCATACGCTCACCGTAGTCGGCGTAGTAGTTGGCATACTCGTCTTCGCTACTGACCTCAGTCTGGGCCGTAGCGACGGACTTATCCTCGGCAGTCTTCGGTGCGAAGGCACGGAAGATGAGGTTCATCGCGACGAACATCGCCGCCAGATAAGCGATGGGACGCAGGCGCATCCATAGGCTGACGCGAGGGACTTCGGCGACTTCCTCGGGGGTCTCCTCAGGGATCTTCGCCATGATACGCTCCTCGAGGCTATCGAAGTAGCCCTCGGGGACACTATAGTGCCCACGACTCTCGGCGGGAGTAGGTAGGTTAGTTTGCTTATTCATCTCTAATATACGAGCCCTTATCGGGGCTTCACTCTGTGTGACAACTGGTAGGGGAAAAGGTTTATTCGCTGCGCTGAAGTTCTTCTGTTACCTTCTTCATCGCGTGGTGGTAGGAGGCTTTGAGCGCACCCTCCGACGTGCCGGTAAGTGCGGCCATCTGGTCGTAGGGCATCTCGTCGTAGTAGCGCAGGCGGAAGACTAACTGCTGCTTGGCAGGTAGGCTCAATATGGCCTTCTGCAGGCGCACCTCCGCCTCATCGGCATCGAAGTACTCGTCGGCCGTGAGGCGATCCAGCAGGTAGAGCGAGTCGCCCTCCTCCGAGGGGGCGATGACGTTCTCCTCTTCGTGGCGACGCTTCTTGAGGAAGTTCAGGGTCTCATAGAGGGCGATTCGGTAGAGCCACGTGGAGACCTTCGCCTCGCCACGGAAGCCTTCGATAGCCTCCCAGGCCTTGATGAAGACGTTCTGCACGAGGTCATCGGTGTCGTCGTGGTTGTAGACCATACGGCGTATCTGCCAGTAGATCTGCTGCGAGTAGAGGCGCACGACCGTGGTGAAGGCGCTTCGCCGGCGCTCTGGGTCAGCCAGCGCACGCTGGAGCTCCTCTTCAGTGACAAGTGTTTGGGGCATCGTCAAGATTTCTTTGACTTCAGGGTAGCAGGAGCTTTCTTTGCTCGCGTCGGGCTATCGGCAGTACGGCTGGGCTGGATCGCGTAGACGAGCTCGCCGTCCTTCCCGAGGCTGACGACGAAGGTCTCACCCGCATGGAGCTTCTCCTCGAGGATGTGCTCGACGCAGGGATCCTCCACGAGCTGCTGCAGACGACGGCGCACGAGGCGGGCTCCGAGTGCGCGATGCGTCTCATCGATACCGACGAAGCGCTTAGCTTCCTCAGTGAGCGTCAGGCCATAGCCCGAGGCAGCGAGGCGCTCTACGATAGGCTTCAGCTCCAGAGAGACGATCTGCAGGAGGGACTCATCTGAGAGGCTCTCGAAGGCGATCGTACCGTCCAGACGACCCAAGAACTCGGGGCTGAAGGTGCGCTCCAGCGCCTTGCGGACAATGCCTTCGCTACGCTCCTGCCCATTGCTGAGGCCAGAGAAGCCGACGGAGCGGGCAAAGTCCTTCGCTTCGCGCGAACCGACATTGCTCGTCATGATGATGATCGTATTGCGGAAGTCCGCCGTACGCCCCTCCGAGTCCGTCAGACGGCCATCGTCGAGGACCTGCAGGAGGAGGTTATAGATATCGGGGTGGGCCTTCTCGATCTCGTCGAGGAGGACCAAGCGATGGGGGCGGGTACGCACGGGCTCCGTGAGTTCGCCACCATTGCCGTAGCCGATGTAGCCAGGAGGAGGGCCGATGAGTCGGGAGACGCTATGACGCTCGGCGAACTCACTCATATCGATACGCACCAGCGCCTCTTCACTGCCGAAGACTTCCTTCGCCAGCGCCTTCGCCAGATAGGTCTTCCCTACGCCCGTCGGGCCAAGGAAGAGGAAGGAAGCGATGGGATGCTGTCCGTCACGCAGCCCGAGACGGGCACGCTGCACGGCACGGCTGACGACAGCCACGGCATTATCCTGCCCGACGATACGGCTGCGGAGCTTCGCGGGGAGCTCACGTAGGCGCTGGAGCTCGGTCTTATCCTCGATCTGCTCCACGGGGATATTGAGGCGACGGGCAAGGCCCTGCAAGAGGTCATCACGGCTGACAGTCCCCTTGCTTCGCGTGCTGCTTGTCGTGCCATAGAAGTGGCGATGCAGGCGACGGCGGGTCTCGCTGGCGGCGGCATCGAGGATCTCACCGAGGGCGTAGAACGCAGGCTCCTGCGGGAAGTAGCGCTGAGCAAGTGCCAGCAGTTCCTCGTAGGGCGTCTGATAGCTCACCGCATGATATTCGGCGAGGAAGGCACGGCGGCGCTCGTAGGCCTTACGGAGTGCCTCGCCCTCAAGAGGCTTGATGATGTACTTTGTCGTGCTGAGCGAAGCGGCTTCACTGCGCTCGACCGACTGGCTGTAGGTAGCGGGAGTAGCGTGGGCGATGCACTGCATACGACGCTTCGCAAGCCCCACAAAGAGGGCCTCCAAGACTTCACCACCCGTACGACCGAGGGGCTTCAGGAGGCTGAGATCACCGATATAGAGGAGTACAGAGAGATCAGCCTTGAGTCGCTCAAAGAGGGACTGCAGGTACTGCTCTGCCCCACCCATCATCTGGCTCGCAGAGGCCAGACGTAGCGGATCAAGCTCCAGCACCGACTGGTAGCGGAAGCCCTGCGGCGTGGCACTCAGCTTATCGGCTACACTCGCACTGCCACCCTTAGCATCCAGCTCAGCACGGCGGTCCATATGGCGAACGAGCGCCTTGATGATCGGCTCGGGGCTGTCATGGAGCTCGTGCACCAAGACCACCGAGGGGTAGCTCTCACGGGAGAGTATCTGTATGAGGTCGCGCGCTTCATCATCGTAGGGCATCGGCTCCACCTTACCTTCAGGGGGCGTGGGGGCAGTGCTCGTCACACGGCGACCGAAGTCAGCGTAGGGGAAGCTCCCATCCTTCGGGGCTTCTTCGCCCTCGGGGAGCTTACCGAGCATGCGGTCGACTTGCGTGCTGATGCTCTCGGCAAGTGCCTGCAGGAGTTCGTCGCTGGGTGGCAGTTCGCCATCGCCACCGAGCCCAGGCCCCTTCATCTGCGCCAGATCAATGCGGATGGGGATGCGGCGGACGCGGTCTTGGGACAAGACGATCGCTTGAGCCTGCGCTGAAGGTTTATCCGAAGCGGGCTGGCTTAGCTTGGGTTCTATGGGCTTTGGTGCGCTCTCCTCTGCGGTAGTCTTACTGCCCTCGAGGAGCATAGCGACACGATGGAGCTGGGGGTCGGTATGCTCGTTGATGCGGTGAGCTACGAGGTAGTGCGTGAGGAGCGTCGGGGGCGAACAGAAGTATAGGCTATAGAGGAGGTGCAGCGCACTGATGGCCTGCGCCCCGAGGAGCGTGGAGATCTGCGCCGCACGCGCCAGTGTGCTATGCGCTTCGATGCTGTAGAAGACGTGTGCGGGATCTTCCTTATCGTCGGACTGGATATGCTCGTCCACCTCGCGTAGCACCTCCTTCACGGAGATATTACGGTCCATCAGGAAGCGGATAGCGGCGCTGGTGCCTTCGCTGAGCACGCCCCACAGGAGGAGGTCATTCGTGATCTCGCCACAGCGTAGCTCCTTGGCGTGCTCGGCAGCGAGCTCAAGAGCCGCACGGAAGGTATCGGTATAGTTGTACTTGATAGGATTACGCTTCATCTCTGTGTCCGCTTAGGATTTGACTTGGATAGCATGCAGCTTGGCGTAGTGTCCGCCGAGTGCGAGGAGCTCGTCGTGCGTCCCCTGCTCGACGATACGCCCATCATCGACGACGCAGATGACATCGGCATGGATGATCGTCGAGAGGCGGTGGGCGATGACGATGGTCGTACGGCCCTCCATAAGGTGATCCAAGGCACTCTGCACAAGGCGCTCGCTCTTGGTATCGAGAGCCGAAGTGGCTTCGTCGAGGATGAGGATCGGGGGATTCTTGTAGACGGCACGGGCGATAGAGAGGCGCTGACGCTGGCCACCGGAGAGCTTACCCCCACGGTCCCCGATATTGGTATCGTAGCCAGCAGGCATCTCATTGATGAACTCATCGGCGTGCGCAACCTCGGCGGCCTGACGCACCTTCTCGAGGGTAGCACCCTCGACACCGAAGGCGATATTCTCAAAGACCGAAGCATTGAAGAGGATAGGCTCCTGATTGACGTTCCCCATAAGGCGGCGCAGATCAGCGACCGCGACCTCACGGATATCTGTGCCATCGATGGTGATGCACCCCTCGACGACGTCGTAGAAGCGAGGGATGAGGTCCACGAGCGTGCTCTTCCCCGAGCCCGAATGCCCGACGAGTGCGACGGTCTGCCCCTTGCGGATCGTCAGATCTACGTCACGTAGCACCCACTCCTCAGCATAGCGGAAGGAGACCTTCTCCAGACGGATCGCCTCGTTGAAGACGACAGGCTTAGGCTGAGCGGGATCCGTGATCGTACTCTCGGCCTGGAGGATGCGGTCGACACGCTCCATCGAGCCCATACCACGGCGTATAGCATAGGCACCCTTGCTGAGATCCTTCAGCGGGTTGATGAGGCTGTAGAAGATGACGAGATAGTAGATGAAGGTCGAGGCATCGATGCTGCTATCTCGATTGAGGATGAGCGAGCCGCCATACCACAGCACGATAGCGATGGTCGCTGTACCGAGGAGCTCACTCACGGGGTGCGCCAGGAGCTGACGGCGGTTCACACCGATGACCGTCTGGCGGTACTCCTCGTTGGAGTCACGGAAGCGCTTATCAACGAACTCCTCTGCGGTGAAGGCCTTGACGATACGTAGCCCACCGAGCGTCTCCTCGACCTGACTGATGAGCTGCCCCCACTGATTCTGTGCCTCGAGGCTGGTGCGCTTGAGCGACTTCCCTACACGCCCCATGACGAAGCCCGCGATGGGCAGGACGAGGAAGACGAAGAGGGTGAGCTGCCAGCTGATGACGAGCATCGAGCCGAGGTAGACGAAGATGAGGATAGGATTCTTCAGAAGGAGATCGAGCGAACTCATCACGGAGTTCTCCACCTCCCCGACGTCCCCCGTGATACGGGCCAGTACGTCACCCTTGCGCTCTTCGCTGAAGAAGCCCAGCGGCAGGGCAAGGATCTTTGCATTGAGCTGATTGCGCAGGTCACGGACGACCCCCGTACGGATAGGCACGAGGAAGAAGCCCCCGAGGTAGGTAGCACCGACCTTCAGGAGCGTCATCAGCACCAGATAGATGCCGAGGATGATGAGTGTGTAAGAGGCTCCCTCGGTCTCGATGAGCTGGGAGACGAAGTAGCCGAAGTTATTCGTCACCACCTCCTTCATCTGCGACCAACCTGCTTGGGTGGTGAGGTCAAGCGAGCTGAAGGGGATATAAGTCGTCACCCGTTCCTCGATCTGGAAGAGGATATTGAGGATGGGCATCACGAGGGCGAAGGCCACCAGATTGAGCAAGGCGCTCAGGATGTTGAAGGTCACCGCAAGGCTCAAGTACCCCTTATAATAAGGAGCGATGAAGCGGCGGATCAACATGAATATATCTTTCATCTATGCATCTTAGGGCTCACGTACCGAGGGCTTTTACTGGGCTTAGCTTCGGCACGGAGTCTACTTATCCAAATGTAATAATCTTATCAAAGATACGACAATGCCGCGGCTTCCTCCCGAGCCACCGTATTCGCTATGCCGCAAAACCAATACCAACACCCACTCTCCCCCTGTTATTAGATGCACTTCACCCCCCTATAGCAAGCATAGCAATAGGGGGGTGAAGCACTATTTAGGAATGAATAATCAGCTCTTACGTATGAGGAGATTTGCCAAAGAAACCCAGCTCTTTGCACCAGTAGAAACTATAGGGTTAAGCCCCCAGAAGCGCAAATTCCCCGTATCTTCCTTATCCGTTCGCAGCACGAAGTCTCGGCACAAATACTTTGAGGATTTAAGACTCTGGAAGGTCCACAAGCCCGATGCCTGGAGGGTAGCCCTCCATCTAATTGGTGTTTGATCAGGCTCATCTAAAGTACGATAGGAGTCCGGGCCGATGTAGATATAGGCCTGCGTACTCTCATAGCGAGGCAACATAACATTCAGATAGGTCGACTGATAAGGGATCGTCTCATAGGTCTCGGGGTTAGATAAGACATACATTGTACTCCCCAGTTCGCTGGGTCGCACCAAGTCTAAGATTCCAGAGAAGTACTTTACCTTCAGCGGAATATCTGAGATAAGCGAGGGGATCGATGGATTCCCTTCTTCAAGCTCTAAGAACGTCGTGTGCGCATTGGCATTGATCTGCTCTTGGAAGAGACGCTGATCATACCGCCCCACCGTATGATCTGGATCTATGACCGAGCTGAGGTTTGGCTCGTACTTACTTCCAGACTGTAGATAGGTTACCCCCAACTGCGAAAAGTTGTTGCTCACCTTCTTCTGGAGCTCAGGAAATAGGGGCATTCCTCCTACCCAAAGCGCACCATGAATAGCCATGACTTCACTCTCAGTGAATAGTGATGAGTTAGCAGCCACGGCCAAGTCTTGAGAGGCACCCGTGGAATATGAAGTCACGACATGCGTCCCATATTTCTCCACCAGCGCAGCCGCCGAGAGCACTTTAAGATCTCTCACGAAACGCTTACTTAGATAGAACTCATAGTCCATCGGATCTGCTACTTCATATCGCTCGTAGAGATATTTATATCCCGTGGTATAGCGATAGACATATCGCTGCAGGCTCCCTACAGAGTATCTTCTATTGCCATAAGAGCAAGTTACCTTCTCATAGCCCGTACCTACCGCTACGACCATTGAGTCACTGAATGGCTTATCCACGGAGGACTGATAAGTCCGCTTAAAGGAGCGGTCCTCAGGCTGGACACTAAGCTCGGTATGCCGTGGCACACGAAGCGTAGGGGTAATAGCCCGACCAAAAGGAGACCATGGATCATTAGAAGCGATGCGCTTCTCATCCAAGACACTCCACCGCGTGAAGCCCCCAGCATCATTAGCCGTATGCTCTACAAGGTTGAAGCACTGCCCCAGATAGCGCTCTGCTGGCAAGGTCTTAGGCTCTACCCCATGGAGGCGCATGAAGGTGGGGTAAGTACCCTCGGATGCGATCTTCCGATCTGGTGACGGACGATCTGGATCATCCTTCTCCTTACAGGAGCTAATGCCGAGAGCCATCAAGGCAACCAAAGCCAAATAGGAGGAGTTCCTTAGTGCTTTCATCTCTATGAAATGGGGGGGACTTAATATATATATGTATTGGACATGCGAGGCCGCTCCTCATAGGGAAGGCATAACTCTACTTTTCTCGACGCAAATATAGTACATACTTGAATACATCGGAGCGTAGTACCTACGGCTTCCCCTAAAGCGGATCATCGGGCTATCCACAGCACGGGACTATAGCACCTAAACGGCTACTCACAGGGGGAGAAAGCGACGGGGCCACTACCGAAGGATATCGGTAGTGGCCCCGTAAAGAGGTATTCAGCGAAGCGCCGAATTACTTAGCGTTCTTAGCGAGGATCTCCTTGACCGTGTCGATCTCGAGCGAGTGAGCAGCACCCGACTGACCGATCGTACCGCTCATATAAGCAGCCTGTGTGTCTTCGCTGATGAGGCCTGACTCGATGAAGCTCTTGATACCTGCAGCCAGACGTGAGCCTGGGCAAGCAGCGTCTTCAGCGTAGTGAGCCGTCACACCGTAGCTGAGAGCCAGCTGACGAGCCAGAGTAGGATCGTAGCAGACAGCGCAGACGGGGACCGTGGCACGGAAGGAAGAGAGGTAGCGAGCCGTACGACCGGTGAAGCTATCGGTGATGATAGCCTGCGTATCGATCTGCTCGACGCTACGTACAGCCTGCTTAGAGAGGAAGGCCGTCGTGGTGCTCACTTCCTTAGAGTAAGGCACTTCGTCGTTGTATTCGCGCTCGAGAGCCTTCTCAGCCTCACGGATGATGCTTGCCATCGTCTGGACAGCCTCGAGGGGATACTTACCGTTAGCCGTCTCACCAGAGAGCATGACAGCGTCGGTGCGGTAGTAGACAGCGTTAGCGATGTCGCTGACCTCTGCACGCGTAGGCAGGGGGTTGTCGATCATCGTGTGGAGCATCTGCGTAGCGACGATGACGGGCTTCTTGGCAGCGATACACTTCTTGATGATCATACGCTGGATGGAGGGGACCTTCTCAGCGGGGACTTCGATAGCGAGGTCACCACGAGCGATCATGATACCATAGCAAGAGTCGATGATCTCGTCGATGTTGTCGACACCTTCCTGGTTCTCGATCTTAGCGATGATCTTGATGTCGCTGTTGTGCTCGTCGAGGATCGTCTGGATCTCCTCGATGTCCTTCTTGTTACGGACGAAAGAGTGAGCGATGAACTCGATCTTCTGGGGGATAGAGTGCAGGATGTTGCCACGGTCCTTCTCGGTGAGTGAGGGCAGGTCGATGCGTACGCCGGGGACGTTGACGCTCTTGCGGCTACCGAGCTTACCATTGTTCTGACAGGTCGTGAAGAGCTTGTCGCCTTCCTTCTTCTCCACGTCGAAGGCAAGAGCACCGTCGTCGAGGAGGATGCGAGCACCTACGGGTACGTCGTGGACGAAGTTCACGTAGTTCACGTTGATGACTTCGTTGTTGGTCTTGGCCTCGGGGTTAGCCTGGAAGATGACCTTGTCACCAGCGTGGAATTCGCGCTTGACTTCTGCGTCACCTTCGAGGACCGTCGTGCGGACTTCGGGGCCCTTCGTGTCCAGGAGGACAGCGACGCTGGGCGATACAGCACGCGTATTGTTGATGACCTGGGTGATACCCTCCTTCGTCATGTGGGCGGTGTTCATACGTACGACGTTCACGCCAGCTTCGACGAGCGGACGGATGAATTCTACGTCGCAGCGCAGATCCGAGATAGTAGCTACAATCTTAGTTTTCTTCATAATGCTTAATTGGGGTAATTTATTCGTGGGTCGGTAGAGGTAAGCCCCCACACACGGCTTCGATGGCTAAGCGGTATCCATCGAGACCGAAGCCCGAGATCGTCCCTCGGCAGGCCTCTGCGATGAGGGAGCGCTGGCGGATAGGCTCACGCTTATAGATATTGGATATATGGACTTCGATAGTGGGGGGAGTGATAGCCCGGAGGGCATCGGCCAAGGCCAAGGAGGTATGGGTATAGGCACCGGCATTGAGGATGATGGCGTCAGCACCGGCATCGTGCAGCTCATAGAGCCTGTCAAGGAGCGCCCCCTCATGGTTCGACTGGAAATAGGTCAGACGAAGCTGGTGATCATAGCGCTGGTGCAGCTGCTCTAGGCAAGTGTCCATCGACATCGTGCCGTAGATGCTGGGCTCACGCTGGCCGATCCGAGCAAGGTTCGGCCCGTTAATGATCTCTATCCACATTCGTTATTTCGGGGGTATTCCTATTGTCTTCTTACCTTTGCAAAGATAAATTAAAATTCTCACTTTTTGAATGCTCCCTGACGATATACGCACGCAGTTCCTCTCGCACCTACGCTTCGAGCTCGGCCTCTCTGAGAATACGTGTGAGGCTTACCTCAGCGACGTCGATAAGCTCCTCAGCTACATGGACGTCGAAGGGCTCAGCATCGAAGCCATCGACTATCCACGACTGCAGCACTTCATCGCCACGCTCCATGATCTGGGCATCGGCCCGACGTCCATCTCACGCATCATCTCGGGTATCCGCTCCTTCGGGCGCTATCTCCTCCTCGAGGGCTATGTAGATAGCGACCCCACGGCACTCCTCGAGGTGCCACGCAAGGGGCGCTATCTCCCCACCGTGCTGACGACTGCCGAGGTCGACCGCATCATCGAGGCCGCAGGGAGCAAGGGCGGTGTCGAGGGCCAGCGCAATCGTGCCATCATCGAGGTGCTCTTCAGCTGCGGGCTGCGTGTGAGCGAGCTGTGCCACCTGACCTTCCCCGACCTCTTCCTCGACGAGGGCTATCTGCGCGTACAAGGCAAGGGGAGCAAGCAGCGTCTCGTCCCGCTGAGTGACTCCGCCATCGCCGAGGTCACCCGCTACCTCCGTGATCCCGACCGTGCCACCCCAAAGCGTGGGCAAGAGGACTACGTCTTCCTCAGCCGTCGTGGGCAAGCCATCTCCCGCATCACGGTCTTCGTCATGGTGCGCGAAGCCGCCGAGATGGCAGGCGTAGACAAGAAGATCAGCCCCCACACCTTCCGTCACAGCTTCGCCACAGCGCTCCTCGAGGGCGGTGCGAACCTCCAAGCTATTCAGCTCCTCCTCGGCCACGAGGATGTAGCGACGACGGAGATCTACACCCACATCGACCGCACCAAGCTCCGCGAGCAGGTCGAGCGCTATCACCCCCGCAATCGCAGAGCGAGGTCGTAGCATACCACCTCACCCCGACATACGAATAGCCACGAGGCTGGAGAGCTGATGCTCTCCAGCCTCGTGGCGTGTATATCATTGGGTGAAGGCTACTCCCTCACGATCGTGACGTATAGATACTTGATAAGGTCCTTCATACGGAAGTGCCCTACCCGCTCGGCTCCCCAAGTAAAGTAGGTGAACGATACACGCTCCCCATCTTCTGACCATACCGTCGTCCCGGGCTTGATGACGATCCAATGAAGGCGGGCGATGCGGTTGCCCTTGGAGTCCGCCTTGATCAGCTTCGAGTCAATGAGCAGAAACGATCGGGTCGGCTTCCTCAGCGCTTCGATGATGGCTTTGCGATGCGCCCTCTCAGAGCCCCAGCCCACGAAGCTCAACCTCTGGACAAAGCGCTCGTGCGGGTAGATGCTCCTCAGCCAATACAGCATATCCTTCGGCGGACTAAATAGCGCTAACGGCCCAGCCTTGCCATCCACCCCGAAGAGCATATTCCGCCCCTCTCGCATCGCGCCTAAGAACATCCAGTCAATGCCCGAGATCCCTTCACGGGAACTCCCTCGCAGTCCCTTGCTTGCCTGCAGATAGAGGTCCCCGACAGCACATATCCCCGTCTCGTAGAGGGAGAGCATAGCGGATATATAAGCCACAGGATCCGTGAGCATCAGATCGTAGGCAATAGCTGCAGGGCCGCAAAGCTCAGTAATACCTTGATTGGGGAAGGGATAGGACAAGGTAGTCCCAGCGTATGGGTAGGACCGCAAGCGATCCGCCTCCTCTCGGGACATTTCTTGCCGACAAAAGCGTGCCTGCATCTCCAGCTTCACCTGCTCACGGCTATAGCACTCCCATACGCGCGGGGAGGGCTCTGGGCTCTCAGCCAAGTATGTCAGGACCTTCCGCCCTACCGCAAGGGCATCAAGGGGCTCTGGAGATGGATCTGTCGGCTTCATTGTATTCATAGGACGCTCATCATACGACCTTGTATCATCGCCCAGGTGCGGTAGGCGCCCCAGGCGAATAAATATCGACCGCAAACATAGCGATATTATCCGTACTACTATATGCCTCTCGAGCAAAGCAGGCAGTAGCCAGCCGTCTTGTAATGCCTTATGCACTTCGCCCCACATTGTGTCGGGACAATGTGGGGCGAAGCTGTTTCTTTTGGGCGGCTATTTAGCCATTCCTATACGCTGTCCATTCTTTGCCAAGGCGCTGAAGGAAACGCTGGGTCAGGAGCGCGGCCTTAGGGATGCCTATGACAAGGACTACCAGAACGAGAAGACTTTGCAGTGGATTCATCGACGCCACATCCTGGGCATCTGCAAAGAAGAGTAGCCAGGCGAGGGTCGTATAGGCGACCATTAGGAGGATTCTACTCATCGCTTACCATCGTGCTAAAGGGTTAGTAATCGGTTTACTCTCCAAAGGAACGCCTTTTTTCGCATTTAGCAAAGGCGTCCACTCCCTACGGCGACGCTGTCCATTCCTGCTGTCACTCGACTACAAACAAGCACAGGACTTCTTGCCATAGAGCCGAAGAAAAGCTGTCCACGACTACGCCTAATCCTCCGTCCACGTACGTGGTCATAAAGTCTATGCACGTAAATCCTATGATCGACGTACGTAGATTTAACGACCACGTACGTAGACAAGGGTTTCTCTGTAGTGGTATGCAGTTTTCCACGAGGTGCGTGGGAAGTGTTCCTTCGCGCATTGGGAGAAATCCGAATAGTCAAGCAAAGCCGCTTGCACTACGGAAGTAAAGCGACATCGCCCCCACAGATTCAGCGGAATCTGTGGGGGCGATGCTTGATTCTTTGCTTCGTGGAGAAGCTGGAGGCGCTTACTCGGCTTCGGGCGTATAGCCTTCGGCAGGGCACACGGGCTTCCCGATGAGGGTCGCTGCCGTGGCGGACTCGATGCGTACGTCCACGTACTGACCGACGCGGTAGCCTTGCTTGTCGAAGACGACGACCTTATTCTGCTGGTTACGGCCGAAGAGCTGTTCGCGGGAGCGCTTGCTGAAGCCCTCGATGAGGACCTCGAAGGTCTTCCCCACGTCACGCAGGTTGCTCTCGAGCGAGAGCTGGGTCTGCAGCTCGATCATCTCGTTGAGGCGGCGGATCTTCTCCTCCTCGGGGATGTTGTCGATGAGGTACTTGGCAGCATACGTCCCGGGGCGCTCGGAGTACTTAAAGAGGAAGGCATTGTCATAGACCACCTCACGCATGAGGCTCAGCGTATCCTGGAAGTCCTCCTCGCTCTCGTCGTGGAAGCCGCAGAAGATATCCGACGTGATGGCGCAGTCGGGCATAGCACGGCGGATAGCTGCGACACGCTCGAGGTACCACTCACGGGTGTAGTTGCGCTTCATGAGCTTGAGGATGCGGTCGTTGCCCGACTGCGCTGGCAGGTGGATATGCTTGCAGATATTCGGGTACTTCGCCATCATAGCGATAGCCTTGTCGTCCATATCCTTGGGGTGAGGCGAGGTGAAGCGGATACGGATCTTAGGCACAGCGAGGGCGACCTGCTCGAGGAGGTCACCGAAGTCATACGTGCGGTCCCCATCCACAAAGCGGTAAGAATTCACATTCTGCCCAAGCAGCGTGATCTCACGATAGCCCTTGGCCTCGAGGTCCTTCACCTCACGGATGATGCTCTCCAGCTCACGGCTACGCTCGCGGCCACGGGTGTAGGGCACGATGCAGTAGGAGCAGAAGTTATTGCACCCACGCATGATGGAGACGAAGCCCGAGAGGTTGAGCCCGCCGATCTTCAGCGGGAGGACATCCTTGTAGGTCTCGGTGGTGGAGAGCTGTACGTTGATCGCCTTTTCCCCGCGCTCGACAGCACCGACGAGATTCGGCAGGTCGAGGTAGCTATCGGGGCCGACGACGAGGTCGACGTGGTGCTTCTCGATCAGCTCCCCCTTAGCACGCTCCGCCATACAGCCGAGGACGCCGATGATGATACGGCGGCGCTTCTTGCGGCGGATGGAGTGATAGTAAGCGATGCGGTTGAGGACTTTCTGCTCGGCATTGTCGCGCACAGAGCAGGTATTGAGGAAGATAGCATCGGCCAACTCAGGGTCTTCGGTCAGGTGAAAGCCGTCCATCTGCATGATGGATGCGACGACTTCGCTGTCGGCGACATTCATCTGGCAGCCATAGGTCTCTATATAGACGCGGCGGGCGGTGGCGGTCGAAGGCTGAGCGCTCTGGGCGGGCTCGATCTTGGTCATGAACTATATGAATTGCTTAAGTGATGGTGGGAGGTGCGTAGACCTTCTTAAGAAGGGACTTCTCCCGCAGTTGGAGATAATATATTTATCTGTATATTTGCAATGAAAATGTAAGATTTTTCATAGTTAAGGTTTTGGTTAATAGGTTGGAGCTGGCTGGGAAGTCAGCTCCGCTTTTTTTATACCCTTACCAAGACCTTCTACGATCTTCATCCCATGCTATATATCAAGGGGCATCGCCGATACGCAGGAAGTGATAGCCCTCACTCTGGAGCCAGCGCACGGCTTCGGGCATCGCTACGCGCATATTCTTCTCCGCCTTGAGCGAGTCGTGGAAGACGATGATCGAGCCGTTGCGCGCATAGCGCTTCACGTAGCCGACGATGGTCTCCGGGCTGAGCTCGGCATTGTAGTCACGTGTCACGACATCCCACATCACGATCTCGAAGCTATGACTAAGCTCCCTATTCTGCGAGAAGCGTAGGTGCCCATGCGGCGGACGGAAGTAGCGTGAGTGGATGAGCTCATGCGCGTCATACACATCGCGCATGTACTCCTTCGTCGAGTAGAAGATACCCTGGATATGATGATAGGTGTGATTGCCTACCATGTGACCACGGCGACGTATCTCCTCGAAGAGCTCGGGGTAGCGTCGCACATTGTCCGCCACGCAGAAGAACGTGGCCTTGATCCCTAACTCATCGAGCTGATCCAATACCCAAGGTGTGACCTCGGGTATCGGACCATCATCGAAGGTAAGGTAGATACTCTTGCCCTTGAGCGCGGGGATACGCCAGCGCGCTCCAGGCACGAGCATGCGGTACCACATAGGTACCCGACAGAGGATGCGCTCGATCATCGGCGGAAGAGCGGACTACTGAGCTACGCCCAGACGGCGGAGCAGCGTTGCGATCTCCTGCTCATAGCGGGAGAGCGCCTGCGAGTTGTAGTCCTTAGCGAAGTCGAGAGCGTAAGAGATAGCCGTATAAGCCTCCTGCAGCTCACCGTGGCGCGAGACCTCCTCGAGCTTCTCAGCGGGGAGCTGTACCGCCCAGGTCAGCGTACTCAGCGCACGGCGGGCGATAGCCTGCAGCACGTGGTCAGCCTCAGCACGCATATCGGCACGATAGAGGGCATCAGCGAAGTAGAGTGCGCTCGTCTCATAGGGGACGTTCTCCTCGAGGATGACGGAGAGACACTTCTTCAGTATGGCCTGTGCCTTCTGCTTATCGCCACGCTCGAGATAACCATTCGCCAGAGGCGTGAAGATCTGATTGCGCAGGGTCGATACGATGCCACGGGCGTTCTCATCGAAGTACGTACCCGGGCGATCAGCACCGCACCAGCGGAACTTCGTCATCACCGTCTCGTACATACGATCCAGATTGCCGATGCCGTAGTCGATAGCACGGCCCGTGCTGTCGACACGTGGAGCGAGCGGGAGGAGCTGCGAAGCCATACCCGTCTGCACCATGCTGGCGGTCATTCCATTGAAGGCATTGCGGGGCGAGGTGATCGCCCAGTAGATAGGACGCTCCCACTTATTGCCCGCGATGAGGTCGAGGACGCTGAGGCCACCGATATCGAGGAACTGACGGCCGTGCAGGCTCAGGGAGAAGTCGGGAGTGATATGCCCCGCGAGTGCGGGGAAGCTCTTCGCGATGCGCTGAGCGACAGCAGCCGAGTCGACGGCGACGTAGAGGTCGGGCGAGGGCAACATAGCAGGCGAACCAGGGCCATGACCCTGGAGTGCCTTATAAGCCTCCTCGACGCTCAGACGCTCACCGCCATTGGGACTCACGAGAGCGTAGTTGTTGTAGTAATAATAGGACTTGGGCAGGAGACCGATGGGCAGAGGCTTGCCTTCGTAGGCCTGCTTCTTCATCTGGTCGATGTACCAGTCACCCGAGAGATAGGAGAGGTTGACGGTGCGGACGTCCGTGCGGATGCCCTCGACTTCCTGTGCGTACCAGAGGGGGAAGGTATCGTTGTCGCCGTAGCAGAAGAGGATGGCATTCGGCTCACAGCTCTCGAGGTAGTTGCGGCCCATGTCGCTGGCGACGGTACGACCCGATCGGTCGTGGTCATCCCAGTTCTGCCCTGCCATCTGTATGGGGATGAGCAGGAGCACCAGCGAAGCGACACCTGCAGCAGCCGTAGAGATGGTGACAGGTGCGTCCTCATCACTGGTCTTCTTCGCAGGCTGCTTGGAGAGGTAGCGGCTGGCGGTCGTAGCGATAGCAGCCACACCGAAGCCCACCCAGATAGCGAAGGCGTAGAACGATCCCACATAAGCGTAGTCACGCTCACGAGGCTGACCAGGATACTGGTTGAGGTAAAGCACGATGGCGATACCCGTCATGAAGAAGAGCATGAAGGTCACCCAGAAGCTCTCCACACCACGACGCCCGCGACCGATCTGGAAGAAGAGGCCGATGAGCCCGAGGATCAGCGGGAGGGCGTAGTAGACATTGTGCCCCTTATTGGCGGTCATATCCTCGGGGTGCGTATCGCTATCCCCGTAGAAGAAGCTATCGACGAAGGGAATACCCGTAGCAGCGCCACCACGCAGGAGGCCACCGTCACCCTGAAGGTCATTCTGGCGTCCGGCGAAGTTCCACATGAAGTAGCGCCAGTACATGTAGGTCAGCTGGTAGTTGAAGAAGTAGGTGAGGTTGTCCCCGAAGGTAGGCTGCGACATATCATCGGCAGCACGCCCCATCCACGTATTGTACATCTGTGCGTGACCACGGTCATAGACACGGGGGAAGAGCATCATACTCGAGCCCTCATAGACGGGCTCATCCTTGGGAGCACGTGCTACATAGCGGTCGGGGTCAGAAGGCTGAGCCTTATCGACACGGCCGTAGGTAGGCTCACCTTCGTCGAACTCAGGACGTCCGTCGGCGCCATACTTATAGGGCGACGCGAAGGTAGGGCCGTAGAAGAGCGGAGCCGAGCCATACTGCTCACGCGCCAGATAGTAGCGGAGCGAGAAGGCATCAGCAGGTGCATTCTCATTCATCGGAGGGTCAGCCACCGCACGCACGAGGATCACCCCGTAGGAGGAGAAGCCCATAGCGATAGCCACGAGCGACATCTGTACCGTCTGGACGGCACGTGCGCGAAGCCCCTTATATAGGTAGAAGAAGGCAATGATACCTGCCGCCAGTGCGAGGGCGACGATACCATTCCCGATGAGGGGGATCCCCATCAAGATCAGCGACAGAGCGATAGAGATACGGAAGCGATGTGAGCCGAGGAGCTTGGGATCCTGCACCGCACGGTCGGCTTCGTAGACACCCCAGATGAGGACGGCGACGAGTACCGCGAGGTAGATATACAGCCCTTGGTTGTAGCTGAGGCCGCAGGTATTGACGAAGAACATATCCCACTTCCCTGCGAGCTTAGGCACACCCTGCACGACCCCGTACATCATCAGCCCGACGAGAGCGAAGGAGCCGAGGAGCGCCAGAGCGCTACCCTTGAGCGTGGGTGTCGTGGCACGGCGGTAGTAGTAGACCAGCGCCATGGCGGGCAGACAGAGCAGGTTCAGCAGATGCACCCCGATACTGAGACCCATCAGATAGGCGATCAGCACCAGCCAGCGGTCCGAGCGCTCGTACTCGCTGCGCTCCTCCCACTTAAAGATCAGCCAGAAGACCACCGCTGTAAAGAGCGAGCTGAAGGCATACACCTCCGCCTCGACAGCGCTGAACCAGAAGGAGTCGGAGAACGTGTACACCAAGCTACCCACCAGACCTGAGCCGAGGATAGCTATAGCCTGCCCCATCGTCATCACCTCACCAGCAGGCTCAAAGCCCTGCTTGCCGAGATGCGCGCGAGGCGTCAGCACACGGCGCACCATATGGGTGATCGTCCAGAAGAGGAAGAGGATCGTGAGGCCACTCAGCACAGCACTCGTGGCATTGGTCATTAGTGCCGCACGCTCAGGGCTACCACCCAGATGCGAGATCACATTATAGACCAGCATGTAGAAGGGCGCGCCAGGAGGGTGCCCGATCTCGAGCTTGTAGTCACAAGCGATGAACTCCGCACAGTCCCACAGGCTCGCTGAGGAGCCGATCGTGAGCAGATAGGTGAGCGTAGCGACTGCGAAGATCGCCCAGCCCAGGAGGTTATTTGCTCGGTTAAATTGCTTCCAATTCATGTATATCTCTATTAGATGTGCGACCCGCCACGAAGGATCAGGACACACTACAATGCCTACAAAGATAGCTATATAGGCTGATACCTACCGCGCTGCGGCAGGGCCCTATACAGCGAGAGCGGGTACTACTATGACGTAGCACTCCATTCGGGATTCGCCCCATGGGAGCATTGGCATCAAAGATTTACAAGCGCTCCCATCGCTCAAGGCTCCAAGTCCGATCGATGAGTTTGTACTGAGCGGACAATGTGGTCTCTGCATCGATAGCCCAGCGTAAGTCCTACACCTTGACACCGTCAACCTCTGTGAACTCCTTGAGACTGGGTGGACCAAACTGCTGGATCGTCTGCTCATACGTGTAGTCCTCGATGACAGACAGCCTCAGATGACCATCCTCATCAGGCAGCCATAGATGCTCGATCAAGAACGCCTCCATATCTGCAATCACCTCCTCTAAGACGGGAGACAAGGCGGGTAACTTACGCTTATATCCCCTGACCTTATCACAGAAAAAGGGGAAGAAGTATCGCCCCATGATCAACCGCTGCATCGTCTTATTCTGCTTGTAGGGAAGAAAGTCCTCCTCTGGCATCATCAAGTCAAGCTCCAGAATACGATCTTCTTTATCGAAGCGCACTCTGGAGCGGATGCCACTCAAGGTATCCAATACTCTAAAGCAGAAACCAAAATCAAAATCCAGCTGAGGATACTTGGCATTCAACACCGAGGTGAAAGCCCCCTGTTCTTCAGCAATATCACTAACCATCAAGAATCCAGGGGAGTCTGATGTAATTCTCACTTCGCTCATCAGTCCAATCTTTAACGACCTTATTTTTGCTGCAGACATTCCACAGTACCTACGATTATACAACGAGAGCGGGTACTACTGAGATGTAGTACCCGCTCTCTTGGTGACCCCGGTGAGGCTCGAACTCACGACCCAGTGATTAAGAGTCACTTGCTCTACCAACTGAGCTACAGAGTCATTTTCCCTTGTTCGGCTCACCACCTTGGTGCGTGGGAGCGTTTTCAGAACGGGTGCAAAGGTAGTGCAAACATTTGAATTACACAAGACACCAGCCGCAAACTCGTCAAACAATCCCCGACAGACCTCTCCAAAGTGACACGCAAGCCCTTCGCCTTATCGCTCGTATTCCCCTTTATCCAGCGGAGGGAAAAGCATCGTTCTCGTGAAGAAAAAAGTGCCTTCACGTAGTGGTCTTCCTCTGTCTAGGCACGTAGTCTTAAAGACCAGGCACGCAAACCCAAATATCCACGTACGTAGATATTAGAGCCACGTACGTAGTCCAAACTTTTCTGCCACTCGTCCGCAACTTTTATCCCCTACGCGGAGCAACAACCTACGTATAGGTCACTTCGCAAAGCTATATAGTTTTCTTCGCCATCCTATATAGGTTGGTGATGCGATCAATATAGGTTCACACGACCCTCCCCCATACATCGTCCCCCCTCTCCCCCGATGATGGAGAAAAGTAAGCCCCACGGCAGGTCACTTAAGTGACGAGCCGTGGGGCAGATACTTAATATATGGGGTGCAGACTTACTCGCGCCAGTAGCGACGCTGGATGCGCGTCGAGAGGGTCGTGAGGATCTCGTAGGGGATCGTGTCGCAGGCTTCGGCAAGCACCGTGATGGGGCGCTCTTCGCCACCGAAGATAAGGACTTCGTCCCCCACCCGTGCTTCGGGGACGTCGGTGATATCGATCATACAGGCATCCATACAGACATTGCCGATGGTCGGGCACAGGCGGCCGTGCAGGAGCACCGAATAGGCACCACGGCTCAGACGGCGCGAGAAGCCGTCGGCATAACCGATAGGGATGACCGCGATGCGTGAGGGGCGGGAGGTGATGCCACGACAGCCATAGCCGATAGCTTCGCCTGCGGGGAGCTCACGGATCTGCAGAAGGACGGTCGTCAGGCGAGCGATAGGCTCTACCCCAGGGCGCCCCGTAGCACTCACCCCATAGAGGCCGATGCCGAGGCGTGCCATATCCAGAGCGTATTCGGGGAAGCGCTCGATACCTGCCGTATTCAGCAGGTGACGCTTCGGCTGGTAGCCGAGGGCAGCCGTAAGGGCTTCGGTAGCGGCGATGAAGGTCTTCGCCTGACGCTCGGTGAAGTCACGCTTGTCAGGCTCGTCGGCAGCGGCCAGATGCGAGAAGACCGAGCTGACACGCAGCTCGGGATGCTCACGGAGGTAAGCTCCTACCTCAGGGAGGTCGGCAGGTGCAAAGCCCAAGCGGTGCATGCCGCTATCGACCTTGAGATGGATAGGGAAGGCGGTGATACCTGCGATGCGTGCACGTTCGCACAGCCCCTCGAGAAGCTCCATACTATAGACCTCGGGC
This sequence comes from Porphyromonas sp. oral taxon 279 str. F0450, assembly GCF_000292995.1. NCBI lineage: Bacteria > Pseudomonadati > Bacteroidota > Bacteroidia > Bacteroidales > Porphyromonadaceae > Porphyromonas > Porphyromonas sp. oral taxon 279. Next base: position 10,243 of record NZ_ALKJ01000016.1, on the reverse strand, counting down.
TCGAGGCGGTGCGAGAAGAGGGTATCTGCCACCGACAGCTCGGGGTTCATGATCATGATGTGCGTGCGGATGCCCTTGTCACGCAGCTCACGTCCTTCGTCCGCCACAGCTACGGCAAGGTAGTCGACACGGTGCTCCTGGAGCGTGCGCGCCAGCTCGAAGGCGCCCGTCCCGTAGCCATCGGCCTTGATCATACAGATGAGCGGATGTTCGGGCGGCAAGAGCGAGCGGTAGTGATTGAGGTTGTGCACGACAGCGCTAAGGTCGATATCCAGCACCGTCTGATGCTCACGGGAGGAGAGACGGCGGTAGACTTGGTCGAGGGCGAAGCGGCGTGCGCCCTTGATGAGGATGCAGGAGTCGTGCAGACGCGACAGGAGGGGCGAAGCTAAAAGCTCGCTCGTCGTCGCGAAGAAGTGCGTATGCCTAGCGTCAAAGAGTGCAGCCGAAGCCGTGAGATGCTCACCGACAGCGAAGACTTCGTCCACGCCATAGCTCTTGACAAGGCCTGCGACCTCGGCATAGAGGTCGGCATCACTCCGTCCGCTCCCCTCGATATCGGAGAGCAGGAGCACGGGGCGAGCGCCTGTAGCCGAAGCACGACGGCGCAGGAAGTCCAGCGCGATAGAGAGCGACTGCAGGTCGCAGCTGTAGGCGTCATCGATGAGGGTATTACCCTGCAAGCCGTCCTTGACCTCCAGACGCATCGAGATGCTCGTGAGGGCGCGCCACGCTTCGGGCACAGCGAGGAGCTGGGGAGCGAGAGCCGCCACGAGAGTCAGACAGCAGGCGACATCCTCAAGGTAGGCGGCATCGGTGAAGGGGACAGTCAGCGGATATTCTTCGCCAGCCACCACGCAGACGAGCGCTGTCGTGGTGCTCGTCGTCTCGGTCGTGCGGACGTAGACCGTGGCGGCAGGGTCCTGATGACTCCAAGTGTAGTGGGACTTCGTGGGGAAGCGCTCACGCATCGCCTCAGCGACCAAGGGCGTATCGAGGCTGTAGAAGAGCGAGGTAGAGCGCTCGAAGAGGCGGAGCTTCTCCTCCAGCTTCTCCTCCAGCGAGGCGAAGCCCTCCTGATGTGCGCTACCGAGCGAGGTGAAGACACCGAGCTGAGGCGCGATGACTTCCTCCAGCGCAGCCATCTCACCAGGGCGGGAGATCCCCGCTTCGATGAGGGCGACTTCGTCCGTAGCCGTGATACTCAGCACAGAGAGCGGTACGCCGATCTGCGAATTATAGCTGCGGGGTGAGCGCATCGTATGGAAGCAGGGCGAGAGGAGCTGATAGAGCAGTTCCTTGACGACGGTCTTCCCGTTGCTCCCCGTGATACCGATCGTATGGAGCAGGGGGAAGCGCTCGCGGTGCGTGCGTGCCAGCGCCTGCAGTGCCGTGATAGAGGAGCTGACGACATACCAGTTGCACCCGCTGTACTTCGCCTCCGTCTCGCTCGAGAGTTGCTCGACGACGAAGCTCCTTACCCCACGCTCATAGAGCGACTCGATATAGCGGTGCCCGTCACCCGACTCCGTGCGGATGGCGAAGAAAAGCGTCTCCTCGGGCGTGAGGAGCGAGCGGCTATCGGTGAGTATATGGCTCACAGCTCGGTCGTGCGACAGATGCGGCGTGACCGCAAAGGCCGTAGCGAGGGTAGCGGGAGAGAAGGATGGTGAAACTAATCTATCCATGAGGGTAAGTCGTGAAGCTGAGCGGAGGGGTACTGCGAGCGGAAGGCTGCGATGCGCTCACGGAGAGCGGCGAGGCGCGCCGTATGCTCGGCTCCCTCAGCGTGTAAGGGGCGGTGACGAAGCTCTTGATGCAGGCGGTGCGCTAAGGGCAAAGCCTTCTGCACCGCTTCGTCGACTGCCCACGTGGTGAAGCGCTCGGCGACGATACGCTGTGCCAAGGGGGAGGGATGCACCATATCCTCGGCATAGAAGCGGTAGTCGCGGAGCTCGTCGAGTACCAATTCGTAAGAGGGGAAATAAAAGCAAGTCGCAGGGAACTGCTCCGTGAGTGCCTCGGAGAGAAGCAGGAGCGTCGCCTTGCTGAGGGCATTGCCGTGGGCGCCGTCACGTAGATGACGCACGGGGCTCACCGTCTGAATGATCGTCAGCTCGGGGAAGCGCTCACGAAGACGCTCGATGAGTGGGCGCCAAGTCTGAAGGAGCGTCTCTAAGCTCACACGCTCACGGACGAACGTCCGCTCGGGGAGCTTGTGGCAGTTGCTCACTACCCTACCCGCTACTCCGCGATATTCGTCACCCGCAAGGCGGTAGACATAGGCCGTGCCGTAGGTGAGGAGCAGGTAGCGTAGCTGAGGTAGCGCCGTCTGCACCGCTTCGTACGAAGCATTCATCAGACGAAGGGCTTCCTCCGCTGCTCGGGCAGAGAAGCGCCCATGATGAAGGAAGGAATGGTAGAGCCCGCCATGCTCGAAGAGGTCCGCTTCGGTGAAGGGCTCACCAAAGAAAAGGCGCTCGATGCCGGCTGCTATCGAGAGGGGATTGTACTGGATGCCTAAGGGATTGACTTGGAGCTGCAGGCCTCCATCACGGAGGTAAGCGCCGATATGCTCACTGAAGCACGAGCCGAAGCTGAGGGCTGGCTGCCCGTAGCCCAAGCGTGGAGGCGAGGGCGGTAGCGTGACGGGAGTATGGAGCTGAGGCATAGAGAGAGCGAATATCTATGAGCGAAGGACTACCGATGAGGGCGCCCCGACTTGCGCCCTGTACGATGCCCCGCAAGCTGCAGGTAGAAGGCCGAGGGGATATGCTCTATCGTGTAGCTCCCATCAGCCTCTATATCGAGGGCAAGGATATCGTAGCGCACCTCCAGATCAAGGGCACGCTGACGGATGTAGGCATTGGCTGCGGAGATGAGGAAGGCTTGCTTCTCTCGGGTGACGGTCGTGCGAGCTTCGGCGAAGCTCCCGACGCCGCGCGTCTTGACCTCGGCGATGACGAGCGTCTCACCCCACTGGGCGATGATATCGATCTCACGGTGCTGGTGGCGCCAGTTCCGCTCGAGGATGGAGTAGCCGTGGCGCTCCAGATAGCGACAGGCTAACTCTTCACCAGTCGCACCCGTCTTGAGATGTTGGTCCATAGCAGATCGCTCTGTGCCTTGTCGGGGTCGAAGGTCTCGATATGGCGCACACGCTTGTCGGGGATGATCTCGTCGATAGCGATGAGGATACCCGTCTCCTCGACATGGCCGAAGTCCTCGTTGATCGCCGTGCCGAAGACACGCATCTCGGGCGAGAGTGCCATGTAGGCATTGACCAGCGGAGGGATGTTCAGCCCGATCTCACGTACCGCCTTGTTCAGCGCACGGTAGCTCTCCAGACGGTCATCCGTGGGGAAGAGCTCGCGGATCTCGGCTTCGTCGACGACGATGGGCAGCGGATCGGTGGGGCGAACTAAGTGATCGGGATCGGGAAAGTGCTTGTCGAGAAAGTAGAGGATGAGGTTGCGCGCATGGGGATCGTAGTTCTCATACATCGTGACCTTGCCGTAGAAATACTTCATCGCGGGATTGAGTACCGTCAGCGCACCGAGGCCATCCCAGAGGTTGTCCAGCGCGAAGAGGCTCTTAGCACCCATACGCGTAGACTGATAAGGCAGAGAGACGAAGGAGCGTCCCAGCTCGATCGTCACGGGAAGGTAGTCTGTGAGGAAGCGGGGACTGAACTCAAAGAGCTCTGCCGTCGCCAGGCGTGGACGCCCCGTGGCTTCGTCCATCTGTACCTCATCGCCGAACATAAAGCGGTAGCCACCGAGGATAGCTCCTTCGGCGGGGTCCCACACGATGAGCTGACGATAGCCGTCGTCGGCGAGGTCAAACTCATCGACGTCGCAGTCACGCCCCGTACCGCCGCCGTAGAAGCGGAAGGCCTCTTCGCGCAAGCGCCCGATCTCACGCATCGTCTCGGGAGCCGTACTCGCGTGGAAGACGTAGATCTCGTTCCCACCCTTATTCGTCGCGCGAAGGAGCTTGTCGGGGGTGAGTTCTTGGCGGATGAGATCCGCAGAGACAGGGGCGATGATCGGTGTGATAAACATCAGCGCTTGGTCAGTGTAGCATCATACTCATCGCGCAGCTGGTAGCTCAGCGCACGGATACGCTGAGCCTCCTGCTGAGGCGTAAGGCCGCTGTCACGCAGGCTCTGCCAAGAGATCGGCTCCCCGACGATGACCTTGAAGTGACTGCCGTGAGCACGGAAGAGCTCATCGGGAAGGAGGGCCTGCCCTGGGTCGAACTTCATCTTCAGCGCCTCCTTGATGTGCCAGATCCAGTAGAAGTGGCGGCTATTCTGCCCGACGTAGTGCAGCGGCACGATGTCGCGCTCGTTGGCGATGGCCTGCGAGACGAAGGTCTTATGCCAAGGGCGGTCCTGCAGCTTGCCGTCGAAGATACGTGAGCATGAGCCTGCGGGGAAGGTGCCGATAGGCACATCGGAGCGCATCGCCTCCTGCAGCATCGTGATCGACTCACGGCCCTGCGAGCCCTGGCGGTTATTCACCGGCAGGAAGACCGACTGGAGCGGGCGGAGGTAATACAAGAAGTCCGTGACCATGTAGCGCACGTCGCCGTAGCGCTTCCCCAGCATGTAGGAGAGGGAGATGCCGTCCATACCACCCAGCGGATGGTTGCAGACGAAGATGCAGCGCCCCGACTCGGGCAGACGCTCGGGGTGTACCCATTCGGTCGTGACAGCGAACTCCCCCATCAGGGCTTCAAGGAAGTCCATACCATCAAGGTGCCCATAGCGGTAGAGGACATCATTGATCTCCCGCTGATGGATGATGCGCTCGAGGAGGCGCAGGACGAATGGGGGGAGGCGCTTACCCACCTTCTCCTCCAGCACCTTCCCGATATGGATAGCCAAGGGATGGTCCTGCGAGGAGTATTGGGGTTGCTCGGTCAGTGGTTGCATCGGGATAGGATTAGTTGCCAGAGAGCTGGCGGATGCTCTGCTCGATCGTGGCGATACGGCTCTCAGCGTCGGCCTTCTTCTTGCGCTCGAGGCTGATGACTGCCTCGGGAGCCTTGCTCACGAAGCTCTCATTGCTCAGCTTCTTCTCTACGCCAGCGAGGAACTTCTGCTGATACTCGAGGTCGGCGCGGAGCTTCTTCAGCTCTTCCTCCACATCGATGTAGGCAGCCATAGGCACGGCGAATTCGTCCGTCCCGATGACGAAGGTCACAGCACCCTCGCTACGCACGCCGCTGCGGTCGATAGCAGAGAGGCCTGCCATCTTGATGAGGACTTCATCGAGCTCGGTGGGGTAGCTGGGGCTTGCCTCGAGGCCAAGGGCTTCGCGGGGCGAGAGGTTCTTGCTGGTACGCAGGCTCCGTACGGTGGTGATGATCTCCTGAGCAGCAGCGAAGCGCGCGAGGAAGGCTTCATCGTAGGCCTCGGCAGGGCGCTGCTGAGCGTTCATGATGCTCTCGCCATCGGCACGCTCGGCGAGGTTCTGCCACAGCTCTTCGGTGATGAAGGGCATGAAGGGGTGGAGGATACGCAGGATCTCGTCGAAGAAGTCCAGCGCCTCACGGCAGGTCGTCTCGTCAATGGGCGAGCCGTAGGCAGGCTTGATGAGCTCGAGGTAAGCGGAGGAGAAGTCGTCACGGATGAGCTTGTAGACGAGGGTCAGAGCTTCGCTGATACGATACTTAGCGAAGAGGTCATCGAGCTCGGTAGCCGCCTTGTTGAGCACCTGACGCATCCAGTAGGAGGCCAGACGCGAAGCCTCGGGCTGAGGCGTAGCAGCAGCTTCGCCCGTCCAGCCCTTCACGAGGCGGAAGGCGTTCCAGATCTTGTTACAGAAGTTACGACCCTGCTCGCAGAGTGATTCGTCGAAGAGGATATCGTTCCCAGCGGGGGCGCTCATGATAAGGCCCATACGCACGCCGTCAGCGCCATACTTATCGATGAGCAGCAGGGGGTCGGGCGAGTTACCGAGGGTCTTCGACATCTTACGGCCCTGGTTGTCGCGGACGATACCGGTGAGGTAGACGTTCTCGAAGGGCTTCTTCCCCTGGAATTCGTAGCCCGCCATGATCATACGCGCTACCCAGAAGAAGAGGATATCTGGCCCCGTGACGAGGTCAGAGGTGGGGTAATAGTATTCGAGCTCCTTGTTGCCTTCGCTCAGTGCGGGAGCAAAGACCGTGATAGGCCATAGCCAAGAGGAGAACCAGGTGTCGAGGCAGTCGCTCTCACGGCGCAGGTCTGCGGCGGTGAGATCAGCGTTCTTCTCCTGTGCCAGACGAAGCGCCTCTTCATCACTTGCAGCGACGACGAAGCTACCATCGGGCAGGTAGTAGGCTGGGATGCGATGGCCCCACCAGAGCTGGCGGCTGATGCACCAGTCCTTGATGTTCTCCATCCAGTGGCGGTAGGTATTCTTGAACTTCGCAGGGTGCAGACGGATCTCGTCGTTCATCACCGCATCGAGGGCGGGCTTAGCGAGGCCATCCATCTTGAGGAACCACTGCATCGAGAGCTTAGGCTCGATGGGCACGAAGGTACGCTCGGAGTGACCTACCTTATTTGTGTAGTCCTCGACCTTCTCCATCAGACCAGCAGCGATGAGGTCAGCCTCGATCTTCTTACGCACGTCGAAGCGGTCCATGCCAGCGTAGGCGCCACCATGCTCGTTGAGCGTGCCGTCGTCGTGGAAGATATCGATCGTCTGGAGCTGGTGCTTCTCTCCGAGCATATAGTCATTGACGTCGTGCGCAGGCGTGACCTTCAGACAGCCCGTACCGAACTCGATGTCTACGTACTCGTCCTCGATGACGGGGACTGCACGGCCGACGATAGGCACGATGAGCTTCTTGCCACGGAGGAAGTGATAGCGCTCGTCATTGGGGTTGATACATACGGCGGTGTCCCCCATGATGGTCTCGGGGCGGGTCGTAGCGACGACGACATACTTGTCGGCCTCGCCCTCGACGAAGTAGCGCAGGTAATAGAGCTTACCCTGCTGCTCCTGATAGATGACCTCCTCGTCGCTGAGGGCGGTCTGTGCCTTGGGGTCCCAGTTCACGACACGCACGCCGCGGTAGATGAGGCCCTTGCGGTAGAGGTCGACGAAGACGTCGATGACGCTCTGGCTACGCTCATCGTCCATGGTGAAGGCGGTGCGCTCCCAGTCGCAGGAAGCACCGAGGCGCTTAAGCTGCTCGAGGATGATGCCCCCGTGCTCGCGCGTCCAGTCCCAAGCGTGCTCGAGGAAGGCTTCGCGCGTCAGGTCGTGCTTCTGGATGCCCTGAGCAGCCAGACGGCCGACGACCTTCGCTTCGGTAGCGATAGAGGCGTGGTCGGTACCAGGTACCCAGCAGGCGTTGAAGCCACGCTGACGTGCACGACGCACGAGGATATCCTGGATACTATTATTGAGCATGTGCCCCATGTGCAGCACACCCGTGACGTTGGGGGGAGGGATGACGACGGTATAGGCAGGGCGATGATCGGGGGTCGAGTGGAAGAGCTTGTGCTGCATCCAGTACTCATACCATCTATTCTCCACAGCCTCGGGGCTGTACTTGGTTGCTAACTCCATAATAGTGGACTTCGTAATGTATCTATATAGTTTATTCTGTTGACTGCTTTGCACCCTAAGACGGACACCCTCTCGTGAAGGGAGCCACCTATGGGAGCTACAAATTTACATCAATCAGACGGATTGCGGGCGCACGAAGCCTCTGCCATGCCCCTTTGGGGCACAGCACAGTGCGTAGAGAGCGTGACTTCGCTCGGGGGGATGTGTAGGGGGGGAAGGGGTGTATTAGATGCTAAAGTAAAGACAGGCGATACCAAAAAGGCCCATGAATAAAAAGCTAACTCCTGCGACACCGAGGAGGATGATACCACGCTCCAGACCACGACGATCCGCAAGGCGTACGCCCCACGTCAAAGCGATGAGATTCGGAACAAAGAAGGAGAGAATAAACAGCCAACGAGGATGTGAAGCAATGACATAGCATGCCGCCTGGATCCCAATGAATAGGAGCAGCGAAACGACAGACAGCCAAAGGACCAGAGCTCGGTGGCGATACCTCCGCACGAGTGGGTGATTCATTGGTAGGGTGCAGTTGATGATATGTTATGATTCGCGTGTAATTCGGTAGTACAAATATATAAAGATTTCAATATATATAACAAGCCTCCCCTCACGACCCTACGCCACACCCTTTTTCCTGATATAAAATATCTTAACGCCCCGCCCTATCTACAGCAAGAGCATACCATGAGCCGACACCAAGCTGACGCACGCAGTACCCCCCATCCCTCCCACAGTAGTACCTTATCTCACCACAGCGATTTTGCTTATTCAGCAGAGAGAAAAGCCGTATTCCTGCAAAGAAAAATGCAGCTCCCCATAGTGCTTTTCTCTATCCACGCACGTAGTCTTAACGACCAAGCACGTAAATCCATAGGTCTACGTACGTAGATTTTAGAGCCACGCACGTAGACGGAATTTATCTGCTACTCGTCCGCAACTATTATTCGCGCACTTCGGCAGTCATTCCACTACTGCTCCCCGCTTTTCTCTCCGAGAAAGGGAATGAGGCTGAGGAACAAATAAGTATCTTTGTGATGCGAAGTGCGAGACGCTCACCGCTGATGGTGCGCCCCCGCCTTCTACCCCCAAGGAAGCTATAGCTACGGCAATGAAACAACTCTACACACTCACCTCTCTCTGTCTCCTCTTTGTATGCCTCGTAGGCGCTACCCTCTCCAGCTGTACTGGTCGTAGTGGTAGCGCACAGAGCGCTGACTCGACCCTCGCAGAAGGCACACAGGATCCCAATGGCCCCTTAGACTGGGACTCCATCGTGGTCTCCACGACCTACTTCGACAATCAGGTAGCACGCAAGGGATCGTCCGTAGAGGTAGAGCTCTACTTCCGCTACCCGACGAATGACTCCGCGCTCCTCAAGGCCGTCAGCGGTGCGTTCTTCGGTGAGACTTATGCGAACATGAGCCCGAAGGAAGCCACAGAGCACTATCTGCGCGAGGTGCGTAGCGAATACCTCTTCGGAGCTGACTCCCTCGGCTTCTCCGCTAAGGAGCTGGAGGATATGAAGAGCGAGATGACCCTCTCCAACCACATCACCTATCACGACAACCACATCATCACGATGCAGAAGGACGTGTACACCTACTCTGCTGGGGCTGCCCATGGTCTGCCCGCTACGGGGAATTATACCTTCGACCGCAAGAGTAAAGACGTCATCAGCGAAGGAGACCTCTTCATCGACGGCTATGGCCCCGAGCTGAACAAGATCCTTCAGCGTGCGCTCATCAAGGAGTTCGGTCGCAAGAGCGCTCAGGAGATGGAGAGCAAGGACGGCATCTACGCTGCCGACCTGACGAGCAATGATAACTTCCGCCTCGATGACAAGGGCATGACCTATACGTACAACCCCTACGAGATCGCCCCCTTCGCTATCGGGATCATCGAGGTCTTCATCCCCTACGAGGAGGTACGTCAGCTCCTCCGCCCACAGAGCATCATCTTCAACTATATCCAGCCCTAAGACCGCATGGCCGCTATCGACATCATCACCCGCTACTTCCCCCAGCTCACCCCCGAGCAGATCGAGCTCTTCACCCAGCTCGACACCCTCTACCGTGACTGGAATGCGAAGATCAACGTCATCTCCCGCAAGGATATTGATGCGCTCTATGAGCACCATGTACTCCACTCGCTCGGCATCGCCCAGATGATCCGCTTCAAGCCTGGCACGCACATCCTCGACTTCGGTACGGGCGGTGGCTTCCCAGGTATCCCCTTGGCGATCCTCTTCCCCGAGTGCGAGTTCCTGCTGGTCGACAGCATCGGGAAGAAGGTCAAGGTCGCAGCAGCCGTCGCCGAAGCCCTCGGGCTGAAGAACGTGCGCACGCTACACGGGCGTGGCGAGGACGTGAAGGAGCAGTTTGACTTCGTCGTCAGCCGTGCCGTCATGCGCCTCGATGAGCTGGTCGGCTTCACCCGCAAGCTCGTCCACCACGAGCAGCACAACGGCATGCCCAACGGACTCATCTGCCTCAAGGGCGGTGAGCTACAGGCGGAGATCCGCCCCTACAAGCGCATCGTCGAGGTGCAGGACCTCTACCCCACCTTCTCGGAAGAGTTCTTCAAGACGAAGAAGGTCGTCTACCTCCCCCTCTAAGCGACCTCACCAGACCATATACAGCGCGCCCCTGCTACCGACTGGTAGCAGG
>NZ_ALKJ01000015.1:0-198002 GCF_000292995.1 Porphyromonas sp. oral taxon 279 str. F0450 | reverse complement strand
GCTTTGGTGGGAGGGGTGAAGGGCGGGGCTACGCTTCGTCTTCGATGAACTGATCCACGAAGAGCGACGTGCCGTCCCACACCGCAAACGAATTGTATTGGAGCCAGTCACCGAGGATGACAATACGCTTGTCGCCACGCAGCGCCAGGTCGATCAAGAGGTGGCGATGCCCGAAGAGGTAGTAGTCGATCTCGGGGTGCTCGGCAGCATAGGCCTTGGTCCAGCGCACCAGCCACTCCTTCTCGACGTCGAAGTAATCATTCTGATACGCGTGGGGCACCTCGCCGAGGGTGGCACGCTTGAGGCCTTTCTTACGGCTACGCAGCGAGCAGGAGAGAGCGAAGCCTACCGTCCAGCGTGGATGGACAGCAGCATAGAGCACCTGCGCCAGACGGCAGCGGAAGAGGCGGTAGAGGAACTTATCCATGCGGCGGTAGCCACAGTACTCCTCGTCGCCATGCGCCAGACGGAAGGTCTTGCCATCGAGCTCGATGACCTCGGCGTGGTGGTGGACCTGCGCCCCCAGCTCCGTCTGCATGTAGTCGGCGAACCACACATCGTGGTTGCCCGCGAAGAAGTGGATCTCGATACCACGGTCGCACATCTCAGCGACTTGGCCGAGGAAGCGCACGTGCCCACGGGGGACGACCGCACGGTACTCGAACCAGTAGTCGAACATATCCCCGAGGAAGTAGACCGCACGCGCCTCATCCTCGATGCTCCGCAGCCAGCGCACCAGGCGTTGCTCTACGGCACGAGGATCCGCATGATAGCCCGAGCCGAGGTGGGCATCACTGGTGAAAAAGACCTTCTTGCGCTCGCTCATCGCTACTAAAGGAAGCCTAACTCCAGCATCGCCTCTTCGCTCATCATATCCTTGTTCCACTCGGGCTCGAAGGTGAGCTGTATATCGACACCCGTGACGCCCTCGACGTCCTCGACCTTCATACGCACATCCTCGAGGATGAAGTCGGCGGCGGGACAGTTGGGTGCCGTGAGGGTCATCGTGATGGTGACGAACATCTCATCGGTGAGCTCCACGCAGTAGATCAGCCCGAGGTCGTAGACATTCACGGGGATCTCGGGGTCGTAGACGGTGCGTAGTGCAGCTACTATATCTTCCTCTATACGGAGGTATTCGTTCTCTAATTCTTCTGCCATAAAATATCGTTGAGGGGAGGGTAATGCTCCCCCTTGGGGTGAATAAATTAACGTAGGGAGCCCGACGCCCTTGGCCCTTGCTACAGCTGCAGCGTGCGGTCACAGGCCGCCGCGACGTCAGGATGGTGGGTGATGAAGATGATAAGGCGGTCCGAGGCGTGCTCACGGAGGTTCCTGAGGAACTGCGCTTCCGTGGCTTGGTCAAGCGCCGAGGTGGCTTCGTCGAGGAGGAGGATACGCCCAGGACGAAGGAGCGCGCGGGCGATAGCGATACGCTGTGCCTGCCCTTCGGAGAGGCCCAGCCCACGCTCACCGATGGTCGTATCAAGGCCCTTCGGCAGGTCAAGCACGAAGTCCGCGATAGCCAGATGCAGCACCTTATGCAGGTCGGCCTCCGTAGCGGACTCATCACCGAGGAGGAGATTCTCACGGATCGTCCCGCTGAAGAGCGAGCCGCCCTGCGGGACGTAGACGAAGTTGGAGCGCGTCGTCTCGCTCACCACATAGCTGCTGCCGCCCGAGTAGAGGCGGATAGCCCCCTCGACAGGCGTGACGAGGCCAAGCAGTAGACGCAGGAGCGTGGTCTTACCAGCGCCCGTACGCCCCATGAGTGCCACCATCTCGCCCGTCGAAGCTTCGAGGGAGAAGTGGCGGTAGATCCACTCTTCGCCGTCGGGATAGTGGAAGCCCATATCCTCGACAGCGAGGCGGATAGGGCTAGTGAGCTGGACACTGCGACCGATCTGCTCGGTCTTGAACTCAAGGAGATGCGCCAGACGATCCAGCGAGCTCTTCGCAGAGATGAGTGTCGGCAGGAGGCTGATAAGCGTCGTCAGCGGGCTCTGGATACGTGCCACGAGCTGGAGGAACGACGTCATAAGCCCGAAGGAGATCGTGCCACCATAAAGCCCGCGAGCACTCCAGAGGAATGCCACGAGGTAGCCACACGAGAAGGCTCCCTGCATGATGAGGTTCGCGAAGACCGAGACGAAGGTCTGGCGCTTCACCGCACCGAGGTACTGCCCTTGGCGCATCGCCAGATGGTCGATGGAGGAGGCTTGGTGCTCGAAGGTACGGATGACGGTCTGGTTCAGCAGCGACTCCTGGATGTGCGCCGTGATCTCACTCTCCGACTGCTTCATCTCATCGGTGTAGCGACGCATACGCTTGTAGTAGACCTTGCTGAAGACTGCGAGCAGCGGCATCCCCACGCCGAGGATAAGGGCCAGCGGTGGGCTGAAGTAATACAGGAGACAGAGAGCGCCGACGAGCTGTGCTAAGGCGATGAGAGCTGACGGCAGGGACGTGACGAAGAGCGCGACAAGGCTATCGGTGTCCTTGAGCATGCGCACGACCATATCACCGCTATGCATCTGCCCGAGGTGCGACCAGCGTGTGTAGAGCAGGTGTGCGAAGACCTTCGACTGCACGGCATTGCTCATGCGTGCAGCGGTATAGTTCGAGAGACGGACGGTGATGACTCGGCAGAGGACCTGCAGAGCGAGTGTGAGGATGAGCGCTACCGAATAGGTGTGTATGGAGCCACCGCGCTGGTGTACGGCGATATCAATGACGCACTTCGATAGCCAGATGAAGATCAGGTTCGTGGAGACCGTCCCCAAGCCAAAGAGGAGGATCAGCAGGATGCCCCACTTATGCCCTCTAAGTATGAAGCGTACGAGGTCGATCATCTCCGCCGACGGATCATAAGCATGAGGTGCCCAAAGACAGAACCCCAGATGATGCGCGAGGCATGGGTCGGCGTGATGTCGTAGAGGCGACGTGAGCGGCGCATCTTGAAGCGGAACTTACGCCAGTTGGTCACCCACTTATTCTGCGCCTTGATGGGGCGCTGGGCGAAGCCGAAGTTCCCACTATGTATCACGTCACGGATGATCTGCTCAGTGTGCGGATCATCCTGAAGAAGCAGGGGGAAGGGGAAGATCTCCGGCGAGACACGCAGGTAGCGGATAGCGGCCTGCGCGAAGAGCTGCATGGGGTAGAGGATGTCGAGATCCTTCGCCATACTGAGGATCTTCTCTTCGTCGAGCTGGCCCTTGAGCTTAGTCATCATCAGCAGCCAGTCGCTGTACTGACGGAAGCCAACGCCCCAGTGAAGCCAATGAAAGAAGAGATGGATGAAGATATAGACGACATTCAGCTCGTGGGGGAGCGTCTTGATGGTGTAGTCCCCATGATGCTGGGTGATGAGGCTCCCACTGCTGATAGCCTCTTGGACGAGGGCATCGAAGTGTCTATTGTGGCGCTTGTGGTCGAAGAAGACGGCACGAGCGTGGTTCTCCACGATGGTACGGCCGTAGGTGAAGGCCGTATGGCCATAGCGCACCTCGGAGTCATCGTGGAGCTTGTGACCGGCCTTGCGCAGGAGCTCATTGCCCCGCTCGTAGTCGGCATCCGAATGGAAAAGGACATCCAGGTCGCCTCCAGAGCGGAGTGCGGCATCGGGATAGAAGCAGCCAAGACTCAGCCCCTTGAGTAAGATGAAGGGCAGGCCTGCAGCTTCGTAGGTCTTCTGTAGCTGGCCTAAGGCTTTGGTTAGATAGGCATTACCCCGCCGTGTGAGCTCGATCTCGGAGAAGATCATCAGGCGCATGTCGCGGTTGGGCAGGGCTTCCTTCGGCAGGGTAAGTATACGGTCCCCGACGAAGGCCGGCACTGCATGCGATACTGCTAAGCGGTGGATCCTACGCCACGATGCCTCCTCCAGACCCGTGAAGTCACGTGCCTCGGGGAGCTCTGAGTGCAGGGCACAGCTCAGGAGCTTGAGGAAGAGCTCCTCGTCATGCGAGAGCGGGGCTATTTGGCTCAACAGATGATCCCGGCCTCTTTGAGCATTTGCGAGAGGAGCTCGACGTCTGCACGTGCCTGCTCCTGGCTCACTTCGTAGCGGTCGGTGAGTAGCTCGACCCAGTCCTCAAGGGTGAAGTCGCGCTCACGCACGCTCTCGATGAGGTAGGCTGCACTATCGTTGAGGCTCACCGCCTGCGTGTAGTCCAAGCTATCTCCCGAGCCTGCGATCATGATGTACTCATCCGCAATCTTACGTAGAGAGATGTGGTCTTTAATTCTCATTATCTGTGATACGTTTGTCATTTAGTCGTCTGTAGGGGTAGCTAATCCCAGTCCTCATCCCAGTCGAAGAGGCCGAGATCCTCAGGCATATCCTCGGCGAACTGATCCAGATCGCGGCGGTCCTTCTTCGTAGGACGCCCAAGACCCTTGGCCCGATCGACGAAGCCCGAGATACGCTGCAGCTCGAGCAGCTCATACTGTGCGGCGGGCGTGACGTTCTCCATGAACTCAGGCACACGCTTAGCGCCGACACGGCTCGCGAGGAGCTCTACCACTCGAAAGGAGTATTCGACCGGAGGCTTACGCACCGAGACGATGTCACCTCGCTGGAGGGTACGTGAGGGCTTGACTGTCACTCCGCCGATGCTGACACGCCCTTTCTTGCACGCGTCTGTGGCCAGCGAACGGGTCTTAAATATGCGGACTGCCCATAGCCACTTATCGACGCGTACTTCTCCCATGCTTTGTCGTATATAACTACAGCAAAGATATGTATTCTCTTTGAAGAAGTAACATAAGTGGTGTTATCCCAGCGTTATCTCGTGCGCACGCGCTCGGCTCCTTAAATATAGGAGTTGGTACGGCATGAGGGCGTAGGCGTCCTCGTAGTGCTGATAGAAGAGCTTCCAGTCAGCACAGCGCGCCAGCTCGTAGGCTTTCTTGCGCTGGGCCTTCTGCTCGTCGGGCGTCAGTGCAAGCTGCTCGCCGATGAGGCGGGAGATCGCCTCGATGGTCTCGGGGATGTTGGTATCCGTGCGCTCGACGATATGCACAGGCTTGTGAGGGGCGGAGGCGAAGGGCTTCTTCGTCTGCTCTTCCTCAGCCCACAGGCCGAAGCCCGCCAGCGTCGTCGTGATCGTAGGCACGCCATAGCGCACACTCTCCAGCGGCGTATAGCCCCAGGGCTCGTAGTAGCTGGGGTAGATGGTCAGGTCCATACCCACGAGGAGGTCGTAGTAGCTTTGGTCAAGGATACCGTCGAGCCCATTGAGGTAGCAGGGCACGAAGACGACCTTCACACGGCGGTCGGTGCGGTCGAGGCCACGATGACGGATGTGGCAGACGGCACGGTCATGCTCGGTATTGTACAGCCAGTGGCTGAGCATGGGATACTGTAGGGGGCTCTCCTGCTCATCCTGCGGATGTGAGAGGAGGTACTGCAGGTCGGCACGGGGACCTGCCTGCCATGCGGGTACGAGGAGGAAGGCCACGATGTCGCGGTCCCCCGTATAGCTCTCGGCGAAGTGGTGCAGGGACTCGATGAAGAGGTCGATCCCCTTATTGCGGTACTCATAGCGCCCACCGAGAGAGATGAAGAAGGAGCGTGCAGGATCAATGTGCTGCCCGTAGAGGCGCGAAGCCACGGCACCGAGGAGGCGGCGTGACTTACGGCGCTTCGAGAGCATGGGTGCAGCGAGGGGGGAGGTTCCGACGTGGAAGCCGTTGGGCAAGACGACGGGTTCGCGCCCGAGGAGCTGCTTGGCTTCGCGGGCGGTGAGCTTGCTGACGGTAGCGAAGACGTCGGCCTTGTGTGCGGCGAGCTTCTCTACCTCGTGCTTGGCTTCGACACCGAGCTCGCGTGCCATCTGGTCGCCGTCGTAGGCATCCATATAGGTATATAGCTCCTTGTCATTCCCTGCGATAGAGCGGCCGACGGTCGTAGCGTGGGTGATGAAGAGCGTGCGGACGCTGGGAGCTTGCTGTCGTAGGTAGAGCAGACCCATGGCGGTCTGCCACTCGTTGAAGATAGCGATGGTGCGCTCATCACTGCGCCAGGCGGCGATGCTGGCCATGAGGCGCGCGGCGGCGATACTGAAAAGACTGCTCTCGTCATAGTCCCCATAGCCCTTGTCGCTCTCGAGGCCATAGGCCTTCCACAGCTCGAAGTAGAGATCATCCTTCTCCCTCCACAGAGGCTTGAAGTCCACGAGGAGTACGGGGGGCTCACCCTCGATACCCCAGCGACCTGCTACGACACGCAGACCGAGGCTCGGGAGGACCTCTCGCAGCCAGCCTTGGAGCTCGGGGATCTCTCCGGGGGTGAAGTCAAGGGGCAACGCCGCACCTTCGTCGGCGAGGAGTGGCCCGATAAAGCATACCTGTGCGGGGTGGTGCTGGGTCATCACGTCTGCACGTGAGGAGAGGACGGTATAGATCCCTCCCATCTTATTGCAGACTTCCCAACTGGTCTCGAGGATCATAATCGTAGTACAGTGAAGGTAATGAATGTATCTTGCCGTGAGGTCCCAGCCAGCCAGGCTGTAACCTTTGTCTCAAAGTTAAGCATTCGCCCCCAAATTACCACATCTCCTTATTACATTTCCTTAGTAAGCCCCACCCCACCCACGGGGAGGGCCCGACCCTATCGAGCGCAACACGCTCTACATCAGCGTCATCAGCACGAATATCCCTCTCACATGAACCACTTATCACGACTCGCGAGAGGCACTTCGTATCGTACTCTTGCTCAGGAGTCTACGAAGGCGGAAAAGTAACCAGTACTGGTCACTCGCCCGACCAGTACTGGTCGCAGCGCGAAGCAGTACTGGTTGATATCAGTTACCAGTACTGGTCACGTAGGCGACCAGTACTGGTTCGCATCCCCCTCCTTTCGGGTGTGGTAGCCTTCCCTTATGTAGCTCTAGCAAGCACGCCACTTTGCCCTGCATCCCCTCCATTAGGGTCAAGAGTCCCCTCTGCCTCAGCCCAGAACCTCAGGGATATGCAACTTACGCTGTATCTTTGGGCGCAATATCTTTAATCATGTCTCTGGACGCAAACAACAAATCAGTAAACTTAGATAGGAAGATGAGTAAGGGATCGCTGGCAATATTTAGATGGCTCTGTGCCTGTAGCCTGCTATGGGCCTCTATAGTCGAGGTGCAGGCTCAGCAATTCATGGGCTATAGCCCGCGGTGGTATGGGCCGAATGCCAATCCCATCCCAGAGGCACGTGAGGCAATGATCCCCCAAGGACTTCGGCTTCATAACAGCTTGCTGTACCAGCTCTCGCAAAAGGATAAGACGGCTACCTTATTTACCGATCTGGAAATACCGATCATCTCCGAGCGGGCTTCTGTGAGAATCTATGGATATGGAGCGGAGTACTTCCAGTGGTCGCCTGAGAGCATAAGCCGAAGAGGTATTACAAGCGATCATCAAAAGGGGCTGATCGTAGGGGATATATACCTTCAGACCCGAGTGCGCTTGCTGGCGGAGAATGCTGGATGGAGACCTAATGTGGTGCTGAACTATACGCTGAAGACGGCTTCTCCTAAGCCGATAGCCAATGAGGGTATGCGCTTCTTTGATACGCCTGGCTACTTCTTCCATCTGGAAGTCGGGCGCAATCTATTGTCCCCAGATGCTTCGCCTGTCAGCTTAAGGCTAAGCGGACATATTGGCTTTATGTGCTGGGAGACTGTCCAGAAGCAGAATGATGCCTTTACGTATGCCCTCACACTATCCTCTCAGCTACAGAACTGGCATCTTGCGATCCAGCTGGGTGGATATAACGGTTGGATGAAGCATAGCTACGGCTCGGAGTATGGCGATGAGCCGATGCACCTTTCGGCAAGATGTAGCTACCGCATCAACCGTCATCTCGCTGCCTCTTGTGGCTTAGAGCACGGGCTGCGAGATTACCCCTTCACCCAGCTCTCCCTGGGGCTCACCTATACCTCTGATTATCGCCTCTTCCATTAGTGGAGAAGGGTAGCAGGCAGGAGCTTACCTCCGCTGCTTGCGCCCCCCCCTACCACAAGGAGATAAATCAACCTATATAGGTCGGCGGGCTGACCTATATTGGTCCGACGACGAAGCTATATAGGTCGCGATGACGACCTATATAGATCCACCCGCCGACCAATATAGGTTCACACCACCCCCATCCGCAAGACAGCATCCTTCCCTCCCATAGCTCCCCCGCCGTACTCCGCGCTGAAAGGGCTAACTGTGATAGCGAAGCAGCCCCGTCTTTAGGCTATTCGTAAGATGACGGCTGGTGTGGCTATCAAGATTGACCGTCAGCCCTCGCATCATCACTCTCGCGGGCAAGCCCACCAAAAGCCTTACCTTTGTACCCAATAGCTAGTGTCAGAGAGACGCTACCAAGACAAGCCCCCCCCTCTGACTACTAACTGAAACCGACTTAATGAAACTTCATCATAGCAGACAGCGTGCGCTCCTGCTATTATGCCTCGTGCTACTTCCTCTGACTAAGGCTTGGGCTGCTGGGCATATTGACAGTATCCACGTCCTCGAAGGTGTGGTCGTCACGGAGCGCTTGATCCCGAAGGATGTCATACCCGCACAAGTCTTGGGCGGGCGCGACCTCCAGCGCCTTAGTGCCGTGAGCGTAGCTGATGCCTTACGCTACTTCGCCGGCGTCCAGATCAAGGACTACGGCGGCATCGGGGGGCTGAAGACGGTGAACGTGCGCAGCATGGGCTCCCAGCATGTGGGCGTCTTCTATGATGGCCTGCAGCTGGGCAATGCGCAGAACGGGCAGATAGACCTCGGGCGCTTCTCCCTCGACAACATGGAGACCGTCTCCATATATAATGGTCAGCGTAGCACCATCCTCCAGCCTGCCAAGAGCTTTTCTTCGGCGGCTGCGCTCTATATGACCACGCGTCGCCCCTCCTTCTCTCCCGAGCGTAAGACCAACCTCAAGGCGGCACTCAAGGTGGGCTCCTTCACCACCCTCAATCCCTCCCTCCTCTACGAGCAGCGCCTCTCCCCACAGCTCGACCTCTCGGTAAGCAGTGAATACCTCTACACCTCGGGACGCTACCCCTTCTCCTATCGGAAGAAAGATGGCTACGACACCACCGCCGTGCGTCACAATGGCGATGTGCACTCCCTGCGCTTTGAGTCGGGGCTCTTCGGTCGCTTGGATGAAGGCGAGTGGCGCGCCAAGGCTTATCTCTATCGCTCTGAGCGTGGCTATCCTGGTGCCTTCGTGCGCGAAGAGCCGGGGAAGTTCAAGCACGAGGACCGTCAGTGGGACACCGATGTATTAGCACAAGGCTCGCTGCGCAAGACCTTCGGCAGGTACACCCTCTTGGCCAATGCGAAGTATGCCTACGACTACCTGCACTACCTCTCCGACCCGCGTCTGGATGTGACGACGATGTACGTCAATAACCACTACCACCAGCACGAAGGCTACCTCTCCACCGCCCATCAGCTCGCCCTCGGCAGCGACTGGCGCATGGCGTTAGCTTCGGATGTGCAGTACAATACCCTCACGGCTGACCTCCGGGACTTCGCCTATCCCACACGCCTCACCCTGCTGACCTCGGCGGCAGCAGACTACACGCACGGGGGCTTCAAGGCGCAGACCAGCCTCCTGCATACCTACGTCCATGACTGGACGAAGGCTAAGGATGGACAAGCCCCCGAGAAGAGCGTATGGACCCCCACCTTCATCGCCAGCTACAAGCCCTTGGCTGAGCACGACCTCAGCCTGCGTGGCTTCTACAAGCGCATCTTCCGCATGCCCACCTTCAACGACCTCTACTATACCTTCATCGGCAATAAGTACCTACACCCCGAGTATACTACGCAGTACGACCTCGGGGCGGTCTATGCCAAGGCGTTTACTCGTGGGGTGCTGCGCCGCTTCGAGGTGCAAGCCGACGGCTATCTGAACTATGTCGACGACAAGATCATTGCCGTACCGACCTCGAACCAGTTCCAGTGGACGATGATCAACCTCGGGCACGTCCGCATCCGTGGTATTGACCTCACCCTCGAGACGCAGTGGCTACTGGGTGCCGTCACCGCCTCGACACGCCTCACCTACACCTATCAGAAGGCCCAAGACCTCACCGATCCCTCCGACAGCTACTATGGTGGGCAGATACCCTATATCCCTTGGCACAGCGGATCAGCCATCGTCACCCTCGGCTGGCGGGGCTGGGTGCTGAACTACAGCTTCATCTACACGGGCGAACGCTATGACTCCAGTGCCAACATCCGCGAGAACTATGTCCGCCCGTGGTACACCAGCGACCTGACGCTCTCGCGCCCCTTTGCCCTCCGTCGCCACCAGCTACGCCTCACTACCGAGGTGAGCAACCTCCTGAACCAGCAGTACGAAGTCGTACGCTCCTACCCCATGCCGGGGACGAACTTCAAACTGAAAGCCGAATACACCCTATGAACCACTTCCGAGACCTCCTACTGAGCCTCCTCGTGGCTATGGTCGCTCTCTCCTCTTGCCGCAAAGAGGAAGAGATCATTCCTTCGTCCCGTGTGCGTGTCGGAGTACCAGGCCGCCCAGGAAAGATCAAGGGCTTCTTCCTCCTCAACGAGGCGAACATGGGCTCCAACAAGGCCACCCTCGACTACTACGACTACACGACAGCCTTCTATACACGCAACATCTACGCCGAGCGTAACCCCAATGTCGTCAAGGAGCTGGGCGATGTCGGCAACGACCTCCAAATCCACGGTAGCCGTCTCTATGCCGTCATCAACGTCTCAGGACTCATCGAGGTCATGGACGTGCGCACCGCCAAGCACATCGGCAAGCTCTCCATCCCTAACTGTCGCTACATCGCCTTCAAGGATGGCTTCGCCTACGTATCCTCCTACGCTGGTCCCGTCAAGATCGACCCCAACGCACGCCTCGGCTATGTAGCCAAGGTAGATACCGCCACCCTCAAGGTCGTAGCCGAATGCCCCGTAGGCTACCAGCCCGAAGAGCTCCTCATCCAGGGAGACAAGCTCTACGTAGCCAACTCAGGCGGCTACCGCGCCCCCAACTACGACAAGACCATCTCCATCATCGACCTAAAGACCTTCACCGAGGAGAAGCAGGTCGATGTCGCCATCAACCTTCACCGCCTTCAGCTGGATAACTACGGGAAGATCTGGGCATCTTCGCGCGGTGACTATAAGGGCGTCCCTTCCCGCCTCTTTGTCTTTGACCCCAAGACCGAGCACGTCACCAAGACACTCGAGGTCGCTTGCTCCAATATGGCTGTCTCCGGTGATTCCCTCTTCGTCTACAGCTCCGAGTGGAGCTACCTCACGGGGAAGAACACCATCAGCTACACCGTCATCGACACCAAGAAGCAAGAGGTCATCGACCGCAACTTCATCAAGGACGGCACGGACAAGGAGATTCAGCTACCCTATGGCCTGGCCATCAATAGCGAGCAGGGCGAACTCTACCTCACCGACGCTCAGGACTACGTCCACCCAGGACAACTCCACTGCTATGACCTCAAGACGGGGCGCCGTAAGTGGAGTGTCAAGACGGGAGACATCCCTGCGCACATCGCCTTCACGACCCAGCCACTTCACCCCCTTCATCACTAAGGATACGACAATGACACCGCATTATATCCAGCGTACCTTCACGGCGCTCACCCTCCTTATCGTCCTCGCTTTCGTAGCGTGCAAGAAGGAGACACCACGCCCTGAGCCTCTACCTACCACGCATAGCCCCTACATTACGCGCGTCCTCGAGTACCTCCCAGCCGTGGGACAGTTCACGAACGAACTCCCCAAGTATGAAGCAGGCGACACGCAGGAGGATATGAACCGAAAGGCCTTGGATGAGCTTAAGGATAATAAACGAGGCTTGGTCACTCTCGGTGGCTGGGGCGGATATATCGTGGTTGGCTTTGACCACACCATCACGAACGTAGCTGGGCAGCGCGACTTCCGTGTGCTCGGCAATGCCTTCTACAGCAGTAGCAAGAAGGAAGCCTTCGAAGCTGGGAGCTGTGAGCCGGGGATTATTATGGTCGCCTACGATGCCAATCACAACGGCCGCCCCGATGAAGACGAGTGGTACGAAATCGCAGGGAGCGCACACGTCGATCCCACCCAAGAGCCATGGTATGCCTTCCTCAAAAGTCACGCCCCACAAGCAGACCTCAACTGCTATCGAGACTTTGAGATGACCTACTACCGTCCAGCCAATGAACCTGCGTCCAACGAAGTGTGGAGCACCTACATCCGCTGGCAGGACAACAAGGGCAACTCCGGCTACAAGGTCAAGAACCCGTTTCACGCACAGCCCTACTTCCCGCAGTGGGTCAAGGGCGATAAGCTCACCTTCCGCGGGACGCGCCTCCCACAGAATGGCTACAACCAGAGTAGCGAAAGCCCCTATTACGTGCTGTATAAGTTCCGTTATGGCTACGCCGACAATGCGCCGAGCGACAGCAAGGATGCCACCATCGACATCGACTGGGCTGTCGACAAGCAGGGGCGCAAGGTGTACCTCCCTGGGGTAGACTTCATCAAGATTTATACGGGTGTCAACCAAGAGAACGGCAACCTCGGCGAATGCTCTACGGAGATTTCGGGCATCACGGACCTCCATCTCCTCAAGGAAGACATCCCTAACTAACTTCACTAACCTCCTCCACCATGTATAAGAAGATTCTCATCGCCAGCCTCGCTCTCATCGCTGGCCTCGCCTCCTGTAAGAAGGACGATCCCACGCCAAGCCCTAATCCTCCCTCGACTCTGACGATCGACGGAGTAGCAAGCAGCTTAGAGTTCTACCAGCTCGACACCGCTCACCTGAGCGTCGCTGGTGTAGCGAAGGACGCTGCTGCCAAAGCCGTATGGGTAGTGAACGGCGCGAAGGCTGCCGAAGGTGCTACCTTCGACTTCACCACCGCTCATCCTGGGAAGTATGAAATCACGCTCACCGTCGACGGCAAGAGCGCTAAGCAGACCTACACTGTTGCTCCCCGCTTCTCCGAAGGCGCCTTCCTCCTCAACGAAGGGAACTTCGGCAATGAGACGGGCTCACTGACCTACATCCACCCCTCCAAGAAGCTTGTCATCGATCAGGCTTACTACCGCGTCAATGGCACGAAGCTCGGGAACGTCTGCCAGGACCTCGCCTTCGGGAATGACCAGGTCTATATCCTCTCACAACTCGGTCCCAAGAATGGCGGTGAAGGCCTCCTCACTATCGCAAATAGTCACTCCCTCGAGAAGGTCAAGGTCTACAACGACGAGGCTCTCGCACAGAGCACCCCTACACATATCGCTGTCCTGCGCGACCACATCTACATTCGCACTGAGCGTGATGGGATCTTACGTGGCTCCTCAGAGGGAGGATTCACACCTATCACTGGGACAAAGAAGGCGCTGAAACAGCGTATGGCACAGATCGGCGAGCGCCTCTTCGCCCTCACCTCCGACAGCAAGGTGCTGATGATCCAGGGTACGCAGGTCGTCCGTGAGCTGGACCTCTCACCCGCCAAGCCCTCGGGTATCGCCGTCAGCCACGATGGTAAGCTTTGGGTATCTACGACGAGCCCCAATGCGATCCTCAAGGTAGATCCCACCCCTGACAACTTCGTCGCCCTCGACACCCACATCCTCGACAAGTCCATTTCAGCAACAGGCCCCCAAAGTTGGGAGCGTACCACCTCCTCCGCCTTCTTCGCTCACGGCGACAAGCTCTACTTCACGGGCCAAAGCTCCGTCATCTACTGCCACGACTTCGCTACGAGCAAGACCTCTCAGGTCATCGATGTCAAGACGATCGATGGCGTAGGTACCTCGGCGAACAAGTACTACAACAGCCTCGGCGTCGACCCTGCTACGGGCGAACTCTACTACGCAGCCTTCGAGGACTACGGCACCTACAACAAGAAGAACGTGACGATGGTCCTCAAGGCCGACGGCACGAAGCTCCTTCTGAAGGAGCAGGTAAATTCCTTCCCCGCAGGCTTCTACTTCATCCCCAATGCGGCCAACCGCACTGGGGCCAACCGATGATTTATCCTAATTAGTTCACTTAATATTCACCTAAAATGAAGAAAACTCTCCTCTCTACCCTCGCGCTTATTGCCCTCGGTGGAGTCGTCACCAGCTGCGGCAAGGAGCAGAAGGATGCGCCTCAGCCCGCTGGCAACACCAGCGCTCGCGCTACGGAGCTCCCCGCAGGCGAGACGATCACGGGGTCGATCCAGACCGACAGCCTCGCCCTTGTAGACCTCTACAAGAGCCTCGACGGGATGAACTGGTCGCACTCCAACAACTGGAATAGCTCTCGCCCCGTAGCTACTTGGGCAGGCGTCCAGGTAAGCGACGTCGCAGGCGCACCTCGTGTCACCGCCCTCTACCTCGGCGGCAACAAGCTCCGTGGCACCCTGCCTAAGAGCATCGGACAGCTCACCGCTCTGCGTTCGCTCCAGCTGCAGTACAACCGCGAGCTCACGGGTACCATCCCCGCCGAGCTCTATCAGCTGACCCACCTGCGCTCGCTGCGTCTGCGCTTCACGAGCCTGACGGGCGAGGTATCTCCCGCCATCGGCAAGCTCACCGAGCTTGATACCCTCGACCTCAGCAATAGCCGCTACGACCTCAGCATGTGGTGGAATGGCGATCCCGCTACCGCCAAGGAGCACCGCCCCAACGGGAAGACCCTCACCGGCTCGCTCCCCCGCGAGATCGGTCAGCTGACGAAGGCACGCTATATCGACCTCTCCTTCCAGGGCTTCACGGGTACGCTCCCCACGGAGATCGGCGCACTGAAGAGCGCTAAGTACCTCTCCCTCTATGGCTGTCACTTCTCAGGTGAGCTCCCCGCCTCGCTCGGCGCACTCGCTCAGCTCGAGTACTTCTCCGCAGGCCTCAATGAGTTCTCGGGAAGCCTCCCCGCCTCCCTCGGCTCGCTGAAGAGCATCCGCGAGATCCACATCTCGGGCAACAAGCTCACGGGTGCTATCCCCGCCTCGCTCGGTGCGCTGAAGACGCTCCAGCAGCTCCACCTCGCAGGCAACCAGCTCACGGGCACGATCCCTGCTGAGCTCGCTCACCTCACGGGTATCTACGTCATCGACCTCAAGGGCAACAAGCTCTCAGGCACGATCCCCACAGACCTCGGTGGCGCACAGCAGAGCCTGCTCATCTCGGTAGACCTGAGCGACAACGACCTCACGGGTACGATCCCCGCACGCATCAAGCGCTATCTGCCCGATGCAGCTAAGTACGCTGGCCTGCATGGCCTGCCCGACTACGGCTACACGATGTTCGTCCTCTCGGGCAATAAGCTCACGGGCAAGATCCCCGCTGAATACCTCGCTTATCCCAAGACGCTGCAGCTCCTCCTGCCTCAGCAGGCTGGCTACGGCTTCTCTAACGAGCCTAAGTAACTCCTCCCGCACACCCGCCCTTAGCTCTCGTAGTATGAGGGCGGGCGTGCCTCTATATTTCATCCCAACCCACAACTATGATTAAGAAGTTTCTCCCCCTTGCCTTAACCCTCACTCTGGGTCTCGCCTCATGTAGCAAGACCGACACGCCCGTCGTACCTCAGAGCGGTATCACGATCACGAGCGGCGTCCTCTCAGCCTATCCCGAGAAGGAGATCGCAGCCACGGGCCTCGTCTCCCTCCCCGAAGTCACCGAGATCTCAGCCAAGGTCTTCGAGGGCTACAAGACGCTGAAGACGGTCAAGGCCCCCAAGCTCACGAAGATCGGTGATGCTGCCTTCAAGGGCTCGGCACTCACCAGCCTTGAGCTCGGTGCTACCGTCCCTACGACGAGCGATGATGCCTTCGGAGGGACGTCCGAAGAGAAGGACCTCATCGTCCCCGCTGACAAGGTCGCTGACTTCGCAGACTTCGCGAAGAAGCACCACTTCAAGACCATCAACGGTGCGCCCATCCCTGGTACCGAGATTGAGATCAAGGATGGCGTACTCGTCACCTATCCTATCGACAAGACTCCTGCCGATGGTGTCGTCACCCTCGAGGCTACCGTCACGGAGATCGCTGATGGCGTCTTCCTCGACAATACGAAGCTCACGGCTATCCACGCCCCTGGTGTGAAGAAGATCGGTAAGGCAGCCTTCAAGAACTGCTCCGCTCTTATGACCGTTGACTTCGGTGGTGCACAGCGTCCACCGCTGGCTATCGACGAGACCGACAAGACCTACGGCACGGCTGAAGATGCCTTCTGGGGCACGCCCGAGGAGAAGGTACTCGTCTTCGATGAGAGCAAGAGCCCGAACTTCCTGCAGTACTTCGAGTTCATCGCACGCCACCACTTCGCTAAGCTCGACGGCATCACCATCCCCAAGAGCCTCGACAGCAAGTACTTCAAGGTCAAGGGCAGCGTACTGACGGATATCACGAGCGCTGGTCAGAGCTACCTCGCTGGTCAGGGCCGCAATGGTGTCCTCGTCCTCCCCTCGAGCATCACACGTATCGACAATGGCGTCTTCACACAGAGATTCCAGAACTTCAAGGCGATCTACGCCGAAGGGGTGACAGAGGTAGGTAGCTTCGCCTTCCAGCAGACGGGTAGCCTCAACTTCGCTCACCTGCCCAAGCTGAAGAAGCTCGGCGAAGCCGTCTTCACCGACAACGCTTCGCTGACGGCTGTGAACTTCCCCCTCCTCGAGGAGATCGGGCATATCTGCTTCAATGGCGGCTCTAACATCAGTGGGAATGGTCTCAAGATCACCTACATCAGCCTACCAGCTGTGAAGAAGATCGGTCGCGGAGCATTCCACGGCAATTATAAGAACTCCGGTGTCGCTGTCCTCCTTGGTGCTATGCCTCAGGTAGACTTCACCCCCTACAGCGATGATGACCCTTTCCACGATGGTAGCGTAGCCTTTGGTCAGATGAAGGATCCCGTCCTCTACGTGACCCCTGCAAATAAGGCAACCTATCAGATCACCGACGGTAAGTGGAAGAACTTCACCGTCAAGGAACTGAAGTAATCCCCCTATAGGCAAAGGCGAGGCAGTACCACACCCGTGGCTGCCTCGCCTTTCTTCCTCTCCGACCCTTAGATACACGCCTCGACTATGAACTACCGCATCTACAGCGTAGCCCTTGCCCTCGGCCTCCTCACGGCCTGCGGTGATAAGCCTACGCCCCTCCCCCAGCCCACACCGACACCAACGCCTGTACCCACACCGACACCAGAGCCCACACCGCCCGCCTACAAGGACTATGAGGGCTATACCCTGATCTTCAACCAAGGCCTTGCCGCTGTCCTGACGAGCCAGCCCGATGGCGTGGGCGTGGCCTCCAGCCTAACCCTCCTCGACCGTGAGGCGAAGGCCCTCCTCCCCGTCTTCTCCGACAAGGGCACCCCGCTTAATAAGGAGTACGATGGCCAAGGCTACCTCTGCGAAGGCACGCTGAGCGAAGCGGGCGACTATCTGGCCTATATGGCGAAGTACGACTTCACCGACGATAGCGAGCACGCCTCACGCCTCCTCCTCTTCGACCGCAAGACGATGCGCCTCACGAAGAACCTACGCATCACCCAGCCCGATGGCGACGAGTGGGTACGTCAGTCCTTCACCTTCGACGACGGTACGACTTACCTCTCCTTCGACAAGAAGCACTTCTACCGCCTCGATCCCGAGACGGGGAAGATGACCGCCCTCACGG
The DNA here is from genome assembly GCF_000292995.1 of Porphyromonas sp. oral taxon 279 str. F0450. Lineage (NCBI taxonomy): Bacteria > Pseudomonadati > Bacteroidota > Bacteroidia > Bacteroidales > Porphyromonadaceae > Porphyromonas > Porphyromonas sp. oral taxon 279. The sequence goes on along the minus strand of NZ_ALKJ01000015.1, from coordinate 180,345 downwards.
GTATCTTCGGCTACCCCACGGGCGCAGCATCTTGGCAGGACAAGGGCTACTTCTTCGTGCGCTATGAGTCCGCAGCCTTCGCCTTCGACAAGGGAAGCACCGCCGCACGCAAGCTCCCCATTGCCCTCTCGGGAGCACAGATCAAGGATATCTTCCGTATGGGCGCTCAGGTCGTCCTCCGCGACACGGCGAACCGCTATTACCTCTTCGACCTCGCTGCGGGGAAGGTCCTCGCTGTCTTCACGCTTAGCGAACCCATCGGCCGCAGCGTCACCATCGACCTCGCCACGCACCGCATCTATTACTCGGGGGGTACGCCCAATCTCAACGGCGCCGAGGCCAAGGAGCGCAGTGTCTACACCGCTACCATTGACACCAGCCGTCCCGCAAGTGAAGTACAAGGCCTCACCTCCCAGCTCCTCTACACCATCGCAGGGCGCACCGAGGCGGACAACCGCCAGGGCTTCAAGATGCAGGTAGGCTATCACCCCGACCTCAAGGCGCTGATGGTCTCCTACCTCGACCAAGGCCGCTCGGGCCCCCTCCTGCACGACCTGACGAAGCTCCTCCTGCTCCAGCTCCCCACGAGCCCCAGCGAGAGCGTGAAGGAGCTACGCACCTTCGACCTGCACTACGCCTCTGACGTCAGCCTCTTGAGCGTCATTCGCCCCCGCCCCACGAAGTAGCCCTCTGATAGGCTCACTTCTTACTTGTGTATTAGGATCTCCCCGAGGATGCGCCTCCCGCTCCTCGGGGAGATTTCTTTTTCTCAACAGGGAAAAGCGCTCCAAGCGAGCATACCACAACGCTCTGTACTATAGTCCCATACCGCACCCCGTACAAGGCGGGGAAAGTAACCAGTACTGGTCACTCGGCTGACCAGTACTGGTCGCAGCGCGAAGCAGTACTGGTTGCTATCAGTTACCAGTACTGGTCGCCGAAGTGACCAGTACTGGTTCACATACCCTTCTCCTCTTCTTGTCGTGGTAGCTTTTCGCTATAGCTACATTTGCGATAGACGCCTCTTGCGCCACCACCCTACCACAGGGTGATAAATCGACCTATATTGGTCAGCGGGCTAACCTATATTGGTCCGACGACGAAGCTATATAGGTCGCAATGACGACCTATATAGGTCAACCCGCCGACCAATATAGGTTCATACCATCCCCATCCGCAAGACGTATCCTTCCCTCCCATAGCGCCCCCGCCGTACTCCCCGCCGAAAGGGCTAACTTTGACCACCAATTGGGGGGACTACCTTAAAACAGAGGAAGTAATAACATTTAAGTAAAATGAAGAGGATAAAGATCATTCGTTTGTTGGCAACTTATATTTGCCATGATCCATTTGCCTATAGTCCTACTTATACATGGGATGCCTTTCCTCCTATTATATATAAGGAAAGAGAAAGAATACTTCCTGTCTTAAAGGCGTGGGAACATAAGGGATACTTAACTGTAGTATATGATGATACCACAGCCTTTGTTCTTAACGTGGAGAAGTTGCCATCAAAAGAAAGGCTAATAGAGGAAAGTCGCAATGTATAGTGTACTTCCGCAATAAAAAGGGGAAAGAAAGTCCAGTGAATTGCATAGAGTTGTGCCTCTATTGGTTTAAAGATCGCGACCTATATAGGTCGACGCGCGAACCACTATAGGTTTGCACCCCGAACAAGTAGTGGTATGCACCCATTTCACTATTGTTTGTACCACGAACAAGTAGTGGTTTGCACCACCCCCCTTACGCAAGACGTATCCTTCCCTCCCACAGCTCCCCCCGTCGTACTCCCCGCCGAAAGGGCTAACTTTGATAGCGAAGAAGCCCCAGCTTTAGCCACTTCGTGAGCCGACGACCTGCACATAAGGATTGTGCTACGCACTTAAGTGGGATATTCAAATCAGAGATATTAAGGGGATCATCCATAGTATAGGAAAATGAAACTGACACTGATAAGGTGGAATTTACCATACAAAGAGTTCCACAAAGAGCATGTTTGCTTAGCACGATTAGATCGCTACAACAAGACGCGCTACTCGCGTCGTAAGAAGCAGGAGGGTCTGCTGGAGCTGGCTTCTCGCGAAGCCCACGAGAGGCAGGCGGTTTACTTCGCCACGATCCTCAACGATGATGGTAGCCCCTACTGTGCGATGGAGTCCAACGTCGGGTACTTTGGTCTTGACTTCCTACAAGACAACTATGCCGACTTTCTGACCTTCCAATATAGATCTGATAGCGAGCATAAGGGGAAGCTCTTCCTGAAGGCCATCTTCTTATTCGAATGCTATCCAGGGACGACAGAGAAGATGCGACGTACAGACTTCACATATACTCACGAAGGAGGGTGTTTGTCTGTCATCCTCCAAGGGAAGGAGTATGATGGGACTTATGAAGTGATCCGTACGCAGCATCCCACGATCTCAGCGGAGGAGCTGGAGAAGCTCTGGGTTGACTATCCGAAGTTCGGTGAGTACGACCAGCTCATTCGTCTGGATCGCATCCCTCAGCTGGCTCGGGAGCGCATCCTCGAGTACACGGACAAGGAGTTCCCCGCCTTCCGCGAGTACCTCCAGCGAGACATCGACCGTTACGAGCAGCCTACGAAGTAGGCGCTTTGCGAGCCAGCGGCTTGCGCGCGAGCGGGAGCGCACCATCTTTCCCTTATCTTTGTTGTATTGGGGGCGACTTTGCCCCACCTCCCTCAGATAAGACACGATGACGCTCGACGAAATACGCAAGATCCTCCCTACGCTCCCCGAAGCCCCCGGCTGCTACAAGTACATCGGCCAGGAGGGCACGATCATCTACGTCGGGAAGGCGAAGAACCTTCGTCGCCGCGTCAGTAGCTACTTCCAGCGCGACGTACCCAGCTCGAAGACCCGCCTTCTGGTGCGCCAGATCCGCGGTATCGAGTACGTCGTCGTGGGCTCCGAAGCTGAGGCCCTTATCCTCGAGAACTCCCTCATCAAGGAGCATCAGCCCCGCTACAACATCCTTCTCAAGGACGACAAGACCTATCCCGAGGTCGTCATCCGCCATGAGCCCTTTCCCCGCGTCCGTGTCGAGCGCCGCCCCGCCCACGATGGCTCGGTGCGCTTCGGCCCGTACCCCAACGTCGGGATGGCACACGCCGCCGTAGCCATGGTGCGCGACCTCTACCCTATCCGCACCTGCGACCTCGACCTCTCCCCGCACAAGATCGCCCAGGGCAAGTACAAGGTCTGCCTCGAGTACCACATGAAGAAGTGCAAGGCGCCCTGTGTCGGCTACCAGACTGCCGAGGACTACGCGCACAACATCCGCGAGATCACGAGCCTCCTGCGTGGGAACCTCCGTGACGTCATCGACCTCTATCGTGAGGAGATGCTTCGCCTCAGCGAGGAGCTTCGCTTCGAGGAAGCGCAGATCTACAAGGAGCGCCTTCAGTACCTCGAGAACTATCAGGTCAAGCACACCGTCGCTCCGCACCACATCCACAACGTCGACGTCTTCAGCTTCGACGAGGACGAAGACGGCGCGACCTACGTGAACTTCATGCACCTCACCCAAGGGATGGTCACGCAGGTCTATACCATCGAGTACCGTAGCCTCATCGAAGGCGAGACGCGCGAAGAGCTCTTCGCCAGCGCCATCACCGAGCTACGCCAGCGCTTCGCCTCACGCGCCAAGGAGCTGATTCTGCCCTTCGACCCCGGGTGGCAGGACGATGCCAGCGTGACGATCACCATCCCTCAGCGTGGCGACAAGAAGAAGCTCCTCGAGCTCTCCGAGCGCAACGTCCGCCAGTACAAGGTCGACAAGTACAAGCGTGCCGAGCGGCTCAACCCCGATCAGCGCCTCATGCAGATCGTCACCGAGCTGAAGGACCTCCTGCATCTGGACAAGCTCCCCCTACATATCGAGTGCTTCGACAACTCGAATATCCAAGGCTCCGACCCCGTAGCCGCCTGCGTCGTCTTCAAGCGCGGGCGCCCGTCGAAGAAGGACTATAGGAAGTTCAACATCCGTTCGGTCGAAGGGCCCGACGACTACGCCTCGATGCGCGAAGTCGTCACGCGCCGCTACCGTCGTCTGAGCGAAGAGGCAGGAGGCGAAGGTCTCCCCGACCTCATCCTCGCCGACGGAGGTAAGGGGCAGATAGGCGCCATACGTGAAGCCCTCGCTGAGCTGGGCCTCGCCATCCCTGTAGCGGGGCTGGTGAAGGATGACCGCCACCGCACGGCAGGGCTCCTCTTCGGCACGGACACCCTCGACGAGATCCCCGTGCGCCACCACAGCCCGACCTTCCGTCTCCTCGAGCAGATCCAGGCGGAGGTGCACCGCTTCGCCATCACGTTCCACCGTGACAAGCGCAGTAAGAGCCAGCTCTCCTCGCGCCTCGACTACATCAAGGGCATCGGCCCGAAGACGAAGGACGAGCTCCTCACGGCCTTCCGCAGCGTGCAAGCCATTGCCTCCGCGAGCCTCGACGACCTCACCGCCGTCATCGGTCCCGCCAAGGCCCGCATCATCTACACTGCCTTCCACCCTGAAGGATAACCCACTCACAACCATGCGCTTCCTCATCCAACGCACCCGCTCCGCAGCCGTCCATATCGACGGAATAGCCGTCGCCGAGAGCCACGGCCTCGGCATGCTCATCCTCATCGGTATCTCCCCCGACGACACCGCGGAGGACATCGAGTACCTCGTGAAGAAGGCCACACAGCTGCGTATCTTCGACGGCGAAGACGGGGTGATGAACCGCAGCATCCTCGACGTCGGCGGGGACATCATCGCCGTATCGCAGTTCACCCTCATGGCAGAGACGAAGAAAGGCAACCGCCCATCCTACATCCGTGCCGCCCGCCCTGAGGTCGCCGAGCCCCTCTACCGCGAGGTCGTTCGCGCCCTTGAGGAGCGACTCGGTCGCCCCATCGGCACAGGTCGCTTCGGCGCCGACATGCAGGTATCTCTGACGAACGATGGCCCCGTGACCATCTGGATCGACAGCAAGGCACGCGAGTAAACAGCGAAGCGCACCGCAGAAAGGCGAAGAAAAGAGAGGTGTGTTCCACGTGGAACACTCACCCACTCCACCCACACATCACTACACCAAACCACATGCCATGACCCAGAGAGAGCGACGCCAAGCAGGGCTATACTTCTGCGCCATCGATCCCGAGATCCACGAGGAGCGACTGCGAGCACAAGATCTCACCCAGCGCTACAACGCCCTACACCCCGACCAACACGAAAAAGCCAACGAGATTATCCGCTCGCTCCTCGGCACAGTGGGCGAACGCTGCCACTTCGTACCACCCATCTTCTTCGACTACGGATCGAACGTCCACATCGGGAACTTCAGCTTCGTCAATAGCAACTTCACCGCGCTTGATGCGGGACGCATCGATATCGGCCGCCACGTCTTCATCGGCCCCAACGTCAGCATCTACACCTCAACCCATCCGCTACTCGCCGAGGAGCGCAACACGGGCTACGAGCAAGGCAAGCCCGTGAAGATCGGCGACAACGTGTGGATCGGCGGCTCAGTGACGATCCTCGGTGGCGTCACCATCGGCGAGGGCGCCGTGATCGGAGCAGGCAGCGTCGTCACAAGCAATATACCTGCAGGCGTCATCGCCGTCGGTGACCCTTGCCGTGTGCTTCGCGAGATCACCGATGCTGATCGCGTGCTCCACGACATCGAGCCCTAAGCATATTATACCTAAGCATATTATATATGTACGCGCGCGAAGCGCGAGAGGGCATCAGGTGCAGTTCCACGTGAAACGCACCCGATGCTTTTCTTCCACAAAGCGTGGGTGACCGCACTCCCCACGCAAGAAACCCGTATCTTTGCAGCCGAAGAAACCCAACTAAGAAAGGATGCTCAGCGAAGACTTGCTCTACGAAAAGGAAGATGAGATCTACGACAAGGTAGATACCCCCCTCTTTCACCTCATCGGCGAAGCCGCAGACGAACTCGGCGTAGACGCCTACATCGTCGGGGGCTATGTGCGTGACCTCCTCCTCTACCGCCCCTCGAAGGATATCGACGTCGTCTCCATCGGGCGCGGCATCGACTTGGCGCAGGCGGTAGCGAGGCGCCTCGGACGTGGTGCACACATCTCGGTCTTCGCTCGCTTCGGCACGGCACAGGTCAAGCAGGGCGACCTGGAGATTGAGTTCGTAGGTGCTCGTCGTGAGAGCTACACACCCGACAGTCGCAAGCCCTTCGTCGAGGACGGTACGCTGGAGGAAGATCAAGAGCGCCGTGACTTCACGGTCAATGCTCTGGCCATCTGCCTCAACGCCGACCGCTTCGGTCAGCTCGTCGATCCCTTCGATGGCCTGCACGACATGGAGGCGCTCACGCTACGCACACCGCTTGATCCCGACATCACCTTCAGCGACGACCCGCTGCGTATGATGCGTGCCATACGCTTCGCCTCACAGCTCGGCTTCTTCATCGACCCCGACACCTTCGCTGCTATCGGACGAAATGCTGGGCGCATCGAGATCATCTCAGCCGAGCGCATCGCCACAGAGTTCAATAAGATCCTCCTCTCCCCTCGCCCATCCATCGGCCTCGAGCTCTTCGAGAAGACCGGGCTGATGAAGCTCATCTTCCCCGAGCTCCTCGAGCTCAAGGGCGCCGAGACGCGCGACGGCATCGGCCACAAGGACAACCTCACCCACACCTACAAGGTCGTGGACAACATGGCCAAGACGCTCGCCACCGCCCGCCCTGGGCACGAGATGAATCTCTGGCTCCTCTGGGCAGCGCTCCTCCATGACATCGGGAAGCCCCGTACGAAGCACTTTGACCAGCGCCTCGGCTGGACATTCCACAACCACAACTTCATCGGCATGAAGATGGTGTCGAAGATCTTCCGCCGCCTCCGCCTACCGCTCGACCACAAGATGCACTACGTGGAGAAGCTCGTCGACCTGCACATGCGCCCCGCCACCCTCGTCGATGAGGGCGTGACGGACTCTGCTGTGCGCCGTCTGCTCTTCGAGGCGGGAGATGATATCGACGACCTCATGCTCCTCGTCGAAGCCGACATCACAAGCAAGAACCCCCAGCGCGTACGCAAGTACCTCGACAACTATAAGGTCGTTCGTCAGAAGCTCATTGACATCGAGGAGAAGGACCGTATCCGCAACTTCCAGCCACCCATCTCAGGCCAGCTCATCATGGATACCTTCGCCCTCACGCCTTGCCGCGAGGTAGGGCTCATCAAGGACGCTATCAAGGACGCTATCCTTGACGGCACGATCCCCAACGAATACGAGCCCGCCTATGAATTTATGCTCCGCGAAGCAGCCGCTCTCGGCCTCACCCCAGCGAAGAAATAGGCACTCCCCTACCCCACTTCACAGAGATACCACTACCCGTTACTTTATGATCTTGTCGTAAAGTAACGGGCAGTGGTTTATTATCAGTACCTTTGCACCATCAAAAAAGGATAGTCGACCGACTGTCTCCGATTGCTTAGAAGAAGGAATATATTTATGATCGTAACAAAGCGCGCCAACGATCCCGTCTGGACGAACATCTATGCTTATGCCCAGCTGCCCGCTGAGCTGCGTAGACTCGACGAGATCGCCCACAACCTCTGGTGGGTATGGACCCCCAAGGCACAGAATCTCTTCCGCCGTATCTCTCCCGAACTCTGGGAGTCGACCGAAGGCAATCCTATCACGCTCACTCGCCTGCTCTCCGCTGAGGAGATGGCAGCCCTCGTCGCAGACAAGGACTTCATGGCGCAGCTGGACGAAGTCTATGCCGACTTCCAGGCCTACATAAACGAGCCTGCAGACGCAGTACGCCCCTCCGTCGCCTACTTCAGCATGGAGTACGGTCTGACGAATATCCTCAAGATCTATTCCGGCGGTCTTGGCGTCCTCGCTGGTGACTACCTCAAGGAGGCCAGCGACAGCAACGTCCGCCTCACCGCCGTCGGCTTCCTCTATCGCTACGGCTACTTCACCCAGAGCCTCAGCCCCGAAGGCCAACAGCAGGCGAACTACGAAGCTCAGGACTTCACCCAGCTCCCCATCGAGCAGATCTTCGAAGAGGACGGGCAGACGCCCCTCATCCTCGAGGTGCCCTATGCTGGCCACACCGTATATAGCCACGTATGGAAGGTCAACGTCGGCCGTATCAGCCTCTACCTCCTCGACACCGACATCCCACAGAATAGCGAATGGGATCGCCCCATCACGCACCAGCTCTATGGCGGCGACTGGGAGAACCGCATGAAGCAGGAGTACCTCCTCGGTATCGGTGGTGTGCTCCTCCTCAACCGCCTTGGCATCTCGAAGGATGTCTACCACATGAACGAAGGTCACGCTGCCTTCATGAGCGTACAGCGTCTCCTGGACTACGTCGAGGGCGAAGGTCTTCCCTTCGACGAAGCTCTCGAGCTCGTCCGCGCCTCCTCGATCTACACCTGCCACACGCCCGTCCCCGCTGGTCACGACTACTTCGACGAGGAGCTCCTCGGCAAGTATCTCGGTCACATCCCTGGGCGTCTCGGCATCTCTTGGCATGACTTCATCAGCCTCGGCCGTGAGAATCCCGAGAGCAACGAGAAGTTCTCCATGAGCGTCTTCGCACTGAATACCTGTCAGGAAGCCAACGGTGTGAGCCTGCTGCACGGTCGCGTCTCGCAGGAGATGTTCGCCCCTGTATGGAAGGGCTTCTTCCCCGAAGAGCTGCACGTCGGCTACGTCACCAACGGCGTCCACCTGCCTACGTGGGCCTCTGCTGAGTGGCAGGAGCTCTACACGAAGCACTTCGGCAAGGACTTCATCAAGAAGCAGACCGAGGAAGCTACCTGGGCGAAGATCCAGCAGCTCCCCAACGAGACGATCTGGGAGACGCACCAGGCTATCAAGCTCCGTCTCATCGAGCATATCCGCACCTTCTACGGCGAGAAGTGGATCCGCAACAGCGCCAACCCCGAGACGACGGTATCCGTCCTCGAAGGCATCAACCCCAACGCTCTGATCATCGGCTTCGGTCGTCGCTTCGCTACCTACAAGCGTGCGCACCTCCTCTTCACCGACCTCGAGCGTCTGGAGCGTATCGTCAACAACCCCAAGTACCCCGTACAGTTCCTCTTCACGGGTAAGGCACACCCCGCCGACGGTGGTGGTCAGGGCCTCATCAAGCATATCCTCGAGATCAGCCGCCTACCTCAGTTCCTCGGGAAGATCATCTTCCTCGAGAACTACGATATGCGCCTTGCCAGCAAGCTCATCGCTGGCGTAGATATCTGGATGAACACCCCTACTCGTCCTCTCGAAGCCTCGGGCACCTCAGGCGAAAAGGCCGAGATGAACGGTGTCCTCAACCTCTCCGTCCTCGACGGATGGTGGTACGAAGGCTACCGCAAGGGTGCTGGTTGGGCGCTCACCGACAAGCGCACCTTCGCTGATCAGTCGCTGCAGGACAAGCTCGACGCCACGACGATCTACGACCTTCTCGAGAAGGAGATCGTACCTCTCTACTTCCAGCGCGATGGCAAGCCCTACTCCGATGGTTGGGTACAGACGATGAAGAACTCGATGAACTTCATCGCTCCTCACTACACCATGCGCCGCATGATGGACGATTACTACGAGCGCTTCTACACGAAGCTCGCCGAGCGCTCAGCTCACCTGCACGCTGACTCGAACCGTATCGCCCGCGAACTCACCGAGTGGAAGCGTGCTACCGCCGAGGCTTGGGATAGCATGCAGGTCGTCTCTGTCGACGGGTCCGAGAGCGCAGCATACATGTCCAACGAGCGCCACACAGGCGACGAAGAGACGGTACGCCTTGTCCTCGACAAGGGTGCCCTCACCTCGGACCTCGAGGTTGAGCTCGTCGACGCACGCGAAGATGCTCAGGGTCGACTCCGCTTCGTAGCGAAGACTGCCCTGACACTCATCGAGCGCAATGGCTCACGTGAGGTCTATGAGCTCCGCTTCAAGCAGGCTCGTCCTGGGCACTACAAGCGCGCTCTGCGTATCCTACCTTCGTACCCCGAGCTCCCACATCGTATGGACTTCGCGCTCGTGCGCTGGGTAGCCCTTCAGTAAGGGTCTCCCCTACCCCATCACTTTATACAGCACGTCCCGGCAGTTCTGCAGACTGTCGGGACGTGCTATATATACGCGGCTCTTGTAGCTCACTGCACCCCGTACATCTAAGGGGAGCAAGTAGCCCCTTCTTGAGGGAAAATTTCCACCCAACACAAGTACTCCCCCACCCCAGCGGTGCACTTCTTACAAAGCAGCGGGAGATAAGCTCCGTCCACGTCAGTAGTCTTATCATCCACGTGCGCGGATCTTTGGATTTAGGCACGTAGATGATAGGACTACGCACATAGCCGACCAAATAGCACTAAAGGTGCAGCCCTTTCTTTCCGCCCCGCCGTACTTTTGCCTCAGGAAGAGCAGAGAGCTTCTCCTATCAGTAAGATAAGTACCCCAATACACGACACGACGATGGCAAAGTACACGATGAGGCAAGTACCTCAAGGCCTTGGGAAGCATCCCAGCCAACATCCTCGCCTGATCAGCGAAGGACGACTCAGCACCGAGAACCTCTCCGAGCGTATGGCCGAGGGCTGTACCTTCTCACGCGCCGAAATTGAAGGCGTACTCCAGCTCCTCGGCGAAGAGCTCGCTAAGAGTCTTGCAGAGGGCTATATCGTATATATCGATGGCGTGGGGAGCTTCCGCCCCAAGCTCGGCTACCGCAAGGACGTTGCTCCTCCCGAAGGCGAAGAGACCGCGACACGCAATGCCACCAGCCTGGAGCTCGCCGATGTGCGCTTCCACGCTGACCGTAGGCTCGTGCAACGCACCCGTAGGGCCTGCAGGCTCCAGCGCGCACCGCAGCACAGCTACACGCGCCCTCTAGAGGGTCGTGAGCGGCGCCTTAGCCAGCTCCTCAGCTATCTACACACCCACCACATCCTCACCCGTAGCGAATATGTGAAGCTCACGGGGCTCTCCCCGACGGCTGCCACAGAAGAGCTAAAGGCCTTTGTCACAGCGGGTCATATCATGCGGAAGGGTAGCGCTTCGCACTCCACCTATCGCCTACCCAATTCTTCAGAAAACGAGTAACTTTACCCCAGAGAAAGGACATCATCCCTCCGTATTAACTCACACAAATACAGGCTATCCGATATGCGTAATTACCTCTATATCATCCTATTCCTTCTGCTTGGAACGAGCTCCATTGCTGCCCAAGAGCCCGTCACCACCATCAATGGACACACCTTCCACGTGGGCGATAGCCTCACCATAGGCCTACCTTATCAACCAGAAGAGCAGTATCAAAATGAGCCTAGCAAAAGGTACAAAACCATTAGACATCCATCATGGGAAGATAGGGAGATTCCAGCCTTCACGAGAGGAAAACTCAAGTGGAGTATTCCTACCCCTAAGAGAAACATCTTTGGAAATCTCATCGCGCAAGACACTGTGTACTTCTTGAGTCTCCCAAAGTATCCTAAGGATAGCCTTGTCGTAGAGCTTGCAAGAGCCATACAGAAGGGGGAAATCATAACTGACCCGATAGAGCATACACCTCTACACCCAGAGGCCGTGGAGCTTCTACCTGCGGATTATGTCCCTGCACTTATCAAAGCTGGCTACATGACATACTCGGATGTAGCGCTCAAGGCATACGCTCAATCTTTGGGGGATAGCGAGTCATCGCCGACCTCTAATCCCTTCGAATACCAACGCCAACGAGCTAATCTTTTAGAGAAGCTGAAGGAAGCCGTGGAGAAGTTCGACCTGAATCGAACTTACTATGCAAGGCATCAGTTCACCACCGAAGGATATGACTTCACACGATTTGGATACCCTTATGGAGAGTTATATGGGTCTACACTCCCCTACCTCTCTACTCCAGGTAACAATAAGGTCTCGCTCTACCTCACCACTCAACAGAGAATAACCTTCATCAGCGTACCTGCAGAGCGAGCTGAAATCTATGAGAAGCGCTCTGGGACTCTGGGGAATAATGCTCATACGCTCTATGCACGAGTTTACTTCCGACTACTCCCTGCAGAGAGCTATACGGAAAATGATAGCCATGTCTATCGGACGAACATCAACTTACTCGGCCTTGACGCCTATGAATACCCCCACTGCGCCTACTATCACCTCGGATCCGGTAAGGCGGAGTAAGTACCCTACCACCCATAGCCCCGCAAAAACTATTGCCCCGAGGCACTCAGACAAAGTGCCCCGGGGCAATGTACTTTAGGCAAGCTGTGTCCTTCCTCCTCTATACACAGCGAGAGGCATACAAATACTTATTAACTTTGTTCATATTATCCCCGTAAATACTAAGCGAATAGGCTTATGAGATATTCCCATACACTACTTGAAGAAGAACTGAAAAACCGCGTCGGAGAAGATTTCTTCGCTGACTTTAACCACAGCACTATTAAAGGTCGTGTAGACTTTTGCATCGCTGATAAGCAGACCTTTATGGGTGAGCCTATTGAATATCTCTGGGCAGAAGCTAAGCGAGGCAAATCCAACCTTGACCACGCGCTGGTGCAGCTCATCCTCACCATCGGAAGGGGGCAGCTACACACCAAGCAGTCACCTCCACCCTACCTCGGAGCCTTTGATGCTACGCGCATCTACTTTATACCCTTCCACAAGCTCCACGATATTTTCTGGATGAATGACTTCAATTGGAGCGTCACACCCTCTGACCACTCAACCAAAGAGTTTTCTCTCGTTGCCGAGCGTGTACAAGGCATTATCGAGGAAGAGAACCTGACGTTTGACTTTGTCAAGGATGTGAAGGAACTGCGCAAGTTCATCAAGAAGAACTTTGTCGTAGGGAAAGAGAAGACTACCAAAATACCCATCACGAAGACCAACTTCATCACGATCTATAGCAAGTGGGAGGAAGCTGTTCGCCCTACAATCGCCATTGATTGGGACACGGCCAAGAAGCAGGGCATCATCAGTGCAGACTTCTACCTCGCCGACCTACTCTCCCAAGAGGGAAGCACTCTAAAGGATCGTCTCTACGTCATCCTCAAAAACAAACACTATCGCTTAATCAAGGGGGTAGATACGTTGGGTATGATAGAATTCAAAGAGGTGCACTTCACTGATGATCAGAGAGCTTACAATGAGTTTTGGAATAAGTATCAGCGCCCTCCGAAGCAAGAGTACTGGGACTTCCTCATTGAGCGCCGTGATCTACTTGTACCGCAAGATGTCCGCGAACGTAAGGGGAGCTACTTTACTCCACGCCTCTGGGTCGAACTCTCACAGCAGTACTTAGCCGAGCACTTTGGAGATAACTGGCAGGAAGAATACTATGTGTGGGACTGTGCCGCTGGTACAGGTAACCTACTCTATGGACTGAGCGAAAAGTACCGCATCTTCGCCTCGACTCTGGATGAAGCCGATGTACGTGTCATGAAGGAGCGTGCCACAAATGGAGCCAACCTCCTCCCTGAGCATATCTTCCAGTTCGACTTCCTCAATGACGAGTTTGACTGTGGCAAGCTCCCAAAAGCACTCCAGAACATCATCCAAGATGAAGAGAAGCGCAAGAAACTAATTATCTATATCAACCCTCCATACGCTGAAGCCAGCAATTCTCGTACTATTACGAAAACTGGATCAAATCGAACAGGTGTATCACATAGCATGATTTACACAAAATATGGAACTATAATGGGCAGTTCTAAAAAGGAACTTTTTGCCCAGTTTTTAATGCGCATCTATCGGGAGCTTCCTCTAGTGAAGATTGCAGAATTTTCAACTTTGAAAATTCTGCAATCTTCATCCTCTCAGAAGTTCAGGTCAACATATCGAGCGAAGCTCGAAAAAATTTTTATTGTTCCAGCTGATACCTTTGATAATGTACGTGGACAATTCCCAATAGGATTCAAAATCTGGGATACTGCTAAAGAGGAAATCTTTAAGTGTATCATAACTGATATGTATAACTCTAAGGGGAAATTCATCGGGAAGAAAGAGGTCTATAACCTTTCACCCAAAAGTCTTGTAATTGACTGGATCAGAAAATTTGATGATACAAGTTCACCTCTCATTAGTTACATACGTCTGCTAGGAACCGATATACAACATAGCAAAGACGTCTATATCACATCACGTCCAACCGATAATGACATTAAGAAAAGCCTTACAAAGCGTATAACAAAGAATAATCTCATTCCATCTTGTATATACGCTTGTATCCGAGCTACTATACCTCCCTTATGGAGCAATGATAGGGACAACTTCAGTGATCCTGAAGTTATCGGCAATTATGGATGGTACTCCCAAGAGTTTCAATCTGACTGCCTTGCTTATATGTTGTTTGATGATAGGTATGAACGCTCTCTTGATGGAACTAACCACTGGATCCCATTCACGGAGCAGGAGGTACATGCACCTACCCTCTTCAAGAGCCACTTCATGACGGACTTTATAGCAGGCAAGCTATATAAGGAAGAGGAGCCATTAAGCAACGAGCTCTTTGAGTATGAAGCCCCAAAACAGACGCTCATTCCTCGCGAGAAGATGCGATTCTCTACCGAGGCTACAGCCATCTTTGATGCTGGACGTGCCCTGTGGCGCTACTACTTTGCACAGGCAGGTAGTGAAGCAGATCCCGATGCAGCTCTCTACGACATTCGTCTTTACTTCCAAGGACGGGATACAAAGGGTAAGATGAATAGCGACAGCCCCGACGCGAAGTATATGGAGCTGATCGGGACACTTCGTCAAGCACTCAAGCGCTTAGCGAGAAAGATAGAGCCCAAGGTCTATGAACATGGCTTCCTCCGTAGCGAAGTCACACAGCAGTAGACCACTTTCTTATTTCTACCCCATTACAAAAAGTCCAAGGGGCGCAGTGCATAGTTGTACTGTGCCCCTTTGAGCTTTTATACCTCTCATGGGAAGCCGACTTACCCGCTTTATATAAGGACTCTGGCGCTCGGTGTTACTTTCTTTGTACCTTTGCGTAAAATGGTAAAATAGAGATAGTGCATGAAGCTGTATTTTATTGGTATCGGTGGCATAGGTATGAGCGCTCTCGTGCGCTACTTCCTCAGCAAGGGAGATAGCGTAGCAGGGTATGACTTGACACCTTCGCCCCTCACACACGCCTTGAGCGAAGAGGGTGCTACCATCCACTACGAAGACGATCCCGAGCTAATCCCCGAGCCCTTCCGCACGAAGGATACCCTCGTCGTCTTCACTCCAGCCGTTCCCCACGACCACCGTGAGCTGGCTTTCTTCCGCGCACAGGGCAACCGTGTGATGAAGCGTGCTGAGCTCCTCGGCGAACTGACCCGCCGTGAGCGCGGGCTCTGCGTCGCTGGTACCCACGGCAAGACGACGACCTCTACCCTACTGGCGCACCTCCTGCGCTCGAGCCACATCGACTGCCACGCCTTCCTCGGCGGTATCTCAAATAATTACCAGACCAACTGCCTCATCTCCGAGCACAGCGACTATGCTGTGATCGAGGCCGATGAGTTCGACCGCTCCTTCCACCATCTCTCTCCATTCATCGCGGTGATCACCTCCGCGGATCCCGATCACCTCGACATCTACCATACGCCCGAGGCCTATCGGGAGAGCTTCGAGCACTTCACCTCGCTCATCAGCGCAGAGGGTGCTCTGGTGATGAAGAAGGGCATCCCCGTGACACCCCGCCTCAAGGAAGGTACGCGCCTTTTCACCTATACCGCTGGAACTGACGAAGCGGACTTCCGTGCCGACGGCATCGAGATCCGTGATGGGCATCTCTTCTTCGACTGGCACTATCCCGCTATCGAAGGGCGCCCTGCTGGTACGCTCCACGTCGAGCTCGGTGTACCTCTCCTCATCAATGTGGAGAATGCCGTAGCAGCTATGGCCGTAGCCTACCTCTGTGGAGCTACCCTCGAGGAGCTGGCCGCAGGTGTAGCCTCCTTCCGTGGGGTCTATCGCCGCTTCGACCGCCTCATCGATGATCCCCGCTGCGTGCTCATCGACGACTACGCCCACCACCCCAATGAGCTTGATCCCAGCATCCGCTCGGTGCGTGAGCTCTATCCCGACCGCAAGATCCTCGGCATCTTCCAGCCGCACCTCTATAGCCGTACGCAGGACTTCTATCGGGAGTTCGCTGCGAGCCTTGACCAGCTCGACGAAGTCATCCTTCTCGATATCTATCCCGCTCGCGAGCTCCCCATCCCAGGCGTCACTTCGCAGATGATCGCCGACGTGATGAAGCATAAGGATGTGCTTGTCCTGCCCAAGGAAGGCCTGCTCCCCGAGCTCAAGAAGCGTCAGGAGCTCCCCGAAGTCATCCTGATGGTCGGCGCTGGAGATATTGACCGCCTGGTGCCCCAGGTAGCAGATGAGATCCGCCGCAGGCTATGAAGAATAGAGCCTTCGTACGCAACCTACTCCTGCTCCTCCTGTCAGTCGCACTGATAGGGGGTATCGCGTACCTACTCATTCGCTCCCCACGCGTCACCTCCACCGACCGCTGCGAGGCTGTCACCGTCGAGGTGAAGACCGAGGCAGGTGGCGAACCGCTCTTCCTCACAGGTGACCGCATCACCGATGAGCTCGCCCGCCGTGGCATCCAGCTACGAGGGAAGCGCCTTGACTCCATCGACCTCAGAAAGATCGAGCGTACGCTACTCAGCATGCCTATCTACAAGCGTGCTGAGGCCTTCATTGCCCCCTCATCCTCCTCCGTGCAGATCCGCCTGACGGAGAAGCACCCCCTCTACATCGTGCAGGAAGCCTCGGGTAAGAGTTACTACGTCACGCAGGGTAAGGGTACCATCACGGTGAACCCCACCTTCGCGGCTTACCTCCCCATCGTCAGCGGTGCTGTAGACCTCAAGATGGCTACGGGTCCCGTCTACGACCTCATGGCCGCCCTGCGCGAAGACCCTTACTTCACCGACTACTTCGGGCAGGTCTACGTCGACGAGACCGATGGTATCGTGCTCATCCCGCGCATCGGCACGACGCGCGTCATTATGGGCCGCGAGTCTAACTGGAGTGAGAAGCTCCGTAAGTGGCGCATCTTCGCTGAGAGCGTACTCCCCAAGCGCGGGATGAATGCCTTCAGCTACGTCAACCTCGACTACGGCACGCAGATCATCACCCGCAGCCGCTATGCCCCCGAGGGCGAGACCTTCGACGAAGAAGGCGAAGTCGTCACTGCACCAGCTCCTACACCCGATCCTGCCCCCAAGCCTGCACCAGCAGTCACTGCGGCTCCCGCTCCGAAGAAGCCCGCAGCCACGGAGAAGCCCCGCGAGAAGGCTAAGGAAACCCCGAAGGACAAGCCCAAGGATAAGCCCGCAAGCAAGCCGGGCGACAAGGCGAAGACCGATAAGAAAGAGCCGAAGAAGGACCCCAAGAAGGATCCTAAGAAGCCCGCTCCTCAGCAAGCCCCCACCCCAAAGAAACCCAATAAGCCCGCCGAGAAGGGCAAACCTAACAAGCCACAGAAGAAATGAACGATCGTAGGGATAGCATATACGCCGTCATCAACATAGGCAGCACCTCCCTCTCTGGGATGCTCGCCACGAAGTCCCCACAGGGACGCGTCGTGCCCATCGCCGCCCACCGTGTCCCCACGGCAGGCTGCGTGCGCCAAGGCTCTATACACAACATCGAGGAGACTGCCAAGCGCATCTCTTCGCTTCTGGATAAGCTCAGCACCGCCCTACCCGAGGAGGCGCAGATCTCCGGCGTGTATGTAGGGCTGGAGTGCCGCTCCATGCGCTCCGAGCGCTATGACTCCTTCATCGACCTCGGTGAAGAAGGTAGCGTCGTCACCCCCGAGCACCTACTCACCCTCAAGGACCAGGTCAGTGATGCCAGCTATCCCGGCATGACGATCCTCTCCATCACGGAGCCCCGCTACCGCTGCGATGGCAAGCGTGAGTCCAACCCCAGAGGTGTGCGTTGCCGTCGTCTGGAGGCCCAGTACCTGCTCATCGTAGCCCGTCAGAACATCATCATCAACGTCCGCGAGACCATCGAAGATCGCTTGGGTCTACGCCTCTTGGGCATCCTCCCCACGCCTATCGCTGAGGCTGCTGCCACGATGACGATCGAGGAGATGGCCCTCGGCTGTGCCTACGTCAACATCGGCGGTGGTACCACCTCCATCGCTATCTATCAGGAGCGCTTCCCCGTCGCACTCTACGTCCTGCCGCTGGGTGGGAACAATGTGACACGCGACCTCACGCAGCTCTCCGTACCCCTCCTCGAGGCCGACGCTGAGAAGCTGAAGATCGAGCGAGGATCGATGAACCTCTCCGTATCTCGCACCCAAGAGATCGAGGCTAAGTCGGCTGATGGTAGTACCACCAAGCACTTCAGCCAGCTCGAGGTGAACCGCTACATCAGCGCACGTATCCTCGAGATCCTGAGCAACGTGGTGAGCATCATCCACGAAGCAGGCTGCAGTGAGAGTATCCCCAAGGGCTTCGTCTTCGCTGGTGGCGTGACGAAGACCGACCACTTCTTCGAGACGCTGCGCAAGCTCTCTCCCGAGTACCGCGAAGTCTCCCTACGCCGAGATATCTATGAGGATGGTGTTCAGAAAGAGCTCCTCTCTGACTATATCACCGAGATCGCTCTCGCAGCTCAGGCCAGCGAGCCGGGCGTAAGCTACGAGCTCCGCCCCCTTGAGTCCCTCCTGCAGGAGCAGCCCGAGGTGCGTAGCAGCGAGCCTACTGAGCCCGTAGAAGAGCCCAGGGAGAGCGAGGAAGAGTCCTACACCTACACGACCATCAGCGAAGCTCAGCGCGTCCCTCTCGACGATGATGAAGATGATTACTTCGACTACAGCGAAGAGGAGGAGGACGAAGAGGAGGAGGACACCAAGCGCGAGACGAAGCGTGAGCGTAAGGAGAAGAAGTCGTGGAGCCTCAATTCCTTCATAAACAGCATCAACGGGCTCTTCGGCGCGAATGATGGTGGTGATGATTTTTAGCCCATACCTTTAGATAAGATAGATATAATGGAACGAGGTAGCATTGAATTCGAATACTCTGGGAGTGAGATCAAGCAGCTCATCAAGGTCGTGGGCGTAGGAGGTGGTGGCGGTAATGCTGTCACGAAGATGTACACCAGCGGCTCTGTCCCTGGCGTGTCCTTCCTCCTATGTAATACCGATACCCAGGCACTCGACCGCAGTCCTGTAGTAGACAAGATCACGATCGGCCCCACCGTCACCAAGGGTCTCGGTGCTGGCGCCAAGCCTGAGCGTGCTAAGGAAGCTGCTCTTGAGAGTGAGCAGGCGATCCGTGATGCCCTCATCGAGGGCGATACGCGTATGGTCTTCATCACCGCTGGTATGGGTGGTGGTACAGGTACGGGTGCAGCTCCCATCATCGGCAAGATCGCTATGCAGGCAGGTCTGCTGACCATCGGTATCGTCACGATCCCCTTCCTCTTTGAGGGGACGGCTAAGATCCTTCAAGCACTCGAAGGGGTCAAGCAGATGCGCGAGAGTGTAGATGCCCTCCTCGTCATCAACAACCAGCGCCTCATCGAGGTGTACAAGAACTTCACCGTCTCCGAAGCCTTCGCCAAGGCGGACGATACGCTGAGCAATGCCGCACGTGGTATCTCCGATCTGGTGAATATCGCTGGTACGATCAACCTTGACTTCGCTGACGTCGATACGACCCTGCGCAATGGCGGTGTCGCTGTCATCAACACGGGCTACGCAGAAGGGCCTGAGCGTATGACTCTGGCTATCCAGGAGGCACTCAATTCGCCCCTCCTTAACAACAACAATATCAGCAAGGCACGCCACCTCCTGATCAACGTCTACGAGGGCGATGAAGAGCCTCTCACGATCCCCGAGCTCACCGAGCTACAGGCCTTCACCGAGGACTTCTCCGACGATGTCAAGACGATCTATGGTACGGCCCGTGTCAATGATATAGGCAAGAAGATCGGTGTGACGATCCTCGCCTCGGGCTTCGGCTTCGACGAAGACATCTTCCTGCCCACGACGCCCAAGGCTAAGGATCCACTCTCCAAGATCAGCGAAGAGAAGGAGCGCGACGAGCAGCAGCGCCTCATCGAGCGTGTCTACGGTGGTGCCGCTACCAAGCGTACGAAGGCCGAGCCTGTCGCCCTGAGCATCGACGAGCTTGATGACGAAGAGCTCATCATCATCCTCGAGGAGACACCTTCCTTCCGCCGAGATCACCGCATCTTCGAGAGCAAGCGCGTAGACAAGACCAACAACAGAGCGATCCGTATCAACAACTATGGTACGGCCAGCCAGAGCGCTCGTGAGCGTAGCACGCTGTCGGCCTTCGACCTGCATACGCCCCGCCCCGAGCCTTCGCAGTACACGACGAGCTCGACGACCTTCACCACCTCTACGCCATCACGTCCAGAGCCCGTAGAGGAGGCCACTCAGCCCGAAGAAGAGAAGACCGAGGAGACGCCTGAGAACGTTATCCGCTTCTCTGGATTCTAAAACTCTATCCTATACTCCCCCACTCTACTGATGATTATAGCTGTTGACTTCGACGGCACGATCGTGCGTCACCGTTATCCCAAGATCGGCGAGGAAATCCCCTTCGCCACCCAGACCCTCGCGATGCTGATCCGTGATGGGCATCGTCTCATCCTCTGGACTGTCCGTGAGGGCGCTCTGCTGGACGAAGCCGTCGAGTGGTGCCGTCAGCGTGGCGTAGAGTTCTACGCCATCAATAGAGACTTCCCCGAGGAAGACGCTACGGGGTCGGGCTTCTCGCGCAAGCTCAAGGCCGATCTCTTCCTCGATGACCGCAGCTTTGGTGGCCTGCCAGACTGGGGTACGATCTACCACCGCATCCAGGCTGGTAAGGCTCTCGACGGCGAGTGGCACCGACTGGGTCTCTACGAAGAGGAGGAGGAGAAGCGGGGCTTCTTCTCGCGTCTCTTCTCGCGTGACTAAGCCGCATCGCACCTACATACTACACATTAGCCATAGATCTATCATGTATCTACGCCCTCTTTTCACCCTTGCCGCTGCGCTCTCACTCCTCACAGCGTGCAGTGGGGACTCCTCTGGCACTAAGACGAGCCAAGAGGACGCACCTCCCGTACAGACTACGGATACGACACTCGTCGGGAAGCGCCTACACCTGCGCTTTCCTGAGAACGTCTCTACCGTCGAGTACCTATCGCATAAGCACCTCTTCTGGAAGAGTAAGGACTCCGTCCACGGTAGCAAGGAGGGCGAAGACAACTACAGCGCCATACGTATCGGCGCGAGTGTCTTCTTCGTCAACTGGGTCGAGGCCGATGGCACGACCGTGAGCCAGGTCCTTGACCTCAGTGAGCGTACCTGTCAGGCATTCATCACCTCAAATGTCTACTCGCGCAACCAAGCCTCGCGTAGTACCTCCGTCCTCTCTGGCACCATCGAGAAGATCGAGGATGCCAATCACCTGCTCTTCGACTAATTCCCCACGGGGGCTTTTGCTATACAAGGCCTATGTCCAGCCTCTACCGCATCGACGAGCGAAGCATCACAGAGCACCTTCTGGAGCTTGCTCAGCAGGGCAATCAGCCCTTTACCCAGCGACTACATCCCGATATAGCAGGCGTACTCGGTGTACGTCTGCCCGATCTACGTGCGCTCGCTCGGCGTATCGTGCGTAGTGGGAGCTGGCCTGCTTACCTTGCGGAAGCTGAACGCGGAGAGCGCCCCAAAGAGGAGGACTTCATGGAGGCACGTACCCTGCAGGGTCTCGTCCTCGGTATGCTCCCTGTGGGTGACTTCTCCGACTACCTCCTCCACCTCTCACGCTGGGTGCGGGTCATCCACTCCTGGTCGGTCTGCGACTCCTTCAGCCTCCCCCAGCCGAAGAAGCTCCTCCGTGAGCATGGCCCCGAGCTCTGGGCGTTCTTCCTCCCCTACCTCCAGCACCGCGGGGAGTATGAGGTGCGCTTCGGCATCGTCGCCCTCATGCAGTACTTCATCGATGCCGAGCATATAGACGAACTACTCCGCCATTACCTCGCCGTGAGCCATGAGGGCTACTATGTGCGTATGGCGCTGGCGTGGGCTATCGCTGAGTGTTACACCTTCTACCCCACCGAGACCCACCCCTACCTCGCTGAGAAGCGCTTCGATCCGTGGGTGCACAACAAGGCCATCCAGAAGATCTGCGAGTCGCGCCGCATCGATCCCGACACCAAGACCCTACTCAAGGCTCTACACGTAAAGGCCTCGAAATAGCCCCCTTCAGCGAAGGCGTAGAGATTCCTACGATTCTCTATCTTTGGAGTAGCAATACTCACTACCTAACTCCGACGAACCTATGAATAGTAAGCTCCTTATAGGGGGACTTGCTCTCTTCCTTCTTCTCCCCAACTTGGGCTGTGAGAAGAGCGCAAAGCAAGCCCTGCCTACCTCCCAAGGAGAAGCAAAGAGAGGGCATCTATCCAGCTTGGAGAACTTCTCCGAAAGCGAGCTCAGCGCTTTCACCGCCACGTATGATCCCACCGATCCTAAGAGCAAAGAGAAGGCCATCAGTACACTGGACAAAGCTGTGAAGCTATTCGTCTCCCCTAAGATCAATACGAAGCTGAGCGAGTCGGCCCAATGCGTCATTGATTCAGACAACACCACAGGCCGCGCATGGGTCAGCTCCCTCTCTATCTATCGCCCACGTGAGATTCCCTTCTACGAGCAATTTATGCTCATCTGCAATGCCCATCCATCCCCGAGTGGACAGGAAGGTATGTGGGATCTCTTCACCAGAGAAGGCGAGATCAGCATCCTGTACTGATAGCGCATTCCCCCTACCTTGTGCGGGACGCTTTCGGCTAAGCCGAGGGCGTCCCGCACGGGTATTTATACCCATCCACTACGGCGATGACGTGGTGACCTATATGGGACTTCTCCCCTCCCTGTGCGAGAAATGATGCTGTCGCCATAGTGCTATAAGTCGCCTCCTATACGCCCAAAGCTTGATCTCGGTACGTAGATTTATAGACCCTGCACGTAGATCCTATCATCCACCTACGTAGTCCTAAGATCCACGTACCGAGATAAAGCTTTAGTCGTAGTCCTAAGAGACTTTTCCACCACGCGTGCGGGAGTTTTCCTGCACTCCTTCGGAACTTATTCTGTAGAGATATAGAGCCCGACACTGAGGTGGATGGAGAACTTATACCTACTCGCCGAAATGACACTTCTATACGGACGAGAGTCACCCGTCCGAAGTGCGGGCAGCGAGCGGGCCTTTCGGAGCCGATCCGTAGCGTACGTAAGTAGAGGAGAATGTGTAACTTTGTGGACTGTGCGCACCTCGCATCGGTGCGTCGCAGCTATCACATCGATACAATCCAAATAGATAATAGAATAAGCAACTGCTCTCATGGCACAGCAAGAAGACCTCTTTAAGAAGGTGATCGCCCACTGTAAGGAATACGGCTTCGTCTTCCCCTCCTCCGAAATCTACGACGGCCTCGGCGCTGTCTACGACTACGGACAGCTCGGTAGCGAACTGAAGAACAACATCAAGCGCTACTGGTGGGAGGCGATGACCCTCTTGGCTCCTAACGTCGTAGGGATCGACTCAGCGATCTTCATGCACCCCAAGATCTGGAAGGCCTCTGGTCACGTCGATGCCTTCAATGACCCCCTCATCGACAACAAGGACTCGAAGAAGCGCTACCGCGCTGACGTCCTCATCGAGGATCAGCTGGCGAAGATCGAGGAGAAGATCAATAAGGAGGTAGCCAAGGCTGCGAAGAAGTTCGGCGAGAGCTTCGACGAAGCACAGTTCCGCTCTACCAACGGCCGTGTACTCGAGTATCAGGCTAAGTGGGAAGAGCTGCACAACCGCTTCGCTGCTGCTATGAACGATACCAACCTCGAGGAGCTGCGTCAGATCATCCTCGACTACGAGATCGTCTGCCCGATCAGCGGCACGCGCAACTGGACGGAGGTCCGTCAGTTCAACCTTATGTTCGCCACCGAGATGGGCTCCACGGCCGACGGTGCGATGAAGGTCTATCTGCGCCCCGAGACGGCTCAGGGGATCTTCGTGAACTTCCTCAATGTACAGAAGACAGGCCGTATGAAGGTACCCTTCGGTATCGCACAGATCGGTAAGGCCTTCCGCAATGAGATCGTTGCCCGTCAGTTCATCTTCCGTATGCGCGAGTTCGAGCAGATGGAGATGCAGTTCTTCGTCCGCCCTGGTGAGGAGCTCAAGTGGTTTGACTTCTGGAAGGACCTGCGTCTTCGCTGGCACAAGGCCCTCGGCCTCGGCGACAAGAAGTACCGCTACCACGACCACGAGAAGCTGGCGCACTACGCCAACGCTGCTACGGACATCGAGTTTGAGATGCCCTTCGGCTTCAAGGAAGTAGAAGGCATCCACAGCCGTACGGACTTCGACCTGAAGCGTCACGAGGAGTTCAGTGGCAAGAAGATGCAGTACTTCGATCCAGAGCTGGGTGAGAGCTATGTGCCCTACGTCATCGAGACCTCTATCGGTGTCGACCGTATGTTCCTCAGCCTCATCTGTGGCTCCTACGAAGAGGAAGCCCTCGAGGGTGGTGACAAGCGTACGGTCCTTCGCCTGCCGGCAGCTCTCGCTCCTGTCAAGCTCGCTATCCTGCCTCTGGTACGTAAGGACGGCCTCGATGCCAAGGCACAGGAGATCTACGACGAGCTGAAGTTCGACTTCAACTGCCAGCTCGATGAGAAGGACTCTATCGGTAAGCGCTACCGCCGTCAGGACGCTATCGGTACGCCCTACTGCGTCACCATCGACCACCAGACGATGGAGGATGGTACCGTCACCCTGCGTCACCGCGACACGATGCAGCAGGAGCGCGTCGCTATCAGCGAGCTCTCCCACATACTCTACGAGGCTACTTCGCTGAAGAGCCTGCTGCGCAAGATCTAACCTCCACCCAAGAGAGGTACCCACCACTTCATCTAAGAGACAATGATGATAAGCAAGATCACCACAGGCCTCGCCCTGCTTACGCTCCTCAGCCTCACGAGCTGCAATAGCACTATCGACGTCGCCCAGGAGCGCCGTGCCACGAATGAGCGGGCCTTCCGCGCCTTCGCCGACAGCACGGACTTCCAGCGCGTCACCGTACCCGGTATCACGGGTAGTGGCTTCATCTATATGAAGGTCACCAAGGCAGGCGATGCGTCTGTCGGGGTAGACTATACCGATGCCGTCACGCTCTTCCGTGACGCCTACTCGACGAGCGACTGGATCAAGGATAACCTCAAGGCCATGCGTGTGCGCCAGACCCTTGACCTCAACTCCGTCCAGCAGGAGACCGTCGCCAAACTCCCCATAGGCCTACAGATCGCTGTGCAGAACCTCCATCAGGGAGCAGAAGCCTCTATCGTAGTACCCTGGTACCTCAATACCAACAATATGGTGGAGCGTACCGAGAGCTATACCTCACTATATTACCGTGTCCGCCTCGGGAGCGTCATCAAGCCCTCCGCGAACTAAGGATCCTATACCCTATAGATGCATATACTCCTCAGCAATGACGACGGCTTCCGCGCCGCAGGTATCCAAGAGCTCGCTCAGGCGATGCTCGCCTTCGGTCAGGTGACTATCGTCGCTCCAGACGGGCCCCGCTCGGGCTTCTCTGGCGCTATCACCACGACCCAACCTCTGCGCCTCAAGCACCGCACCACCGAAGGCAACCTCGCTGTATATAGCTGCGAGGGTACGCCTGTGGACTGCGTCAAGCTCGCACTGAATACCCTCTTCGTAGACCAGCGCCCCGACCTCATCATCTCGGGCATCAACCACGGGAGCAACGAGGGCATCTGCGTGAGCTACTCCGGCACGCTCGGTGCTGCCCGCGAAGGCTGTATCTACGGCATCCCATCGCTGGCCGTGTCGCTCGATGACACCGCTTGGCACCCCGACTTCTCCGACAGCATCGACTACACCATACGTGTCGTGAAGATGATGCTTGAGAAGCCCCTACCCTGGCAGACGATGCTCTCGCTGAACGTCCCCAAGACGAAACCCAAGGGTCTGAAGGTATGCCCCATGACTGTAGGTCGCTTCGTCGAGGAGTTCGTCCACTCAGAGGACGGCAAGGGTAAGCGTATCCACTGGCTCACGGGTCGCCAAGATCCCGCCGAGGATACCAAGCAAGCCGACTGGCACTACCTCAAGGATAGCTGGGCGACGCTCACGCCCCTCCAGCTCGACTGCACGAACTATCAGTGGCTCGAGGAACTCGAAGCCCTGGCCCAACGCTCAGCATAGCACCATGCGCTACTTCTTAGTCGCAGGCGAAGCCTCTGGCGACCTCCACGCCTCGGCGCTCATACGGGCGCTGCAGGCTGAGGATCCAGAGGCTTCGTTTGCTTTTATGGGTGGAGATAAGATGGAGGCCGCAGCAGGTGTCGCCCCCATCGTCCACTACCGTGAGATCGCATTCATGGGCATCGTCAGCGTCGTCAAGAACCTCGGGAAGCTCACCCGCATCGGCCGGCAGATACAGGCTGCTATGCGGGACTTCGCCCCCGATGTGGTCATCCCTGTGGACTACGCAGACTTCAACTTCCGCTTCATCCTCCCTTACGCCAAGAAGGAGCTACGCTGCCCCGTCATCTACTACATCCTCCCCAAGCTCTGGGCGTGGAGAGCAGGGCGCATACGCCAGCTCCGCCGCTATGTAGACCTCGGGCTGAGTATCCTACCCTTTGAGACCAGCTACTTCAGCGACCGCGGCCTCCGCACAGCGTATATAGGTAACCCTTGTGTAGATGCTAAGCTCACCTACCTCGCTGAGCATCCCGAGCCCATAGAGCGAGAGCAGATGCTCCTCCTCGTCCCAGGGAGCCGTCAGTCTGAGCTGCGGGACAACCTCCCCGAGATGCTCGCAGCCACCGCTGCCTATTCTCAATTGGGCTGGCGTGTCGTCATCGCTGGTGCTCCAGGACTTACCGCTGCAGACTACGCCCCCCACCTCGGTAAGTACAGCGATACCCCCATCCTCTTCGGAGATACCTACGGACTCATGCGCCGTGCCCATGCTGCCCTGGTCACCTCGGGGACGGCGACGCTGGAGGCAGGCTTATGGGGCATCCCTATGGTCGTCTGCTATCGTATGGGCGGTAGGCGCATCGCTCGCCTCGTCTTCGAGCACCTCTTCCGTGTGCCTTACTTCTCGCTGGTCAACCTCATCTTGGATCGCCCTGCTGTCCCCGAGCTCCTCGCCGACCGCGCACACTCCGTACAGATCCTCTCGATTCTCTCCCGCCTCATCCCCGAGGAGGATCACCGCCGCACCGACCAGCTGCAGGCACTGGCCCAGCTGCAGGAGCTGATGGGCACAGAACCCAGCGCCCCACGCGCCGCAAGAGCTATCCTGAGCTACCTCCACGAAGCGCGATAAGCACCCTACTCTACCCCCTCTGTGAGCTGGGGAAAACAAGTGGGTAAGCGTGGGATAAATAGGAGACTCATCCCCACCCCTCCAGCGACGACCTTACTCCCCTCTTCCCCCTTCCCTCGGGGTGTAGATAACTCACGAGATTATCCCACCCTAATACACATACCGAAGGATGCGAGAAAAGGGAAAGCAATCCCCCGAGATGTGGATGCCTTCCCCTCGACTGCGCCCAAAGCCCAGCTATAAGTGGGAAGTCACTTGTGAATACCCTGTGGGCAGGAAGCGCAAAGCATTAGGATAAGTCCGTGGAGGAGCCAAGTGGAGGAAGTGAAGGTGTAAGCAGATTACCCACGATTCCACCGACTATAATAACAATAGGAGATAGAGAGAAAAAAATTTATTCTTCCTCTATATACTTCACTTATATTAAGCACTGGGGATAAGTCGAGCCCTCGGGGTCGGGAGGCCTGGATGTAAGGCACACCACTACCCTATGCTGGTGTCTTATGGTACCGACTTGTGGGACTCCACGCGGGGAATGCGTGGGGGGCGAAGTTAACTGATCGGTGAAAAAAACTATCTTTGTTCAATAACAAGAATATCTCACATCATAGTACACAAGCACAGCTAATGGAAAAGCCCTATGTAATAGGTGTAGACCTCGGTGGGACGAACACCGTCTTTGGTGTCGTCGACGCCCGTGGTAATGTCGTCGTCAATGCCTCGATCAAGACTGGTACGCACAACGATATTGAGCTCTACCTGAATGACCTCGTCACAGGCCTCAACATGCTCATCGAGCAGGTCGGTGGTAAGGACAAGATCCGTGGTATCGGTGTAGGTGCGCCTAACGGTAACTACTTCAACGGCTCTATCGAGTTCGCCCCCAACCTCCCTTGGAAGGGTAAGATCCCCTTGGCTCAGATGATCCAGGACCGCATCGGTATCCCCGTAGCACTCACCAACGACGCTAACGCTGCCGCTATCGGTGAGATGACCTATGGTGCTGCACGTGGTATGAAGGACTTCATCGTCATCACCCTCGGTACTGGCGTCGGTAGTGGTATCGTCGTCGGTGGTCAGCTCGTCTACGGGCACGATGGCTTCGCTGGCGAACTCGGTCACATGATCGTCCGCCGCAATGGGCGTATGTGCGGCTGTGGACGTCAGGGCTGCCTCGAGACCTACACGTCGGCTACGGGTGTAGCACGTACGGCTCGCGAATACCTCACTATCCGCTCCGACGAGAGCAAGCTCCGTGAGCTGGATATCGACACGATCACGAGTAAGGACGTCTTCGACGCGGCTTCGACTGGCGACCGTCTCGCTCTCGAGATCTTCGAATCTACGGGGGCTATCCTCGGCGAAGCCTGCGCGGACTTCGTCACCTTCTCCTCTCCCGAAGCGATCATCTTCTTCGGGGGTCTCACCAAGGCTGGTGACCTCCTGATGAACCCCATCCGCCACCACATGGAGAAGAACATCCTCAAGATCTACGAAGGCAAGACCAAGCTCCTCGTCTCTCAGCTCAAGGAGAGCGACGCTGCCGTCCTCGGTGCCAGCGCTCTCGGCTGGGAAGCCAAGGAAATCTAATCTCCTTCGATCCCTATGATGACAGACGAGCCGGTGCACTGCCGCGCTCGTCTGTTGTCTTTCCTCCCATACGACTTCCCTACCCCTTATTTCCTATGCACACACATCCACTATCGAGCTTCAGCTACTGCCCTCGCTGCGGGCAGAAGGGGCTAGAGCATGTACACGGCCGTGCTATCCACTGCCCGAGCTGTGACCTCACTTACTTCCACAATGTAGCCTCGGCTGTCGCTTGCTTCGTCCTTGATGAGGCGGGGCGTCTTCTCACTGTGCGCCGTGCACGTGATCCGGAGAAGGGCACGCTGGACCTCCCAGGGGGCTTCGTAGATCCCGAGGAGACGGTGGATGATGCCGTGCGTCGTGAGCTGCGCGAAGAGACGGGTCTCGAGGCAAAGGAGGTGCGTCTACTCTTCTCGATCCCCAATGTCTACCCCTATTCGGGGATCGATGTCTATACGGCGGATCTCTTCTACCTGACGCGTGTGAAGAGCTTCGACGGGGCGACGGCTATGGATGATGCTGGTGAGCTGGTCATCGTCGACCCAGCAGATCTCCGTCCCGAGGCCTTTGGTCTACGCTCTATACGTGCCGGTGTAGAGCGCATCGTAGCCGATCCTAAGCTCATCGGATAACGTACCTATTTTTGTCCTCCTATGCTCGGTAGCCTTTGGAGTCGGCTGAAGGGCTTTACCCCGCTCTTCTTCATAGCGATGGGGCTCTTATCGTGGCGTATCACAGCGCCCTATGGTTGGTTGGCGCCGTGGATCATCTCGGCGATGCTCTTCTTCGCTGTGCTCAATATGCCACCCAGCGCTGCTGCTCCACGACCGAAGCACCTCCTGCTTTTCGTCCTCCAGATAGCTATCGGGGGGACGCTCTACTTCATTCTCTCGGCGTGGGATCACGTCATCGCTACGAGTCTCTTCATGTGCTTCCTCGCACCAGCAGCGGCAGCAGCGGGGGCGATGACGAACCTCATGGATGGTGATACAGGCTTCGCTACGGGCTACACCATCGTCACACACGGGCTGATCTGCCTGGTAGCACCCTTCCTACTCCCCCTACTTGATTCGCACAGCCATCTGCCCTTCTGGACGCTCTCAGGGCAGATAGCGCTCCTCGTCGTCCGTATGGTCATCCTACCTATCGTGCTGGCATGGCTCGTGCGCGGTGTGATGAAGAGCATGGGGAAGACCCCTCACCCACCGAAGAAACTCACCTACCTCTTGTGGCTCTCCTCGCTGCTCTTCATCTTGGGGAAGAGTGTCTCTTTCGTCTTGAAGGAAGGGTCGGAGCAGGTCGGGCTACTCATCGCTTCCTTCGCTGTCGGGCTCTTGGCGTGCGCTATTCAGTTCACACTCGGCAGTCATCTGGCGCACCGTATCGGCGTCGAGGAGGTAGCATGCCGTCAGTCTATGGGGCAGAAGAATACCGCCCTAACGCTCTGGCTCTGCATCACCTTCATGCATCCGCTCGTAGCTCCTGGTATAGCGGGCTATATCGCTTGGCAGAACTTCTTCCTCACCTACTACATGAATCGCCGACGCCGTCTCAAAGGCTGAGGCCTCACACCACTACGCACTACTATCTCTACCACTATGAGACGCTTCCTTCTCTCCCTCTTTCTTCTCCTCCCCTTCGTCGTGAGCGCACAGAGCCTCCGTGGGGATTGGTCGGGTAAGCTCTCGCTCCCTATGGGCAAGCTCCGTATGGTCATCCACCTCACCGAAGAGGCGGGGCGCTGGTCGGCTACCCTGGATAGCCCAGACCAAGGTGCCTACGGGCTACGTGCCGATGAGGTGCACGTCTCGGGCGATAGCCTGCGTATGGAGCTTCGTAGCCTACGCCTGACCTATACCGCCGTGCGCACGGCAGATGACAAGCTCTCGGGCAACTTCCAGCAGGGCGGTATGAGTCTCCCGCTGGATATGGAGCGCTCAATCGAGAAGCAAGACGCTCCCCAAGCACCTGCCACCTATACGGAGGAGGAGCTAAGCATCCCCGTCTCGGGCTCGTCTGTCATTCTCTCGGGCAGCCTTGCCCTGCCTAAGACGGGGCAGTCGCCTTATCCTACGCTCGTCCTGATCACGGGCAGTGGCCCGCAGGATCGTGATGAGACGATCTTCGGCTGTAAGCCTTTCTTGGATATTACCCGCCGACTGACCGAAGCGGGCTTCGCTGTCTTCCGCTACGACGACCGAGGTGTAGGTAAGAGCACGGGGATCTTCATGGCCTCGCATGTGCAGGACTTCGTACGGGATGCCGAGGCGGTGGTCAAGGCTATGAAGGAGCACAAGGCAGTGAATCCTCAGCGGATCTTCCTCCTAGGCCACAGCGAAGGGAGCTATATTGCCTCGAAGGTGGCAAGCCAAGATCGCTCGCTTGCTGGTATTGTTTCGCTCGCTGGTCCAGTGTTTGGTATGGATCGGATCCTCGCTGATCAGATGGATGCCCTCAGCCTACTGGGAGGAAAGAGCGACGAGGAGCGTGCCACCCTACGCAAGGGGAACCTTGAGGTCTACGGCCTGATGCAGGACAAGCGCCTCTCGCTCGATGAAGTGAAGGCAAAGGCCTCTAAGGTCGTTGAGCGGCTCCTGCCTGTCATGACTTCGGATACAACGATGTACGCTACGATACGCACGCAGATCATGGGGCAGTTCACGCCCTATCTGCGGGAACTTCTTCAGCTGGATATCGCAGGGACGTGGCGTGCGGTGAAGTGCCCCGTCATCGGGCTCTTCGGCGAGATGGATAAGCAGGTCTTACCCTCCAATGCGGCCGAGCTACTGCGTCTCCAGCCCAAGGCTCAGGTGCAGGTCTTCCCTAAACTCAATCATCTCTTCCTACCTTCGTCTACGGGCTCGCCTATGGAATATCCTATGCTGAGAGGGCACTTCTCTGCCGACGCGCTTGACTTCTTAGTGCGTTCGCTGACCACTTTGAAGTAGCCTCCTCCTACACAAGCCAAATCATAGACGGGCTGAGCGCCTCACCTCTCTTGCAGGAGGTATGAGGTGCTCAGCCCGCTTTGTATACGTACCTTTCTACGAGATGGAGTGGGGGGAGTATAGTCCTTCTTTGGAGACTGTTGCCGAGAGTTCTGCCCTCTATTTAGAGTGCTAAGGCATCGCACGCGGCTCCCCGATATGCCTCTCCGAAGCGGTACGTAAGCACTTCGCTTTATCACAAGTATTCCTCTTATCCTGCGGAGGGAAAAGTGCTATTCTCGTGAAGAAAAAAGCGCCTTCACGTAGTGTTTTTCCTCTGTCTATGCACGTAGATTTAAAGACCAGGCACGTAAATCCAAATATCCACGTACGTAGATATTAGAGCCACGTACGTAGTCCAAACTTATCTGCCACTCGTTCGCAACTTTTATCCTTACGCGAAGCAATGAACTAATATAGGTCGTCGCAGTGACCTATATAGCTTCACTCAGCGACCAATATAGGTTTGCATCCGAACGACTATTGGTCCGAGGGCAAACTACTATTGCTTATCCGTAGCCCCCCTTACTGCTTCACGCCACCTCCTTTGGTAAGAGTGATCCGTACCCCTTCGGTTGGTAAGCTGTGTGTATCACTAATTAGCTGCTCTTAGGTACGGTTGTATTGGAGATATTGTGCTTCACTTGCTCTCTGAAAAATAATTCATACCTTTCTCAAGCAAAAGGACATGCGCTGTCCTCTGAAACTCCAAACGAGCCCGTGGATCAGCTGGTCTCGAGCTACCAACGAAGTGTACCATTGTTTAACTCTAAATAGTAACTATTATGCGTACTTACTTATCTGGTATCATACTCTTCCTCTTGGCATGCGTGTCATGTACCGAGAAGGAGCTTCCTATCCCCACAACTCAGGATCTGTCTGGTACGATCTGGGAGTCAGAATTCAAGGTTGATACGGAGGATGGGAAAGTCCCAGCGAAGTTGACTTTCTACTTTAACTCTGAGGATGAGGTGAGAGTTTATTTAGTTGGACCTAGGTTTACTCGTAATAATATGAGGGGGGAGTACTCACTGAATAAGAATATTCTAAAGCATACAGTATGGGTACTATCCCCTGATGGCATCATAACTGAGGAGGTAAAGTCTACGTGGATCATAAGGAAGAGGACAGAGAAGACTATGGTCTGGGATCCTACTCCTCAAGGGGTTGATTTTAGGGACTATATTTATTTGCGTGGAGCAGTGATAAAAGAACCGATAACGCTCTATAAGAAGTCTTAGCAAAGTGACTGGCTTTCCACCCCGATGGAGAGCCAGTTGCTTTATATAAAAGGGGCAAGATTGTGAATTATTAGCTATCTTCGTAACCTATATAGGACCACATTATAGATCATAGTTAGTAGACGATGCAAACAGTAGTCAGCGGGATCCGTCCCACAGGTAATCTTCACTTAGGTAACTACTTCGGTGCTGTACGTGCCTTCACGCAGATGCAGAATGAGTATAACTGCTATTTCTTCATCGCTGACTGGCATTCGCTGACGACTCATCCGCATCCCGATGATATCATCCGTAGTACGAATACCATCCTCGCTGAATACCTGGCGTGTGGTATCGACCCTGAGAAGGCTACGATCTACGTGCAGAGCGACGTGCGTGAGGTGCTGGAGCTCTATCTCTACCTCAATATGAACGCTTACCTCGGTGAGCTGGAGCGTACGACCTCTTTCAAGGACAAGGCACGCCAGCAGCCCGACAACGTCAACGCTGGTCTGCTCACTTACCCCTCCCTCATGGCTGCCGACATCCTCATGCACAAGGCTGTCAAGGTACCCGTCGGTAAGGACCAGGAGCAGAATATGGAGATGGCGCGTAAGTTCGCCCGCCGCTTCAATACCATCTACGGCGTGGACTTCTTCACCGAGCCTCAGTCCTTCTCCCTCGGAGAGCGTGCACTGAAGGTGCCCGGCCTCGACGGCTCAGGGAAGATGGGCAAGAGCGAAGGCAATGCGATCTACCTCATCGACGACGAGAAGACGATCTCGAAGAAGGTCATGCGTGCCGTCACGGACGCTGGTCCTACCGAGCCTAACAGCGAGAAGCCCGAGCCTATCCAGAACCTCTTCACGCTGATGGAGATCGTCTCTGCGCCTGAGGTCTACCAGCACTTCGACGGTCTCTACAACGACTGTGCTATCCGCTACGGCGATATGAAGAAGCAGCTCGCTGCCGATATCAACGCCTTCTGCGCGCCTATCCGTGAGCGCATCCTCGACATCCAGGGCGACAAGGAGCTCCTCTCCCGTGTGGCTCGCATCGGTGCTGAGAAGGCTCGTGAGTCCGCCTCGAAGACGATCGATGAGGTCCGTCACATCATCGGCTTCCGCCCACGCTAAGCAAAATCATTCAATTTAGATAAGATACTCCCCATGGAATTAATCGGTAAAATCGTCCAGGTACTCCCCCTGCGCACGGGTACCAGCAAGGCTGGCAACCCCTGGCAAGTACAAGAATACATCCTCGAGACGCTCGGCACGCAGTACCCCCGCAAGGTCTGCTTCGAAGTCTTCGGTGACAATGTGAATAAGTTCCCCATGCAGGTGGGTCAGGAAGTGACGGTATCTATCGACGTAGAGAGCCGTGAGTTCAATGGCCGCTGGTACACGTCTGTCCGCGCTTGGAACGTAGTCCAGGGCATCCAGCTCCCCGGTGTAGCTGCTCCCGCTCCTGCTGCTTATAGTGCACCTCAGCCTCCCGCTGCTCCCGCAGCGGCACCTGCCGCAGCGCCCGCTGCCCAGCCTGTAGCTCCCGCTGGTGCTGCAGATGATCTGCCCTTCTAAGCTACTTGCGGTAGACTACCGCCTGTAGACGCCAGACCCATTAGACGATCCCGTCGAGCCCTGTGCCCAAGAGTGAAGTCTAATGGGTCTGGTGGATATAGACACTTACCCCTCGCCTTCACCCCGCTACTTCATAACCGATGCACCTTCTTCTCCTCGCTGTGGGCAAGACCGATAGCCGTGCGATCGAAGAGCTGACGAAGCTCTACGCTGATCGCCTCGGCCATTACCTGCCCTTCACCCTACAGATCATCCCTGATATCCGCCGCTCCAGCAAGCTCACACCCGAGCTGCAGAAGCAGATGGAGGGAGCGGAGATCCTGCGGCAGACCAGTACGTCGGATAGGGTAGTGCTCTTCGATGAGCGCGGACGAGAGTTCTCAAGTACCGCCTTCGCCTCGTATATCGAGCGGGTGATGGTATCGGGTGCGCGCCGTCTGGTCTTCGTCATAGGAGGCCCCTACGGCTTCTCGGAGGAGGTCTATAAGCGGGCAGATGACCGCGTGTCGCTGAGTCAGATGACCTTCTCTCATCAGATGGTACGCCTCTTTGCTGTGGAGCAGCTCTATCGCGCGCAGACGATCTTGAGAGGTGAGCCTTATCATCACGAGTAGGGTAGTGCCTATGTCTTATCTCTACACATATCACTAAGATTTTATTTCTCTTTATATGCTGCGTATATGGGATCGGCTTCAGGCTTGGGTAAGCCGTGCTGACCAGCGATGCTACTACTGGATACTGACGCTGGCACTTCTCCTGCCCAATGTCGTGCTCTCCGTCGTCATGCAGCAGCCTGCCGTAGGGCGTGTGCTGAATATCCTGCTGATGCTACCGGTGTATATGCTTCTCCTGCTCTCGGCGAAGCGTCCTGGGCGTGTCTACTGGGGGCTCTTCGTGCTGGTCTTGCTCCATGCCTTCCAGCTCGTGCTCCTGACGATATTCAGTGGCTCCGTCGTCGCGGTGGATATGCTCCTGAATATCTTCACCTCGGAGCCTGATGAAGCGGGCGAACTCCTCTCCAACATCCTCTGGCCCATCCTCGCCAGCGGGGGATTCTACGCCCTGACCTTCGTCGTGGCGACGCTCTCGGCTCGTAGCCGTGAGAGCCTCTCGCCACGCTTCCGTCGCCGTATGGCCCTCGTCTCTGTGCTCATCCTTCTCGTCGCCCTACCTATATATATAGGGGCGAAGAAGCGCTTCCCCTACGTGCATCTGCGTGCGGAGGTCTATCCGATGAGCGTCTTCTACAATATGTATCTGGCGACGACAAAGCTCTATGAGGTGATGCACTACGATCGCACCAGCCAGGACTTCTGCTACAAGGCTACCTCCGAGCGTGCCAAGGACGAGCGTGAGATCTACGTCCTCATCCTTGGTGAGACGTCCCGTGCACACAGCTGGAGCCTCTACGGCTATCCCCGTGAGACGACGCCGCATATCGATTCGCTCCACCGTGATGGTGGGCTTATCGCCTTTGCTGACGTCCTGACGCAGTCGAATACAACATATAAGAGTATCCCCATCATCCTCTCGCCTGCCGATGCGTCTTCGGCGGAGAACCTACCCCGTGTGCAGGGGATCCTCTCGGCCTTCCGTGAAGCGGGCTTCTATACGGCCTTCATCTCCAATCAGCCAGGGAACCACAGCTATGTGGACTTCTTCGCTATGCAGGGGGACGAGCATCACCCCATCCGTAAGGAGCTTCGTCGTGAGAAGCGCCGTCTCTACGATAGCGATATGATCCCCTATCTGCAGCGTCTCATGGCGAGCGAGCACCCGAAGCTCTTCGTCGTGCTGCACACCTATGGTAGTCACTTCAGCTACCGTGACCGCTATCCGAAGGAAGATACCTTCTTCCCTGTGAAGGGGCACTACTCGGGCTCGGAGGCCGACAGTCTCGTCCTGCGCAATGCCTATGACAATGCCGTGCGCCAGACGGATAAGTTCGTTGACTCCGTCGTCCGCATCCTCGAGGGAGGCGATCGTGCCGCTTCGATGGTCTATATCTCTGACCACGGGGAGGACGTCTATGATGACGACCGCGAGCGCTTCCTCCACTCCTCGCCCGACGTCTCCTACTACCAGCTCCACGTACCGCTCCTCATCTGGGGCGACAAGCGCTGGCGAGATGCCCACCCGCAGCTCTTCGCTCAGGGGCGCTCCAATAGTCGTGAGGCCGTCTCGTCGAACTCCGTTTTCCACACGCTCCTCGAGCTGGCGGGTATCCGCACACGCTATCGCCGTGATGACCTCTCGGTCGTCAGCTCGCGCTTCAAGGGCGGTGTGCGCTTCTACCTCAATGACCGCTACGAATGCGTGCCCATCGAGGCGCTGGAGCTTCCCGAGGAGGATATCCGCCTCTTCCGTGAGAAGGGACTGCACTTAGGTCCCCTGCCGAACGAGTAGACCCACACGCTACATATACTACTCCCCCTGAGGTAGTTGCACTCCGCTGCACCACCTCAGGGGGAGTCCTTTTATATATGGGTTAAAGCGACCAGTACTACTTCGTCGGCTGACCAGTACTGGTCACTATTACCAACCAGTACTGCTTCGCGCGGTGACCAGTACTGCTTCCATCAGCGACCAGTAGTGGTTACTTTTTCATCTCCGTGGAGTGGGGTAGCGTAGCTGGTACTAAGACATGGCTTCTCGGGGGAGAAGTGTGGGGCGAGCATGGCGCC
This sequence comes from Porphyromonas sp. oral taxon 279 str. F0450, assembly GCF_000292995.1. Classification (NCBI taxonomy): domain Bacteria; kingdom Pseudomonadati; phylum Bacteroidota; class Bacteroidia; order Bacteroidales; family Porphyromonadaceae; genus Porphyromonas; species Porphyromonas sp. oral taxon 279. Next base: position 142,855 of record NZ_ALKJ01000015.1, on the reverse strand, counting down.
TCGGTCGCGCGCTTTGGGTAGGGTAGTGGTCGATCTATCGAAGGTGTAAGCCACCGACCTATAAGGAGTTGGATATTTTCCTTAGGGATTAGGTAATTGTATTCATTTGTAAAGTTTTTATTTATAGGCAATTACACCATTGCTTTGCTAAAAGAATATCTATCTTTATAGACCTTTTATCACTAACACGATATAAGCCTATGAAACGAATGAAGACAGTCTGCAGCGTGCTCCTCGTGGGTCTTTCGCTGCCAGGACTCGCCTTAGAAAATGCCTATGCCACGCCGGTAGAGACCGCCATGACACAGACTCAGGATCGTAAGGTCGCCTTCACAGGGACCGTACAGGACTCCAAGGGCGAGGCAATCGTCGGTGCTACTATCCTGGTCAAAGGCCAGGCTAAGGGCAAGGGGACACTAACCGACCCCAAGGGACACTTTGTCCTAAGCGGACTCAAGGTAGGGTCCGAGCTCGTCATCTCCTGTGTGGGGTATAAGACCCAGACCGTCCGCTGGACGGGTACGCCCCTCTCCATCACGCTCGAGGATGAGATGACCCAGCTCAGTGGTGTCGTCGTCACCGCACTCGGTATCCGCCGTGAAAAGAAAGCCCTCGGCTACGCCATGCAGGAGGTCAAGGGTGACCAGCTCATGGCTGTACGCGAGCCCAACATCACCAACGCACTCTCAGGTAAGGTATCTGGTATCCAGATCATCAAGGGCTCCAGCAGCCCCGGCTCCTCCTCGAAGATCGTACTGCGTGGTAATAGCTCACTCTCGGGCAGCAATCAGCCCCTCATCGTCGTCGACGGTGTGCCTATGGACAACACGACAGGTGCTACGAACAATGACTTCTGGAATCCCGCAGCCGACATGGGTAACGGTCTCTCCGATATCAATGCCGAAGATATCGAGAGCATGACCGTGCTGAAGGGTGCTTCGGCAGCTGCTCTCTACGGCTCGCGTGCTGGTAACGGGGTCATTCAGATCATCACCAAGAGTGGTCGTAAGAACAATGGCCTCGGTGTCACGATCTCTTCCTCAGTAGGTGTAGAGCGCCTCTTCATGGTGCCCAGACTGCAGAGTCAGTTCGGTCAAGGTACTAACGGCGCCTATAAGAACGACGTCTCCTCCAGCTGGGGTCCTCGTATCGAAGGGCAGGAGTACACGAAGTGGGACGGCACGAAGACCAACATGCGAGCCTATGACAACGTCGCCAGCTACTTCAAGTCTCCTGGGATCGACCTGACGGAGAACATCGCCTTCTCTCAGATGTACGACCGCACATCGATCTACTCCTCTCTGACACGTACCGACAATAAGAGCCACATCCCTGGCGCTTCGCTCGGCCGTACGAATATGACGCTGCGCGCCACGACGAAGTTCGGCCCCAGCGACCGCTGGAGCACCGATACGAAGGTCCAGTACATCCGCTCCTTCGTACAGAACCGTCCGCTCAATGGTGCTAATGCCTCCAATGCCTTCTATACCATGTACTCACTGCCCCGCAGTATGGATATCCGCGACTTCGAGGAAGCCCGTACGCCTCAGGGTGCTATGCGCTGGTATGGTGTAGGTAATCAGACGAACCCCTACTGGGCAAGTAAGTACAACCTCAACAACGATACGCGTGACCGCTTCCTCATCAGTGCAGCGCTGAAGTACAAGATCACCGACTGGCTCAATGCTGAGCTGCGTGTGGGCTCTGACCAGTACTCTACGCGCATCGAGCGTAAGACCTACGCTGGCTCGCCTATAGCAGGTGGTGGGGGTAAGTATGAGACGGAGCAGATCAAGTTCTATGAGAACAACTACAGCTTCCTCGTCTCGGCACAGCGTGACAACGTCTTCGGTAAGCTCGGCCTCTCGGGCTCTGTCGGGGGTAACCTCATGGAGCGCAAGCACAACGGCCTTCGTGCCAGCGTCAGCCAGCTCATCGTGCCTAACCTCTTCTCACTGACCAACGGTACTGACAAGCCCGACAACTCTGAGTCCTACAGCCACAAGAAGATCAACTCACTCTACGGTACGGCACAGCTGAACTGGGACGGGTACTTCTTCCTCGACGGTACGCTGCGTAATGACTGGTCGTCTTCGCTGGCGAAGGCTAACCGCTCCTTCCTCTATCCCTCTATCAGCACGTCGCTGGTCATCACCGACATGCTCCGTAAGATGGATGTGAATGCTCCCTCATGGCTCTCCTTCGCTAAGGTGCGTGCCTCGGCTGCTCAGGTGGGTAATGACCTCGAGCCTTACCAGCTCTACAGCGCTTACCGCATCGAGAAGGACCCCCTCGGCGGTACGATGGCCAACATCGACAACGTCCTCTACAACGACAAGGTCCGCAGTGAGCTCATCAAGTCCTATGAGCTGGGTCTGGAAATGCGCTTCTTCGATAGCCGCTTCGGTGTAGACTTCGCTTGGTATCGCACCAACGCTACCAACCAGCTCATCCGCCTCGGCATGGACCCTGCCAGCGGCTACGATGCTAAGATGATCAACGCAGGTAACATCCAGAACGAAGGTATTGAGTTCATGGTCACCGCTGACATCATCCGCAGCGAAGGGCTGAAGTGGAATGCCCAGCTGAACCTCTCGCACAACGAGAACCGTATCATCAAGCTCTACGATGGCGGTGGTATCGAGTCCCCCGTGACGGAGTACAACCTCGGTACGTATGACAACCTAAAGATCCTCGCTCGCGAAGGCGGTAAGTACGGTGAGATCTGGGGCTCAAGCTACAAGCGCGTCGAGGACAAGACGAGCGACCTCTATGGTAAGATCATCACCGACGAGAACGGTCTGCCTATCGCTGGCGATGAGAAGAAGCTCGGTGACCAGCAGCCTGACCTCTTGGCTGGTCTGACGAACAGCTTCTCCTTCGCTGGCTTCGACCTGAGCTTCCTCATTGATGCTCGCTTCGGCGGTAAGATGTTCTCTGGTACGAACCACGCCCTACAGGCCGGTGGTGCCGCTGCTGCTACCGTCGTCAACGGTGCTCGTGATAAGTTCGTCGTCGACGGCGCCGTCGAGAGCAAAGTCGCTGGTAAGACGGTCTACACGAAGAATACCACCGAAGTCACGCCTCAGGACTACTGGGGTGCTATCGTCGGTCGTAGCGGGAACCTCGGTATCAACGAGGCGAATATCTACGACGCTACGAGCGTACGTCTGCGTAACATCGCCCTCAGCTATACGCTCCCCAAGAGCCTGCTGAAGAACACGCCTATCACGAAGGCTAAGCTCGGTATCTCCTGTAACAATGTATGGATGATCAAGAGCTATATGAACGGCATCGACCCTGAGTCGGTCTTCGCTACGGGCTCCAACGCTACGGGGTATGAGTTCGCCTCTTCTCCCACGACCCGCTCCTTCCTCTTCAATATCACCCTCGGCTTCTAGTCGCTAAGCCATGTATATCATGAACAAGAAGAATATTCTCCTCTGGGGTCTGTGCCTGTGCGCTACGATGGGTATCGCCTCGTGCCGCGACTTCGACGAAGTCAATACCAACCCCACTGCCGCTTCGCAGGATCAGGTGCTCCCCGAGTACCTCATCAACCGCGCGATCATAGCTGCCCAGCAGAATCCCCACGTGGCGGAGCGTGCCTTCGTCCTCTACTGGAAGACGGGCGGCCACCAGCACCGTGGTGGTGGTCTTGCCGTAGGTGGCTTCAGTGACGGCTGGAGCTCCGACTACTACAGCCGTATGGCTGAGGAATGCCTCAAGCCCCTCACCGATGCTATCGCTATGTGCGAGAAGCGCATCAAGGACGGCACAGCACGCACCTATGACAAGAGCCTCCAGCAGGTAGCTCGTATCTGGCGCGTCTATATGCTCTCCGAGCTCTGTGACAACTTCGGTGTCGTCTCCATCGACGGCTATCAGGGTGCTAACCCCACCTACGTAGGTGCTAAGGAGGCTTATGCCTATATGCTCACCGAGCTGAAGGAGGCCGCTGATATCCTCGCTACCGCTCCCGGCTCGGACAACGGCGAGACGAACAAGCTCGACCGTGCCTATGGCTACAACACCGCTAAGTGGCGTGCGTATGCCAACTCGATGCGTATGCGTCTGGCGATGCGCCTCTCTGAGGTCGACGCTACGACGGCTAAGACGCACTTCGAGGAAGCTGCTGCTGCAGGAGGTATCACCTCGGCAAGCGATCGCTTCGAGGTCCAGGAGAAGGACGGCTGGGACGACCTGACAGGTGTCATGAGCCGTCAGTGGAATCACCAGATCCTCTCTCCTACGTACAGCAACCTCGTCCTCGGTCTGGGTGGTGTCAGCTCTGCTACGCAGCTCACCGACGCTCGCTATGCAAGCCATATCAAGCCTGCTGACTACCTCGGCGTGCGCTACGATAAGCACTTCCCTCTGACGACGACTGACCCCTCGGCAGGCTTCTATATGGATGGCCTACCAGGCATCATCGACCCTCGTGCCTATAAGACCTTCATCATCGCTGGTGATACGGAGAACCCCGACTTCTGCTTCTATCCCTCGTGGAGCAAGGCCGCTACGACGACCGAGTACAAGCTGAAGGATGCTACCGACAAGGAGAAGGACTTCAAGACGATCAATGCTAAGTACACGTGGAATGCGTGGGTAGGTGGCTCTTGGGGTGACCTCAATGCCATCAACGACCTCGTGCAGGTCGGTACGATGCCCCGCCTTGGTCTGAAGTACCGCAACAGCACGAATAAGCGTGTCTTCTTCGGCGAATGGGAGACTTACTTCCTCATCGCTGAGGCTGCTGTACGTGGCTGGACGGTGCCTCTGACGGGTAAGGACGCCTATGAGAAGGGTATCCGCGCGAGCTTCGCCTATCAGGGTGCTGGCTCCGTCGATAGCTACCTCACCTCGCAGACCTACAACCGCGTAGGGACGTCCGTAGCTTGGGATCACACCACGGAGCCCGCAGCTACTGTGACGATGAAGTGCACGAATGGCTACACGGGTCAGACGGAGAACTACACCTACCGCTATCCTGAGATGAAGAGCCGCCTCTATAAGGCAGCTATGAACGACCACCTGACGAAGATCATCACGCAGAAGTTCATCGCCAACACGCCTTGGCTGCCTCTCGAGACGTGGAGTGACCACCGTCGTCTGGGTCTTCCCTTCTTCGAAACGCCTGCGGTAGAGAAGGCGCTGGACAACATGCCCCAGCTCACCGCCTCTACCTACTCCACGGTGTCTGTCGACTACTATCCTCAGCGTCTGCCCTTGCCCAGCAGCATCATCAACGGCAATAAGCCCGGCTATGAGTCTGCTATCAAGGCGCTCGGTGGCGAGGATAAGGTCTTCACGCCCATCTACTGGGCTAAGAAGAAGCAGTAAGCTCGCTTCCTCCACCCCTTATCTATAAGGCAAGCGCCTCCCGCCTACGAGTCCGAGGACTCAGGCGGGAGGCGCTCTGCTTTATATAGGTATTGGCTTCGCTAAGGCAGGAGCAGCGAGCTGTCGCCGTAGCTGAGGAAGCGGAAGTCGTGGGTGAGTGCCCAGTCGTAGACGCGGTGCCAGTCGTCACCGATGAGGGCAGCGATGAGCAGCAGGAGCGTGCTGTGGGGCTGGTGGAAGTTCGTCACCATACCGCGGATGACGCGGTAGCGGTAGCTGGGGGCGATGATGATGCTCGTGGGGAAGACGAGGCTATCCTCTCCCTGCGCATCGAGATAGCTGAGGAGCGTGTCGAGGGCTTCCTCTGTCGTCAGCTCTTCGTCTGCACCTTCTTCATAGGGGAGCCACTGCTCTACGTGCAGGGCAGTCGGGGGCGTGTCGGGCTGACGGCGTAGGGCGATAGCCAGATGGTAGAGGCTCTCCAGCGTGCGGACGCTCGTCGTACCTACGGCGATGATCTGCCCGATATGCTCACGAAGGGCGAGGAGCGTCGAGCGGCTGACGCTGATCAGCTCCGCATGCATCTCGTGATCGCCGATGTGGTCAGCCTTGACGGGGCGGAAGGTACCAGCTCCTACGTGGAGCGTGACGTCCAGCACCTCTGTCCCCTGAGCGCGTAGCTCTTCGAAGACTGCGGGGGTGAAGTGCAGGCCCGCTGTGGGGGCTGCTACCGAGCCTTCGGTCTCGGCATAGACCGTCTGATAGGTCGTCAGATCCTGCTCCTCTGTCTCGCGCCCGAGGTAGGGCGGGATGGGGAGGATACCCATCAGCTCTAAGAGTTCGCCGAAGGTATAGGCATCATTGTCCCAAGAGAAGTGGATGACGCCCTCCTCGCCACGCTCAGCCGTCAGCGTCACTTCGCCCTGTCCCTCGCGGTGGAGGAGGCGGGTGAGCTGCGTGCCCTCCTTGAAGCGCTTTGCATTGCCGATGAGGCAGTGCCAGGAGCAGCGGTGGCGCTCCCCGAGGGAGAGCTCGTAGGAGGTGGGGGAGGCGGGGTCGAGGCAGAAGATCTCGATGCGCGCTCCTGAGTCCTTGTGGAAGAGGAGGCGGGCACGGATGACCTTGGAGTTGTTGCGCACGAGTACGGCACCCTCGGGCAGGAGACGGGGTAGGTCACGGAAGGTAAATTCCTCGATCTCGCCAGCTTGGTAGCGGAGGAGCTTGGAGCTGCTGCGGTCGGCAAGCGGGTACTTGGCGATGCGCTCGTCGGGCAGGGGGTAGTCGTAGTCGGCTATCTGGATCTCTTGGGGTCGTATATTCATCTTACTCTCTTAGGCGGAAGTATCCCTGATGTGGGTGGCACAAAAGTACGCAAAAGCGCCCCAAGTGCCTCTGCCTGCGGGTCAGATACTCACACCATCCCGTGATGAGGAGTAGGAGAAAGGGTTTCTTGCTCCGTACTAAATAGTGCCTATCCTGAGTGAACATCGGGAGGGGGTGATGCGAACCTATATTGGTCGTTGAGTCAACCTATATAGGTCATAACGCCGACCTATATAGATCGCTTCACGGACCTATATAGGTTGACTCAGCGACCAATATAGGATGATTTACCCTCCAGTACAGCTTCCTCCAGCTCGGCTCTATCAGTAGGGGGTGGAATAGGTATAATGTATATCTTTGGGCCTCAAGGAGAGGCTATGCCTATAGCTCTCTCTCCTCGATATGCACGTGAGGCGCATAAGCGAGGCGCATTCGATCAGGTTCCCCAGCTCCCCGAGGAGGGAGCCTTTTACTTAGATAACCGAGTTATGACTGTACGCAAACTCTTCAAGAAGCTCCATCTGTGGCTCTCCCTACCCTTCGGGCTTATCATTATGACGACCTGCCTCACGGGGGCTCTACTCGTCTTCGAGAAGGAAATCACCGCCCTCGTCCAGCACGAGAGCGTGGCATCTGTACCCGACCAAGAGCCTCTGCCGCTCAGCTTGCTTCTGGAGCGCGTCGCAGAGAAGACCCCTGATAGTGTAGAGATCACGAGCATCACCATACCCACCTCCCCTCATCGTGCCTATAACGTAGGGCTCTCCAAGCCCCGCCGAGCAGGGGTGCTCATCGATCCTTATACGGGGAAGATCATCGGCCCGAGTGGACGCCTCGCCTTCTTCACGACGGTGCGTGAGCTGCATCGCTGGCTACTCGATAGCATGAAGCCCGAGGCTGAGGGTATCTTCTGGGGGCGCATCATCGTCGGGACAAGTACCCTCCTCTTCGTCTTCATCCTCCTCACGGGGCTCTTCCTCTGGTGGCCGAAGAAGCTCAAGGGCATAGGGAAGCGCTTGAAGATCTCGCTACGTCAGGGGCGTCAGCGCCTCTTCTATGATCTCCATTCGGTCGGTGGGGTGTACGTCTTCGTACTCCTCTTAGCGATGGCTATGACGGGGCTTACGTGGTCCTTCGAGTGGTATCGCACGGGCTTCTACAAGGTCTTTGGTGCCGAGATGGCCGAGGGGGGCAAGGGTGATAAGGGCTCCAAGAAGGATAAGCGTAAGGATGTCCCCCGTGAGGAGGGCGCCGAGCAGGCCAAGCTCCCAGCCTCCCATATCTATTGGGAAGAGGTCGTGAGCTATGTCAGAGAGGTCTCCGAAGCAGACTATCCAGAGATCACGGTCAAGGATGGGGAGGTCGAAGTACCCCTTGCAGGGCTGGGCAATAGCCGTGCTGCGGATAGCTATCGCTTCGACAAAAAGACGGGGCAGGTGACCGAGTACAAGGCTTATCGTGAGGCCAAGCGAGATAAGAAGCTCCGCGGCTGGATCTACTCGGTCCACACGGGAGCTTGGGGCGGTCTCTTCACACGTATCTGCTACGTCTTAGCCGCGCTCTTCGGTGCATCGCTCCCGCTGACGGGGTACTATATCTTCTACCAGCGTAAGTGGGGGAAGAAGCGTAAGGCGAAGAGCGGTAGTAAGGCTTAGGAGATCTGGCTCCAGGAGAGGCGTTCGTAGCGCCTATCCTTAGCGGACCTCGGGAGGGGCTGATGCGAACCAGTACTGGTCAGCGATCGGACCAGTACTGGTAACATATAGTGACCACTACTACTTCGCGCGTCGACCAGTACTGGTCGGATCACTGACCAGTACTGCTTACTTTTCCCCTATGAGCACGAATCACTCATAGAGGAGGTATGAAGGATAGAAAGCTTGTGGGAAAGAGCGGCTTAGGAGATCTGGCTCCAGGAGGGGCGCTCGTAGTAGATCTCGTGGAGGCGATGGCGCAGGATCTCGTTCTTCGGGAGCTGTAGGTCGGGGTCTTCGCTGAGGATCTCCTCGGCGAGTGTGCGGGTGTACTGCACCATGGCGCCATCGAGGGCAGGGTTGGCGATACGTAGGCTCAGCTGCTGACCGCTCTGGCGTGTGCCGTCGATCTCCCCGAAGCCACGCAGGCGCATATCCTCCTCAGCGATGACGAAGCCATCGTTCGTCTCTACCATGATAGCGATACGGCGCTTGGCATCTTCGCCGAGGTCCTTGCCCGTGACGAGGATGCAATAGCTCTGGCTGGCGCCACGGCCGACACGCCCACGGAGCTGATGGAGCTGGGAGAGCCCGAAGCGGTTGGCACCCTCGATGACCATGACCGAGGCGTTGGGCACGTTCACACCGACCTCGATGACGGTGGTCGCCAGGAGTATCTGTGCTTCGCCCGAGACGAAGCTACGCATGGCTTCGTCCTTCTCATCGGGCTTCATCTTACCATGTACACGCACGATCTTGCGGTGGGCGAAGTGCTCGCTGTAGCGGCGGAAGCCTTCGTCGAGCGTGCGCATCGACTCCTCTTCGCTCTCCTCGATCATAGGGAAGACGACATAGGCCTGACGGCCCTCCTCCAGCTGACGCTCGAGGAACTGATATACCCGATACATCTCGCTCTCACTCTGGTGGTAGGTCTCGATAGGCTTGCGCCCGGGTGGGAGCTCGTCGATTACGGAGATATCCAGGTCGCCATAGAGGGTCATGGCGAGCGTACGTGGGATAGGCGTAGCGCTCATGATGAGGATGTGCGGGTGGATCTGCTCGCCCTTCTGCCACAGCCCCGAGCGCTGCACGACACCGAAGCGGTGCTGCTCGTCGATGACTGCCAGCCCGAGATGGGCGAACTGTACCACGGGCTCTAAGAGGGCATGCGTGCCGACGATGATCTTCAGCGCGCCTGTGCTGAGGTCTGCGAGGAGGCGTGTGCGCTCCTTCTTCTTTGTGCTCCCGATCAGTAGGCCTACCTCGATACCCAGCGGTGCGAGGTATTCGCAGAGAGAAGCGTAGTGCTGACGGGCGAGGATCTCGGTGGGTGCCATCATACACGCCTGATAGCCGTTGTCCACGCTCAGCAGCATAGAGAAGAGCGCTACGAGGGTCTTCCCGCTCCCTACATCCCCTTGGATGAGGCGATTCATCTGACGGCCGCTGATGACGTCGGCTTGGATCTCACGGATGACACGCTTCTGCGCACCCGTCAGGTCAAAGGGCAGACTCCCATAGAGCCCACGTATGGCATCGCCGACACGTGGCAGGAGAAGCCCAGGAGAAGCGGCCTTGCGGTCACGCTTCATACCGAGGAGACGGAGCTGGATGAAGAAGAGTTCGTCGAACTTCAAGCGTCTGCGTGCTGCCTCCAGTCCCTCCTTTGTCACGGGGAAGTGGATCTGCTCGATCGCCTCGGCGTAGGACATGAGGCGTGCCCGCTCGATGATCTCGGGGGTGAGCGTCTCGGTGATGTGGGGGACGCAGGCCTCCTTCAGCACGTAGAGGAGCTGGCGCATCTGGCGGCTATTCAGCCCAGCTCGGGTGAGCTTCTCGGTGAGGGGATAGACGGGCATGAGGCCACCGCTGACCTGTGCGGCCTTCGACTCCTCATCGATCTCGGGGTGGCTGATGCTATAGGCGCCGTTGAAGAAGACAGGCTTGCCGAAGACGAGATACCACTGCCCCGGGATGTAGCGCTGGCGGATGTAGGGCATGGAGCGGAACCATACCAGCTCGATCGTGCCTGTGCCATCGGTGAAGTACGCGACGAGACGCTTCTTACGCCCCTCGCCCACCTCCTTGAAGTCACGGATATAGCCCTTCAGCTCCACGTGGGGCATCTCGCCTCGGAGCTCACGGATCTGGTAGATGCGCGAGCGGTCAACGTACTTCGTGGGGAAGTAATGCAGGAGGTCGAGGTAGGTATATAGGTCCAGCTCCTCGGCGAGCGCTTTCGCTCTCCGTGGTCCGACACCTGGGAGGTAGGTCAGTGGGGTGAGGAGGAAGTCCTTAGCCATCGTAGCGCCTGCCCTTCTCGGGCGGGGTTAGTCCAGGAGGAGATCAGCCAAGAGGAGGTCTCTCGGTGTGGTGAGCTTGATATTCGTCTCTTCGCCTTCGACGAGGGTGATAGTACCGAGGCCAGCAGCTTCGTAGACCGAAGCGTCGTCGGTGAACTGCGGGCTGAAAGGCTGCTCATAGGCGCGGTGTAGGCGCTCAAGGTCGAAGGTCTGCGGGGTCTGTACCGCACGGTAGCGGGCTCTATCGACCGCCTCGTTCGTGTCGTCCTCACCGAGGAAGCGCAGGCTATCGGTGACGGGGCAGGCCGGTAGAGCGGCACCCGTCTCTTCGGCTATCTCGAAGGTGCGGCGAATCAGCGTGCGTGACACGAGCGGGCGCACCCCATCGTGGACGGCGACGAGGCCCTCAGCGGGGAGCTTGCTCAACCCCGAGCGTACGGAGTCGAAGCGCGTGGCGCCACCCGTGGTGATGCGGTGTGGTAGGGTGAAGTGATGCTCGGCACAAAGCTCTTGCCAGAGGTCTTGCTGCTCGTCGGGGAGCACGAGGATGAGTTCCTCAACCTCGGGGGCGAACTGCCGTAGTGTGTGCATCAGGACGGGCTCACCACGCAGGGGGAGGAACTGCTTCGGCAGATCAGCACCCATACGCAGGCCACGCCCGCCAGCGACGATGATAGCGTAGCGATGTGCCATTAGCCTTCGGCTTGAGGGTCTTCGCTGAGCTGTGCCATGAGGCTCGTGAGCTGCTTGTCGGCCTGTGTGAGCTTCTCGCGACAGTGCTTCGAGAGCTCGACAGCCTCCTTCACGAGGCCCGTGAGCTCGTCTACATCGGGGCTCTCGCTCTCGATACGGCGGACGATCTCGTCGAGACGGCTTGCCGCTTCCTTATAGGTCAAGTCTTTTTTCATCGTATGTCTATGTGTTGGTGCCACGAGATGGTGGCGGGGGATACGTGCGTCTACGGCATCCAGAGTAGGGCACACGCTCGCCTTAGCGGGCGGTGTGCTGCTTGCGACGGGAGTCGATGCCGAGGAAGATGAAGAGCAGGAACGTGAAGCCCCACAGCGAGGAGCCCCCGTAGCTGAAGAAGGGTAGGGGGATGCCGATGACGGGGACGAGGCCCAGCACCATCCCCACATTGATGAAGAGGTGGAAGAGGAAGATCGAGGCCACGCAGTAGCCATAGACCCGCCCGAAGCGTGTCACCTGCCGCTCGGCAAGCGCCACGATACGCAGGATGAAGACGGCGTACATGATGAGCAGTGCCGTCGAGCCCACGAAGCCTGACTCCTCTCCGACGGTGCAGAAGATGAAGTCCGTCTCCTGCTCGGGTACGTAGTTCAGCTTCGTCTGTGTGCCCTTGAGGAAGCCCTTACCGGTGAGCCCACCCGAGCCGATAGCGATCTTTGACTGGTCGACATTGTAGCCCTTCCCCTTGAGGTCGCTCTCGATGCCGAGGGCGATCTTGATACGTACCTGCTGGTGGGGCTGGAGGATATCGTTGAAGACGTAGTTCACCGAGTAGAAGAAGCCGAGCGAGCCGATGGCGAAGATGGCCATCAAGAGGTAGCGCAGGAGGTATTCGCGCAGGGCGAGGTAGAAGAGTGTGCCTACGGCGATGACGACGAGGGCTACAGCCACATAGGCGAGGTTGAAGGCGACGAAGAAGTTCACCACTCCTGCGATGAGATACACGCCGAGGACGGCACCTACGGCGTAGAGGAGGTAGCGCCAGCGGTTGCGCCAGTCCTGGGTATAGACGGCGAAGAGGGTGGCGGTGAAGACGAGGATAGCGTTCGAGACGAAGAAGAGGTCTGCGTCCGTAGCACTCCACCACAGCGTGTCCTCTAAGACCAGCGCCCCGATGAAGTACACCGCAGCCGAGGCACTGAGCCCCATGAAGAGCCCTGAGAAGCCTTCGCGGAAGAGCGCAAGGAAGAGGGCGAGGAAGACGAGCGCCGAGCCCGTCTCCTGCTGCAGGAGGATGAGCCCAATGGGGAAGAAGATGATAGCGAAGATCTTCAGATAGCTGCGTATCGACTCGATCTTGAAGTCATACTGATTGCATAGCCACGCCAGCGTCAGGGCGGTAGCGACCTTCGCGAACTCCGCCGGCTGTAGGCGCACGGGCCCTAAGACGAGCCACGAGCGTGAGCCCTTGATATCTGGTGCGATAACGATCGTCACCATCAAGAGGAGCATCATCGCCCCATAGAAGAGCGGGGCTCCCACCTCGTAGATATCGGTGTCGAGCGAGATGACAGCGAAGCCTAAGACCAGCCCGAGGCCGATCCACAGCAGCTGCATCATCGGGCGACCACCAGGGCTCAGCAGGGCCTCCGTCTCGAAGTTGTACGAGGCGCCACAGATAGAGAGCCAGCCGAAGAAGACCATGATGAGGTACATCAAGATCGTCACCCAGTCGATGGACTTATAGAAAGGTTGTGAGGAGGACTGTCGCATGGCGGGCGCTATATATCGTTGAGGTAGGAGATACTGCGGTGCTCCATCGAGGAGGCGATGGCCTCGCCACTGCCCGAGAGCTTGCCGTCGCGGAGGTAGTACTCCATCATCACACGGCCGATAGGCACACCGAACTGCGCCCCGAAGCCCCCGTTCTCGACATAGACCGAGACGGCGATGCGTGGCTTGGAGCGAGGAGCGAAGCCGATGAAGGCCGAGTGGTCCTTACCGTGGGGATTCTCTGCCGTACCGGTCTTACCACATACCTCGATCTCACCAGGAGCGAAGTTCGCAGCACGACACGTACCGCCCGTGACCGCACCAGCCATCCCTGCGACGATATACTCCCAGGTCTCACGGGAGATACCCGTGGGCTGGTGATTGCGGTACATTGAGTCCAGAGGCATACCGCCGATGGAGTGCACGACGTGCGGGCGGATGTAGTAGCCGCGGTTAGCGATGAGGGCGGAGAGATTCGCTATCTGCAGGGGCGTGGCGAGCACTTCCCCCTGCCCGATGGCGATGGAGATGATGGTGTGGCCGTTCCATGCGCCCTTGTAGAACTTATCGTAGACGCCGCTATTTGGGATATATCCGCGCTTCTCACCCGGCAGGTCGATACCGAGGCGGTAGCCGAAGCCGAGGGAGATCATACGCTGCTTCCAGTGCTCCAGAGCGACGGCTGCCGAGGGGTAATGGCGGCGGTCGTCGAGCATGAAGTGCAGGCCCCAGCTGAAGTACGCATTACATGAGGTGGAGAGTGCGGGGATGAGTGAGGTGGGCGAGCCGTGGCTGTGGCACTTAGGCCGGTTGCCCAGTGGTGGGTAACCGTGATGACAGGCAAGCGCTGTGGAGGGTGTGAGGACTCCTTCCTCGAGGAAGATAGCTCCCTGTGAGGGCTTGAAGGTCGAGCCTGGAGGGTAGTTCCCTTGGATCGCGCGGTTGAGGAGGGGCTTACCGAAGGTCTCCTCAAGCATGCGGTGGTTGGCACCCTTGCTCTTGCCTGCGAGGAGCTCGGGGTCGTAGTTCGGTGCCGTGACGAGGGCAAGGATCTCACCCGTCTCGGGCTCGATGGCGACGATGGCGCCACGCTTACCGCGCATCATGCGCTCGCCCAGCTCTTGCAGGCCAGCATCGATGGAGAGTGTGAGGTCACGCCCTGGGACGGGAGCGCGGTCGTGCGAACCGCCATCCAGACGTCCTTGGATACGGCCACGGGCATCGCGGTAGAAGATCTCCTCACCCTTGACACCACGCAGCACCTCTTCGTAGGTGCGCTCTACCCCGCTTCGTCCGACGAAGTCCCCTCGCATGATCGTGCTGTCACGCTCGAGGTCGGTAAGGCTGGCTTCGGAGAGGTAGCCCAAGAGGTGGGCGGCATTGTGGTAGTTGTACTGTCGGACGGTACGGGAGCGCACCGAGAAGCCTGGGAACTTATACAGCTGCTCCTCGAAGCGTCCTACTTCCTCGGGCTCGAGCTGTGAGAGGAAGACCTGTGGGGTGTAGGGGTTGTAGCCGCGGTTGATACTGCGGTCACGTACGGCGGTGAGCTTCTGGACGATCTCTTCGCGAGGCAGGCCAAGCGTACTGGCAAGTAGCGTGGTGTCGAGCTTTCCCTTCGCCTCATGGTTCACGATCATCAGGTCGTAGATGGGACGATTGGCCACAAGGAGCTGCCCCTTGCGGTCGTAGATGACGCCACGCGAGGGGATGGTCGAGAGGATGAAGTAGGCATTATTCTCCGCCCGGCGCTTGTAGTCATTGCTGGCTACCTGCAGGGTGAAGAGGCGGATGATGAAGATGGTGGCGATGGCGAAGGTGAGGCCGATGATCAGCCACCGTCTACGGAAGAGCTCGTCGTTGACCATGGGAGAGCATCACTTCGAGCGAGCCCCTTCTCCCGTACCGAAGAAGAAGAGGGTCATCACCGCCAGCACCCACGAGAAGGCATAGCCCGAGGCGAAGCTGATGATGATATGTAGGGCCCCCATGCGCATCCCTGCGGCCTGGAGGATATAGAGCGTGACGTGGTGCACGAGCAGGAGCAGCGTGATGAGCATCACCGAGCCTCCACGCAGCGTGGGGAAGAGGGGCAGGGCGTGCGGTATCGTGTTCTTGTCCGTGAGCAGTGAGAGGATGGGCTGGCGCATGAAGGCTGTCAGCGTGAAGGCCGAGGCGTGCAGGCCAGGCGTGAGGCTGAAGATATCGATGAGCATCCCGACGGCGAAGCCCGAGATCGCGAGTACGGTGCGGTTCGTGTCTACCGGCAGGAGTAGCAGCACGAAGGGATAGAGGTAAGGGGTCGCCACACGGAAGAGGGCTATGGGACTCAGTACCCACACCTGCAGGGCCACCAGAAGGAGGGCGAAGAGGATGAAGCGCAGATAGGTGGAGCTATTCATTGGGTCTGATCGAGTCTTCGAGGGCGCGTACCTCGTGGGTGGGCTTCTCACGGATCACGTAGACGTAGCGTAGACCCTGGAAGTCCGTGGAGAGGTGCACAGGATAGTTGGCGAAGGTCCCAGCGCTGCCCTTGAGGCGAGCGGGGACGGAGTCGGCGATCGTCCCGACCATCATCCCCTCGGGGAAGAGGTAGGAGTAGCCGCTCGTGGTGATGGTGTCACCGACCTTGGGGTGGGCGTGTGGGGGGACGTTGCTGAGGATCGCCTCATTGGCATTCGGGCTCGAGGGAGCTGCGAGGGTGCCGCTGACCTCCTGCCCGAGGAGGGTACATGCCAGGCGAATCTTCGGGTTGAGGACGGGGATGACGAGCGCGTAGTGGTCGGAGACCGCCATCACGGCGCCGACGACGCCCGAGGCACTCATCACGCCCATGTCGGTCTCGATGCCGTCACGGCGCCCCTTGTTGATGGTGTAGTAGACCTCACTGGTGTGCGTCACACGATTGACCACTCGGGCGATGATGACTGCCGAGGGATCGATGGGGAGGCTGTCGGTAGCGTGCAGACGAGGCAGCAGGCCGTGGGCTTCGGCATCCTGCATCTGACGAGCCAAGAGGGTATAGGCCGTACGTAGACGCGCATTCTCCCTCAGCAGCTCCTCATTGCGAGGGCGCAGGCCTACATAGCTCCAGCCCTCGGTCATCAGCTCATTGACCCGCCCAAAGACGGCACTCGTCGCGTACCAGCCGAGGCTCCTCGAGTAGAGGGAGCCACTTAGGTACGTGACGAGAGCGATCGTCTCCAAGATGAGGAAGACGAACCAGTGTCTATACTTATGGAGGAACTCTAAGAGCTTATCCACGGGCGGAGTAGGCTACGGGGCTTAGCGGAAGAGGAAGTTGAAGTTGTGGATGTTCTTCAGCGCAATGCCCGTACCGAGAGCTACAGAGTGCAGAGGGTTCTCAGCGATCTTGAAGTCAAGACCGAAGCGCTTGGAGAGGCGCTTGTCGAGACCACGCAGGAGGGCACCACCACCGGTGAGGACGACACCATTGGCGACGATGTCGGCGTAGAGCTCGGGAGGCGTAGCCTCGAGCGTGCGGAGGATAGCGCTCTCGATCTTACCGATCGAGTTGTCGAGGCACTCGGCGATCTCGCGATAGTTGACCTCTACCTTGCGGGGCATGGTATCCATCATGTTCGCACCCCAGACGGTGAAGTCTGCAGGAGCTTCATCGAGGTCAGCATAGACCGCACCTACCTGGATCTTGATCTGCTCAGCGGTACGCTCCCCGACCTTGATCTGGTGCTTCTCGCGCATGTGATCCATGATGTCCTGCGTCAGCTCGTCACCAGCGGTGTCGATGGACTGATCCTCGACGATACCACCGAGCGAGATGACAGCGATCTCCGTCGTACCACCACCGATGTCCACGATCATATGGCCTTCGGGGGCGAGGACGTCGATGCCGACGCCGATAGCTGCTGCCATAGGCTCGTAGATCATGTAGACGTCACGGCCACCAGCGTGCTCGCTGGAGTCGCGTACGGCACGGATCTCTACCTCCGTGCTCCCTGAGGGGATACAGACGACCATGCGTAGTGAGGGGGTGAACCACCCACGGCGGCGGCTGATCATGCGGATCATACCGCGGATCATATGCTCAGCGGCGTCGAAGTCTGCGATGACTCCTTCGCGCAGGGGGCGGATCGTGCGGATGTTGGCGTTGCCCTTCTCGTACATCTCACGGGCCTTGGTCCCGACGGCGATCATCTCACCCGTGCGGTTGTCGAAGGCTACTACTGAGGGCTCATCGAGTACGATCTTGTCGTCCTTGATGATAATGGTATTGGCAGTACCCAGGTCCATCGCCAGCTCCTGCCTAAAGGAAAATAGTCCCATGCTTATCTATTAGTCGATTCGTATTCTTAGTGCTTGAAGTGACGCACCCCCGTCATCACCATGGCTACGCCCAGGCGATCTGCAGCGGCGATGCTGTCAGCGTCACGTACTGAGCCACCAGGCTGAGCGATAGCGGTGATACCAGCTTCAGCAGCGAGGGTGACGCAGTCGTCGAAGGGGAAGAAGGCATCGCTCGCCAGTACAGCTCCCTTGAGGTCGAAGCCGAAGTGGCGTGCCTTCTCGATGGCTTGCTTGAGCGCATCGACACGTGAGGTCTGTCCGACACCCGAGGCGATGAGCTGACCGCCCTTGCCGAGGACGATAGCGTTGCTCTTGCTGTGCTTGACGAGCTTGGTCGCGAAGACCAGATCTGTAAGCTCCTCAGCCGTGGGTGCTACCTTAGTAACGGACTTCATCTCAGCCGTAGTCTCTACTGCGCGGTCGGTCTCCTGAGCCAGTACACCACCGAGCATCGAGCGGTAAGACCAGCGGGCATCGATGGCTTCCTTCTGACGCAGGAGGATGCGGTTCTTCTTGCCTTCGAGGATGGTGAGCGCCTCGGCTTCGAAGTCGGGAGCGATAAGGACTTCGAGGAAGAGCTTGTCGATCTCACGCGCCGTCGCCACGTCGATGGGGCGGTTGGCTACGAGCACGCCACCGAAGGCGGAGACGGGGTCACCTGCCAGCGCATCCGTCCAAGCCTCGAGGAGGGTGGGGCGAGAGGCGCAGCCACAAGCGTTGTTGTGCTTGAGGATGGCGAAGGTGGGCTCAGTGAAGTCCTGGATGAGTGAGACAGCTGCCTCGACATCCTGGAGGTTGTTGTAGGAGAGCTCCTTGCCGTGGAGCTGCTCGAAGTAGCGGTCGAGGTCGCCGTAGAAGACGCCCTTCTGGTGGGGATTCTCGCCGTAGCGCAGGGGCTTAGCTTCGTCTGCCGTGAGGCGGAGCTCAGAGCGCTCCTCGCCGTCGAAGTAGCGGAAGATCGCTGAGTCGTAGTGCGAGCTCACAGCGAAGGCGCGGCGAGCAAAGTGGCGACGCTCCTCGAGGGTCGTGCGAGCACCACGCTCACGGAGGATCTCAAGCAGCGTAGCGTAGTCTGCCTGCGAAGGGATGATGACGACGTCCTCGAAGTTCTTCGCTGCCCCACGGATGAGGCTGATACCGCCGATATCGATCTTCTCGATGATATCTTCTTCGCTGGCGCCCGAGGCTACCGTAGCTTCGAAGGGATAGAGGTCTACGATCACCAGGTCGATGAGGGATAGGCCGTATTCGAGGACCTCCTTTTGGTCGGTCTCGTGTCCGCGGCGGGCGAGGATACCGCCCTGGATAGCGGGGTGAAGGGTCTTGACGCGCCCCCCGAGCATCGAGGGATACTTAGTCAGGTCTTCGACGGCAACACAAGGGTACCCGAGCCCTTCGATGAAGGTGCTGGTGCCCCCCGTGGAGACGAACTCTACGCCCTGCTCGTGCAGGAGCTTTAAGATTTCTGCTAATCCTTCCTTGTGGTATACCGAGACAAGTGCTCGACGTATGACCTTCTCCATGAGTTACTAAGCTAAGTCAAAGTGTGATGTAAAATACGGCGATCAGCACCTCACCTCCACTCGGAGGCTATCCGTGCTAAGCTACTAAGCCACACAAAAATAACGATTTTCCCGCAGTGTACCTATCTCGTGCGTATTGTGAGGGCTTCTATCTTGCCCGTGAGTATGCCCCGAATCGCACTATTGCTTCGGCCCTACTACCCCCGCTTGTTTTCCTGCTCTCCTCGTCGGGTAAGTCGCTTACATCTATACGGATAGATGCCTTCGTTCAGCGCGAGAACTATCGCAGAGCACTACTCCTATACTTCGTCCCTTGAGGGGAGATTCTTTGGCTCATCTATGGGAAAAGTTCGGTCTACGTACGTGGATCATCTGTCCACGTACGAGCGCTCTAAAATCCACGTGCCTTGTCCTATCGTCTACGTACGTAGATCGAGGGAGTGGAATACGACTTCGGAGCTTTTTCTCGCGGAGGATCAGGGTTTTTCCTATAGTGATTTGTGGGTGCAAGTCCTATAGAAGCGCACGGGCTGCAGTACCGAAGGTGTACTGCAGCCCGTGCGCTGAAGGGGATGGGGGGCTTAGACGAAGAGGAGCTGCTCAAGGGCATAGGCCACACCGTCCTCGGCATTGGAGCGGGTGACGAAGTCCGCACGGCGCTGGATATCCTCGGGCGCATTGCCCATGGCGACGCCTGTGCCGGCCAGCTCGATCATCTCGAGGTCGTTGTAGTTGTCACCGATCGCGATGAGGTCCTGTGGGGTCATGCCGAGGACGTCGAGGAGGCGAGCGAGTGCACTGCCCTTATTCACGCCAAGGGGGACGAGCTCGAGGAAGTAGTCGCTTGAGCGGAAGGCGCCGACACGCGTGCCGAGCTGCTCCTTGACAGCGGCCTCGAGTGGAATGAGCTTCTCCAGAGGACCGACGGCGAGGCACTTCGGGAGGCTCTCCGTAGCAGCCTCGACGAAGCTGGGTACACGCTTGAGAGGCATTCCCGTGATGACGACTTCCTTCTCTGCGTAGGGGTCATCTTCGCGCTCGGTGAGGATGTGCTCCTCGGTGTAGGTGAGGATGTTCACCCCATGCTCCTGCACGAGGCGGTAGAGCTGGGGGATGAGGTCGGTGTCGAGGAGCTGGGCGCTCAGGAGGCGCTTGGAGCCCGCCTCGAGGATCTTCCCGCCGTTGAAGGGCATGAGGTAGCCGCCGTAGTCCGCTATCTGCAGAGCTTCGGCCAGGGCTCCGAGGGCTGGGGTGGGGCGCCCCGAAGCGAGGATGATGCGGGTGTCGTAGTCTCTCTGGGCACGGAGCAGAGCTGAGCGGACGCCCTCGGTGAGGACGTGCTCCTTGGTGATCAGCGTACCGTCAATATCAAGTGCTAATAGTTTCATTATTCAGTCTTTGTGGAATATAAATCGGGGGCGAGAGGCTTAGTGCGCATCGAGCCACGTGGGGCCATGGCCGATGCTTACCTCGAGGGGTACACGTAGGTCGGGGTAGACGGACTCCATCGTGCTGCGGACCAGCTCGGTCATCTCGGCGAGCTCGTCGGTGGGGACGTTGAAGTTCAGTTCGTCATGCACCTGCAGGATCATACGGCTCTTGAGACCCCGCTCACGGATAGCGGCATCGAGGCGGATCATCGCGATCTTGATGAGGTCGGCAGCTGAGCCTTGGAGGGGCGCATTGATCGCATTGCGCTCGGCATAGCCACGTACGACAGCGTTTGCGCTATTGATATCGGGGAGGCTACGGCGACGATCGAGGAGGGTCGTCACATAGCCACGATGCTTGGCTTCCTCGACGACGCGTGACATATAGTTTGCCACCCCGGGGTACGAGGCGAAGTAGCCGTCGATAAGCTCCTTGGCTTCCTTGCGGGGGATGGAGAGGCGCTCGCTAAGGCCGAAGGCGGAGATGCCGTAGATGATACCGAAGTTCGCGGTCTTCGCGCGGCGACGCATATCGGGTGTGACCTCCTCGGGCGTGAGGCCGTAGATCTTCGCTGCGGTGGCCTGATGGACATCTTGCCCTGAGCGGAAAGCCTCGATGAGGGCGGGATCTTCGCTGAAGTGCGCCATCAGACGCAGCTCGATCTGCGAGTAGTCGGCGCTGAGGAAGGTGCAGCCCGCATCGGGGACAAAGGCCTCGCGGATGGCACGACCCTCGGGCGTACGGATGGGGATATTCTGGATGTTGGGGTTGCTGCTGGAGAGGCGACCGGTGGCGGCGATGGTCTGGTTGAAGGACGTGTGGATCTTCCCATCAGGGTAGACGAGGTCGGGCAGCGCCTCGATGTAGGTGCTGAGGAGCTTCTTCACACCACGGTAGTCGAGGATCTTGCCCACAACGGGGTGCTTGTCACGGAGCTTTTCTAAAACCTCTTCGCTGGTGGTGTAGCCGCCCGTCTTGGTCTTCTTCGCCTTCTCCATGATCTGGAGTTCGTCGAAGAGGGCTTCGCCGACCTGCTTGCTGCTATTGACGTTGATGGGGTGGCCGATGAGCGTGCTGATCTCCGTCTCGAGGCGCTCCAGCTCACCCTGTAGCTCGCCCGCTTGGCGAGCGAGGCAGGCCTTATCAAGGCGTACTCCTTCGCGCTCCATGCCGAGGAGTACCTTCATCAGTGGCATCTCGATGGTGCGGAAGAGCTCGGTAAGCCCTGCCTTCTCGAGGCGCTCTGCGAAGTACTCATAGAGGAGGTGGGTGATGTGCGTGTCCTCCGCAGCGTAGAACTGCAGGCGCTCGGGCTCGACCTGACGCAGGTCAAACTGCTTCGTCGTCTGCGGGGCGATCATCTCCTCGAAGGGCATCATCTTATAGCTGAGGAACTTCTCCGCCAGCTCGTCCAGCCCGTGGCGCATATCGGGGTAGAGCAGGTAGTGCGCGATCATCGTGTCGAAGTGCTCGCCAGCCGTCTCGATGCCGTAGGAGAGGAGGATGTGGAGGTCGTACTTGAGGTTCTGCCCGACCTTCAGCGAGGTCGTGCTATCGAAGATGGGGCGGAGCTGGTCGAGGAGTGTCGTAGCGGCCTCACGCTCAGCGGGCACGTCGAGGTAATAGGTCGTCTCTCTGTCGAGGGCGAAGGTGATGGCTACCAGCTCTGCTGTCAGCGCATCGGCGCCCGTGGTCTCGGTGTCGAAGGTGACGACCTGAGCCTTTGCCGCGCGCTCGACGAAGGCGGGGAGGGTCCTCGGGGTGAGTACCTCGATACGCATCTGTGGTACATCCGTGGGGGCAGGCGTCTCGGCTTCCTCTGTCTCCTCGAGTCCTGCGAAGAGGTCATCGGGTGGGAGAGCGACCTTCTTTGGGGTAGGTGCGGGAGCCGTGCCGAGGACGCGAGAGAGGAGCGTGCGGAACTCCAGCTCCTCGAAGAGTCGGCGTACCGCCTCTTCGTCCTTCTCCCTGCGGACGTAGTCGCCAGCGGTATAGCTGATGGGTACGTCACGGCGGATGGTCGCCAGATAGTAGGAGAGGCGGATATCGTCTGCACCCTCGATGAGCTTCTTGCCCGTAGCGCCCTTGATCTCAGAGGCGTGGGCAAGGAGATTTTCCACCGTGCCATATTCGCTGAGGAGCTTCTGTGCGCCCTTCTCACCGATACCCTTACAGCCGGGGATGTTGTCTACCTTGTCCCCGAGGAGTGCGAGGTAGTCGATGACTTGTGCGGGAGAGTCGAGGCCGAACTTCTCCCGTATCTCGGCTTCGCCCCAGATCTCGTAGCCCCCGCCCTGCATCGGTCGGTACATGCGGACGTGCTCGGTGACGAGCTGCCCGTAGTCCTTGTCGGGCGTGACCATCAGTACCTCGTGACCCGCACGAGCCGCCAGATCGCTCAGCGTACCGATGACGTCGTCCGCCTCGAAGTCGGGGACTTCGACAGCGGGGATGCGGTAGGCGGCGAGGAGCTCACGGATGAGCGGTACGGCGATGCGGATCCCTTCGGGCGTCTCTTCGCGCTGCGCCTTGTAAGCGGGATACTCGCGGTGGCGGAAGGTGCCACCTGCGGGGTCGAAGACGACGGCGATCTCCTCGGGATTCTCCTTCGAGAGGAGGTCCTCCAACATGAGGACGAAGCCGAAGACAGCACTGGTATTGCGCCCCTTGCTGTCGAAGCGTGGGGCTTTGATGAAGGCGTAGTAGGCGCGGTAGATCAGGGCGTACGCATCGAGGAGGAAGAGTCGCTGGGCCATATCGGTGGGATGTGAGGGGCTTGTGGAGTGGGAGAGATGATGGATTGTCTGAGGGCGCGCCTGCGGGGGATGCAGTCGGCTCACAGGGACCTATTATATAGGTATACAAAAGTACTTACTTAGCCCGTACTGCGAAAAACGGGCGTTTTTCCCGCCTTCCGAAGGCGTGCTTTCTCGCCCCCTTAGCCCCCGCATATACACTATATATGTATGCGCGCCACGCGAGAGAGAAAGAACCGCCCCACAGCAGGCCACGTCGGTGACTCGCTGTGGGGCGGCTTAGTGATGTATGGGAGAAGCTTGTTAAATATAACCTAGCTATCGCGCTAAAGGTACAGGTAGCCAGCGACCTTGTAAGTCAACTTCAATAAAGGATATGGGGTAGCTTTGGCATGTAAATATTCAGGTAGAAATAATTAACTTCGCATAACCCAACCGAGTAAACACACAAATAACTTGTTGACTACTTAATATAGATAGGCTGAAATAGGATTTACTACTCACCCCCATAAAGCAAGATGTATGGAAAGAATGTACGCATTTATTGATGAGACGGGAGCTTTTGGATTTAACTTTCAGAGCCCAGACTGTACTCACTACTTTATAATCTGTGCCATCATAGTTAAGGAATCTGATTTACCCTCTCTAGAGTCTGCTGTTGAACGTGTTAGGTCTATGTACTTTCAAACAGGGGAAATGAAATCAAGTAAGATTGGTAAGAAGAATCATCGGAGAAAAAGAATACTTGATGCTCTTCAAGAGCTACCCTATAGTATCTATGCGTTTATCTGTGATAAGCAGAAGATTGGCGAGAACTCGGGGTTGAGATACAAGCAGTCGTTCTATAAGTTTTTGAATAATCTAGTATACGAAGAGCTTAAACTTGCTTTCCCCAGATTGACCATTGTTGCTGATAGCATTGGGGAGAATGAATTCCTCCAGTCTTTCAGCAAGTATATGTCTGAGAAGAATATGCCTTCTGACCTTTTTGGGGAGAGTTCTTTTAGTATAGAAGATAGTAAGGGTAATGTGCTCATTCAACTAGCTGACTTTATTGCTGGCTCTCTGGCTTTCTGCTATGAACCAAGTAAGATTCCTCTAGCTGATGGATATAACTATCAATCCATATTAGGTAACAAGATATTGAGGCTAAGTAGATATCCGAGCAGTTTTAGCACATACACCCCCCCGGATGAAACGCTAGACATAGATTATAATCAGACAATTGCAACGATCAGCTATCGTCAAGCAGTCGCATTTAAGGAGAAACATCAAAGATCGGATGATGAGTTTGTACAAAGGCAGTTGGTTGTATTAGACTACTTGCTATTCCGTTTTATGAATCGGTCACCGAGGCACTATATACCAACGAAAGAGCTGCAGAATCAATTGGCTTCTCGGGGCTTTGATAAAATTTCCACCCAGGTATTCAGAGGAAAGGTGATAGCTAAGTTGAGAGATGAGAAAGTTATTATTTCTAGCAGTAAGGGAGGTTATAAACTTCCAACGACTCAACAGGAGCTACGTGACTTTATTGCGCTAGGTAAAAGTATGGTTAACCCGCTGCTTTCAAGGTTGCATACATGTCATGAGGTCGTAAAGCTCGGGACTAATGGAGGGTTGGATTTATTTGATGAGTTTCACTTTGTTGAAGATATTAACCAGATTATAGGAGGTCCAGCCTGATTGCTTCTTCAAATCAACCTTGGGGTGGATAGGTATCTCTCCCTGATACAGGTAGAAAAAGAGCTGCCCCACAGCTGGTCACGTCGGTGACTCGCTGTGGGGCAGCTTAGTGATGTATGGGGGAGCTTCCTTAGAGGAAGCGTAGGTATTGGGCGATGGTCGTAGGGAAGAAGCGGTGCTCCAGCTCGTGGATGCGTGCGGCGAGCGTATCGATGGTGTCATCTGGGCGTACGGGACAGGTCGCTTGCAGGAGGTGACGCCCGTGGTCATAGTCTTCGTCGACGAGGTGGATGGTGATACCACTCTCCTTCGCTCCCGAGGCGATGACGGCAGCGTGCACACGATCGCCGTACATGCCTTGACCGCCGAAAGAGGGGAGGAGCGCAGGGTGGATGTTGATGATGCGCTCGGGGTACTCCATTATATATATAGGAGTGATGAGGCAGAGATAGCCTGCCAAGATGATGAGCTCGACGGTGTGCTCCTTCATCAGAGCTATCGGGCGCGTGCCTTCACGAAGCTCTGCGTTTGTAAAATAATGACAAGGTACACCCAGTCTTTCAGCCCGCTGGATGACCCCTGCCTGAGGCTTGTTTGTGATGATCATAGCCACCTCCGCCTCGCCTGTAGCGCGGAAATGATGGACGATAGCTTCGGCGTTTGAGCCATTGCCAGAAGCAAGTATTGCTATTTGTTTCATAAATAGTTGTATCTTTGTGCACAAATGGAGCGTATCTGTGCAGTGTGATAAGCGCCGCGCGGGAATACTCCGAGCTACTCCCCTGAGTGCCGCTCATTATACGGTACAAAGGTAGATCAATGCAGTGTAAAGAAAGAATACATAACTAAGTAAAGAAAAGAATCATGTCACAGATCAACGAAAAGGTAGTCGAAATCATCGTCGAAAAGCTCAACTGCGAAGCTAGCGAAGTAACTCCTGAAGCAAACTTCTCCAGCGACCTCGGTGCTGACTCTCTCGACACCGTAGAGCTCATCATGGAATTCGAAAAGGCTTTCGACATCCAGATCCCCGATCAGGACGCTCAGACGATCAAGACGGTCGGCGACGCTATCAACTACATCGAAAGCAAGAAGGCTTAATAGCCCTCTCGTCGAGATAAAGGAATTTGCTGATGGAACTCAAGAGAGTCGTCATCACTGGAATAGGCGCTATCTCACCTCTCGGGGCTACGGCCCGCGAGACGTGGGAGGCTGTCGTAGCGGGGAAGAGTGGGGCAGGCCCCATCACCCTTTTCGATGCCTCAAAGTTCAAGACCACGTTTGCTTGCGAAGTCAAGGAATTTGACGTCAGCAAGTATATCGATAAGAAGGAGGCTCGCCGCTTAGATCGCTATGCTCAGTTTGCCATGGTGGCAGCCGAAGAGAGTATCGCCGATTCCAAGCTTGACGTAGAGACAGTAAATAAGAACCGTGTCGGGGTCATCATCGCCTCCGGTATCGGTGGTCTCGGGACCTTCGAGGAAGAAGTGCGCGGCTACAACGAAGAGTCAGGCCCTCGCTTCAACCCCTTCTTCATCCCCAAGATGATCTCGGATATCTCCGCAGGTCACGTGTCGATGAAGTATGGTTTCCACGGGCCCAACTACTCCACGGCCTCGGCTTGTGCTTCGTCTACGAACGCACTGATCGATGCCTGCCACCTCATTCGCCTTGGTAAGGCCGATGTCATCATCACTGGTGGTGCCGAAGCCTCTATCTGCGCTGCTGGTGTCGGTGGATTCAATGCGATGAATGCCCTCTCCACTCGCAATGACGATCCTCAGGGTGCTTCGCGCCCCTTCAGCGCTTCGCGTGATGGCTTCGTCATGGCCGAAGGTGCTGCTTGCCTCGTCGTCGAGGAGCTCGAGCACGCCATCGCTCGTGGTGCACACATCTACGCTGAGCTCGTAGGTACCGGCCTCTCGGCTGATGCTTACCACCTCACGGCTACTCACCCTGATGGGCTGGGTGCTAAGCTGGTGATGACCAATGCACTCGAGGATGCAGGGCTCTCCCCTGAAGATATTGACTACATCAACGTACACGGGACTTCTACGCCTGTCGGGGATATCTCCGAGTCCAAGGCTATTAAGGAAGTCTTCGGTGACGCTGCCTATAAGCTGAATATCAGCTCTACGAAGTCTATGACGGGTCACCTCCTCGGTGCTGCTGGTGCTATCGAGGCTGTCTTCGCGCTCAAGGCCGTAGAGGAGGACATTGTCCCCCCCACGATCAACCATGCTGCCGACGACGAAGATCCCGAGATCGACTACAAGCTGAACTTCACCTTCAACCAGGCTCAGCGTCGTACCGTCCGTGCTGCTCTGTCGAACACCTTTGGTTTCGGTGGGCACAACGCGAGTGTCATCTTCAAGAAGTACGAGAAGTAATACGGCTCCACAGCCACGTATTATCAAGACTCCCTCTATAGCTCTATGATTATACGTATCGTGCGAGACGGACTTATGAGGCTCTTTGGGCGCAAGCCCAAGGAGCCTCTCTTCCTACTCGTCGAGCTCCTCGGCTTCGAGCCACGCGACCCTGAGCTCTATGACTTGGCTTTCCGGCATAGCTCGGTAAGTAAGACCGACAAGGAGGGCTTCAAGCTCAATAATGAGCGTCTGGAGTTCCTCGGTGACTCGGTGCTGGCTACGGCGATGAGTCATTACCTCTACCAGCGTCACCCACACTGGGATGAAGGAGAGATGAGTAAGCGTCGTGGTGCTATCGTCGGGCGTAAGGTCAACAACGCTGTCGCCCAGCGCATGGGGCTTGATCGCCTGCTTCAGATCCGCCGCGAGGCACGTCAGGGTAGTACCGACATATATGGTAATACGCTGGAGGCGCTCATCGGGGCAATCTTCCTTGATCAGGGCTATGCCCGTGCCGAGGCGTTCGTCCACCAGCGTATGGTGCCCCTCTTTATGGAGCTTGAGGCAAGCCTACGAGAGCAGACTACGAACTATAAGTCGCTGCTCTTAGAGTGGACGCAGAAGCACCACCTAACTCTCGACTTCCGTATGCTCCAGGAGCCGAAGCGCAGTGGAGCCCCCTTCGTCTGTGGGGTCTACGTCGATGAGCGCAAGGTCGGTGTAGGGAGTGGCCCGAATAAAAAGGTCGCCCACCAGGATGCTGCGCATCGTGCGCTCTTGGCTCTCTGTCAGGCTGATCCTTCGGTAGCAGAAGAGCTGAGTATCCCCCAGGGAGAGCAGGTGCTTATTGACCTACCTTGATCGAAGCGTAGCCAGCCCTTTGCCTTCAGAAGTCGGTGCAATCTGCTGATATTATGAAGGTCAATAATTGGGATTCATTGCGTTTTCGTATAAAAACGTTATCTTTGCCGTGTGTAAATGTGGCTCTATGCGAAGGGCCACAAGGTGTGTCCCTACTTACGGCTTGCTGCTTTAGGGGCTTACTCCGCCTCTCATAGGTGAATAAGAGATCCTTGTAAAACAGCTCAAGGTCGCCTCTCTGAAGGACTTTGCGTGCGCCTTACGCTATTTGCCGTAGCCCATCTGCGAGTGTGAAAAAGAACGTATACTCAATAATTAAATATGAATATGATGTTAAGAAAGAGTTTAATTGCTGCAGTTGCATGCCTCTCACTGGCTCCTGCTCTGCGTGCTCAGCAGACGACCGATTCCGTATATACGGTAGAGGTGAAGGATGCTGAGAAGTATCGTGTTGAAACGAATCGCTTCGGCGCTAACTGGTTCGCTGGTATTGGTGCTGGTGCACAGATGTATTTTGGTGACCACGACAAGCAGATGCGTTTTGTCGATCGTATCACCCCTAACTTCGAAGCTTACTTCGGTAAGTGGTTCACTCCTGGCATTGGTATCCGTCTTGGTGCTAATGGTTATAAGATCAAGGGTGTTTCTGGTTGGACGGGTCACAACCTCGCTGTTGCCCCTAACCTCAACCGCGGTAACTACGGTGGCTTCATCACGGATTGGAATCCCGCTACGCACACTGGTAAGGTTTACCAGCACGCTAACGTGGGTTATCCTCTCTATGAAACCGAACAGCAGTACATCCACGCTCACGCTGACGTGCTCTTCAACCTTACGCAGATGGTCTGCGGTTACAACGAAGATCGCTTCTACTCGTTGATCCCTTACGCTGGTCTTGGCTTCGCTACGACTCTCGAGCGTGCTTCCACGACGGGTCGTCACTCCAATGAAGTGACTGCAAGCGTTGGTATCCTCAACCGCTTCCGCATCAACCGCGCTTGGGATATCAACCTTGATATCCGTGGTGCTTACGTTGGTGACCACTTCGATCAGGAAGACGTTTCTGCTACCGTTTCTGGTCAGCCCGTTAACACGTCTGGTCGCTGGGGTGAAGGTCTTGTGACTGCAACTTTTGGTGTTAGCTACAACTTCCCCAAGCGTGGCTGGGATCGTAGCACGGTCACCACGATCCGCGTTAACGAAAATGTCCTCAACGACCTCCGTGGCCGTCTGAGCGACCTTGAAGGTCAGAACAGCGACCTCCGTCGTCAGCTCGAGGAAGCGCTCAACCGCGAAGTTACCCCCGAGAACGTTGCTTCAGGTATGCCTCTTCTGGTTACCTTCCCCATCAACCGCTGGACGCTCAGCAACAAGGATCGTGTAAACCTCGGCTTCCTTGCTGAAGCTCTCAAGGCTAACCCCAAGCTCGTTTACTCTGTCTCTGGTTATGCTGACAAGGGTACAGGTAGCGCAAAGCGTAACATCTTCCTTGCTCGCAAGCGTGCTGAAGTTGTTTACAACTGCCTCGTTAACGAGTTCGGTGTTTCAGAGTCTCAGCTGAAGAAGGATTCCCACGGCGGTGTTGCTAACATGTACTACAACGACCCCCGCTGCAGTCGCTCAGTTCTGTCGAAGGTCGCTGAGTAATCCTCTTACTCCCCCTACTGACCTTGGGTAGGCAGCTCTCGTTGCATTCCAGGGTCAGACCCCTAAGTGGCCTCCCTCTTTAGTCTGAGCTATTCATAGTCTCTACTAAGGGGGAGGCCCTTACTTTTAGCTACACTACACTATTGCTCTCTGCGTCATTTCAGTATGAAACACGCTTACCTCATACTGGCTCATAATGAGCCTGAGCTTCTCTCGCTTCTCATCGAGAGACTGGATGATGCGCGCAATGATATCTATATCCATTTTGACCGTAAGCTAACAGTCTTACCTGACGTTAAGACCCGGCATGCCGGCCTCTACATTCTCAAGGATAGGGTAGATGTTCGCTGGGCTGACGTAAGTATGCTTGAGGCAGAATATAAGCTCTTCCATGCGGTCGTGGACTCTGGCTGTCAGTACAGTCACCACCATCTGATCTCAGGGGTGGACCTCCCCCTAAAGAATCAAGACTATATCCACAGCTTCTTTGCCCAGCACCAGGGGAAGGAGTTTATAGGGCTACATCAACGCCCGATGAATAGCCGTGCTGATCGGGCGCTGCATTATTGGCATCCTTTCGCTCGTTCATTCCGAGGGAGTGGGGCTATCTATGAGGTCAAGCGCATATTTCGCTTCTTGGCTGTCCGTAGCCAGGTTCTTTTGGGAATCCGACGTAATACCAGGATTCCATTCCATAAGGGGGGGCAGTGGGTCAGTATCACCCGTGAGCTTGTAGACTATCTCTTGGAGCAAGAGGAGCGTGCGCTCACTATCTTTGCTCACACTTTTGGTGCAGACGAATACTTCATTCCCACCCTCATCTGGGGTACTCCCTTCATAGAGCGCCTTTTTGACGCGACTGATGAAAGTCGAGGGGCAATGCGCTATATCGGCTGGCGGGATGATGGACAGCTTATTGATTTTACCCCCCAAGATCTTCCTGCGCTCCAGCAGACAGAGTATATCTTTGCTCGAAAATTCAATTCTCGTGATAGGGGCTTTCTTCAAGAGGTTTTAGCCCTATCTACTCCTTGAAATCTAGGCTGATGAGTCCGCTAGTCTCCATTATTATCCCTGTATATCGTGCTGCTGAGACACTCCCAGCATGTCTTGCTCAGCTGAAGGCTCAGACCTATCGGCCACTCCAGCTCGTCTTTATTGATGATTGTAGTCCCGACGATGGTCTCGCATACCTTGAGCGTGAGCGCTCCGGCTTAGAGGCTTCGGGTATCGAGGTGACGATCCTACACCATGAGGTTAACCGTGGGGTTGCCGTGGCTCGTAATACGGGACTTAATGCGGCGCAAGGTGAATATATCTATTCAGTTGATGCTGATGATCTTCTGCAGCCAACAGCTATTGGAACCTTAGTGCAAGTAGCCGAAGAGAGCCAAGCAGATATCGTTGGATGTGAGTACCTGCTACAAGAAGGAACGAGTCAGCGGCCTATTACACAGCCCGATGTCAAGACAGGGAAAGAGGCATTTGCTCAGATATGCTATGGGCGAATGAAATGGAATCTTTGGCTCTTCCTCCTTCGTCGCAGCTTGATAGAGCAGCTTCCTACGCTCCGTTTCCTCCCCGGAGAGAATATGGGTGAGGATCTGATGCTCATAGGAAAGCTACTCCAGCGAGCTGGGCGTGTGGCTATCGTCCACCAGCCTTTCTATACCTACGTTCGCTCTGATAGTCAGATCACCAATACCTATCGACCAGAGCACTGGCAGCAAGTCCAGGCAAACGTTCAGGAGCTTGAGCGTTATCTTGCACAGCAAGCCTCTATGGAGTCTTTGGAGCTTATCCACCATCTGAAGCTTAATCTCAAGCTCCCTCTTCTGCTCTCGCACAACGCTCAAGACTATGAGCGCTGGAGTAGTATGTATCCAGAGAGCAACGAGTATATTATGAAGAATCAGCATCTTCCGCTTCGCACGAAGCTGTTGCAGTGGATGGCCTCGCGAGGCCAGTTCTGGTTCGTTCGGCTCTATGACAAGGTCGTTATGCAGTGGCTTTATAAAGCTCTTTATCGCTAAGGATAGTAGTGCATATGTGGAGGCTTATTCAAATCCTGACCATAGCTGTTCTTGTTAACTGCTCTTACTATTCATTCAACTTTGCGTTCTGGGCTTCTGGGCCCAACACGAAGATGATCCTAGCACTCTTCGGATTGCTGTGGTTCCTCTATGATTCGTGGCGTGGTGGTAAAGGCGTATCTATCCCGCGCGTACTCCTTGGTGGAGCTATCTTTTCAATTCTATATTCGCTAGTCAACTTAGTAGCTGTAGAAGTAAATAATACGGATGACTATAGCTATGCCAACTATATCACCACCTTCTTGGTGTGGGTATTCTCGGTCTACCCTGCGATACGGTGCATACGTATTGTCCATGGAGAGGTCACGATCCCCCGTATAGCATATTACTTAGTCGGCGTGACTGTTTTCCAGTGTGTCACAGGGTTATTGAATGATAACTTCCCCGTGATGCAGAGTTTCACAGACTCTATTGTATTCACAGCGAGTGAATTCTATGAAAGTATCGACCGAATACGTTGCTTTAGTGTGGCTCTTGACCCAGCAGGGGTACGCTTCTCACTCGTCTTGATTCTTATCTCAGCAGTCGTATGCACTGATACAGAGGTACAGAAGAGTCGGAGGATTGTATTTTTGCTCCTCCTGTCTTATATCCTCATCTCTGCGATCGGAAATATGGTGGCTCGTACTACCTCTACAGGGATGGCTATGGGGCTTGCTCTCTTACTTTTACGGAGTAATGCGATTGGGCTCAGAATACGTAAGGAAATGGTCCAAACAATGGCAACTTTTAGCCTGCTGCTTGCCGTCTTCTCAGGTGCAGGGATTATCCTCTATAATACCAGTGAATATTTCAGAGAACAGCTGATGTTTGCCTTTGAAGGATTCTTTAACTTCTTCAATAAGGGAGAGTTCACGACGGGTTCAACGGAGGTCCTTCAGACAATGTGGCGTTGGCCAGAAGATGATAAGACCTGGATCATTGGGTCGGGATGGTATGGTGGTTTCGTTTACAGTACCGACATTGGCTATTGCCGATTAATCCTCTACTCAGGGCTTATCGGATTGGTGACATTTGCCTTGAGCTTTGTATACTATGCCTACTATTTTGCTCGCAAATATCCTCGTTATGTTTGGCTCTTTGCGAGCTTCTTAGCAATGACTTTCCTCGTATGGATAAAGGTGTCTACGGATATCTTGATGATTTATGCCTTCTTCTTCTGGTTCACGGCCGAAGAGAGTGATCATATTAATGGGATATTCCCCGAAGCAACAGCTGAGTTATGCGAATAGTCTATTGTATACCAGCGACCTCCAACTCAGGGGGGATGGAGCGTGTTCTGACGCGCAAGGTAAATTATCTGGTGGGGCAGGGCCACGAGCTCATTATCATTACTACAGACCAAAAGGGTGCTAAGCCTTTTTTTTCGCTTGAAGGTTCAGTCAAGCAATATGACCTCGGCATTAATTATGACGAGAACAATGGTCAAGGGATCTTGGCTAAGCTCTCGGCTTATCCCAAGAAGAAGCGTCTTCATCGTCAACGTTTGAGCGAACTCTTGGGGCAGCTCCGTGCGGATATCGTTGTCTCGATGTTTGGGGAGGATGCGACACTTCTTCCCCAGATGAAGGATGGTAGTCGCAAGGTCTTAGAATACCACTTCTCAAAGTTAAAGCGCCTACAATATGGTCGCACTGGTCTATGGCGTCTCGTTGACATCCTTCGCACAAAGCTTGACGAGCGTACGGTGAGACCTTATGATAGCTTTGTAGTATTGACTGAGGAAGATGCTGGCTACTGGGGAGCGCTACCCAATATTCGAGTAATTCCGAATCCTCTGCCTTTTGTGTCTGAAGAGACTTCACCTTGTACCTCACACAAGGTTATTGCTGTTGGACGCTATGATTTCCAGAAGAACTTCTCTAAGTTGCTTGATATCTGGGCGTGTATTGCACCTGCATATCCAGACTGGTCGCTTGAAATCTATGGGGATGGAGCTCTGAGACCAGAGCTTGAGTTGCAGGTGAATCGTCTCGGCCTTTCCTCGTCTGTCACGCTGGCTAAGCCAACTCATCAGATGAAGGATGTATACCAAAGTGCGTCAATCTATGCGATGACCTCTCGCTATGAGGGGCTCCCTATGGTCCTTATTGAAGCGCAGCATATGGGGCTTCCAATTGTTTCGTTTGCTTGTCCCTGTGGCCCCAAGGATGTGATTCATCCAGGAGAAGATGGCTATCTCATCTCTCAGGGGGATGATGAAGGCTTCCTCACAGCCCTCCGTCAGCTGATGGATTCGGAGGCTGAGCGCGTCCGAATGGGAGCTAATGCTCGTAAGGCATCTGCTCGCTATGAAGTAGATGCTGTGATGGGGCAGTGGCTGGACCTCTTCTCATCACTTGTCCCCAATAAATCCTCTTCGGTATGAAGCAGATCGTTATCTCCGCAGTCAATCTCCGCAAGGGGGGGACATTGACGATCCTTCGTCAGTGCCTCGCTTTCCTGTCAGAATGGGCTCCTGAGCACGGTTATCATGTCACGGCTTTGGTGCACAAGCAGGAGCTCGCAGACTACCCCAACATCCAGTATATTGAGTTACCCTGGGCAATCGATGGGTGGGGGAAGCGCCTCTGGTGTGAGTATGTGACTATGGGAAAAATCTCTCGAGAGCTGGGATCAATAGACTTGTGGCTTTCCCTGCACGATACGACTCCACGGGTTCAAGCTCATCGTCAGGCTGTCTACTGCCAGACCTCTTTCCCATTCCTTCGATGGAGACTGAGAGACTTTCGCTTCGATAAGAAGATCCCTCTCTTTGCGATGTTTACCCGATTCGCCTACCAAATTGGAATACGTCGTAATCGCTACCTGATCGTCCAGCAACAGTGGTTGAGAGAGGGCTTTAGCAAGATGTTTGGCCTTTCGGAAGATCGCTTCATCGTAGCGCCACCTCAGCGAGAGCAACTGCCACCCAAGGAGTCTACGATTCCGTCAGACAGTCATCAGTTCACATTCCTCTTTGCTGCGACAGCTGATGCGCATAAGAACTTTGAGCTTCTTACCGAGGCTACCCGTATTCTGGAGCAGCGTGTAGGAGTGGGAACCTTCCGTACGGTCCTCACCATTGATGGGACAGAAAATAAGTATGCACAGTGGCTTCACTCTACGTGGGGCGATGTAAGTAGCCTTGATTTTGCTGGATTTATGTCCCGCGATAAGCTCCAGGATACTTATGCCAGTACAGACTGCCTGGTCTTCCCTTCAAGGATTGAAACTTGGGGACTCCCAATCTCGGAATTCCTTCCCTATGATCGGCCAATGCTCTTGTCGGACCTCCCATTTGCTCACGAGACAGCAGCCGGTGCTAGTGCTGTGGGGTTCTTTGATCCGAGCTCTGCCGTAGCCTTAGCTGATGCTATGGAGCGAGTTCTTCGAGGAGATCATACTCAGCTACAGCCTGTCCCACAGCGTCCCTTGCAGGCCCCTAGTGCACGATCATGGGCAGAGCTCTTTGAGCTCCTCCTGTCGAACGATGGTGCTACCCAACCAAATAGCTTTACCCAGCCTACTCCTTAGGCACAAGATATTGTAAGATGAAAGTTCTACAACTTGGTAAGTTCTACCCCATCAAAGGTGGAGTGGAGAAGGTTATGGAGATCTTCACTGAGGGCCTTGCTGAGCGAGGCTTTGCCTCAGATATGCTCTGTGCCTCACATAATGGGGAGACGACTGATATCGTCTTCTCTGAGGAGTCACGAATCTTTCGTACAAAGACTCTGACAAAGCTGGCTGCGACGATGATCTCTCCCGAGATGATCTTCCGCCTTCGGCGTATCTGTTCGGAATATGATATCATCCATGTACACCATCCTGATCCTATGGCTACATTGGCCCTCTTCTTTTCTGGATACCGAGGGAAGGTGGTCTTACACTGGCACAGTGATATCCTAAAGCAGAAGTTCCTGCTACGCTTCTTCTCGCCTTTCCAGAGCTGGCTGATTCGTCGTGCTGATCTGATCTTGGGTACAACGCCAGTCTATGTGGAGGAGTCACCCTTCCTCCGTAAGGTACAGGAGAAAACGTCCTTTCTCCCAATCGGCGTAGATCCCTATCCTTGGCTCTCGGATGAGATTGAGGCAATACGTGCGCAATATCCAGGTAAGAAGATTATCTTCAATATGGGACGCCTTGTCCCTTATAAGGGATACCACCATCTGATTGAGGCTATGACGCATCTTAGCGATGACTATGTCCTACTCATTGGAGGGGATGGTCCCTTGCGTGCAGAGCTTTTGGCCCAGACCGAGAAGCTTGGCTTGCAAGAGCGAGTAAAGTTCCTTGGCTTTATCTCAGATAAGCTCAAGCCAGCCTACTTTGCAGCTTGTGATGTCTTCTGCCTCAGCTCTACGATCAAAACGGAGGCTTATGCCATTGTTTTGGTCGAAGCAATGTCTCTCTCCCGTCCTGTCGTGGCGACAAAGATTCCCGAATCAGGGGTTTCTTGGGTCAATGAAGACGGGGTCTCTGGGATCAATGTCCCAGTCGAGGATGCACCAGCCTTGGCAGAGGCTATCCATAAGATATGTGATGATCCAGAGCTTTGGAAGACCTATAGCAAGGGTGCTCGTCGTCGCTTCTATGATGTCTTTACTAAAGATGAGATGATCAATAGTCTGATCAATATCTATACCGAACTCCTAAATCCTTCAAAATAGATCGAGTAATGAATACTTTCGAACGCATCATCAAGCGCGCCTTTGACTTTACCTTAGCCTTGGTTTCGCTGATCTTCTTCTCCCCCCTGATCGCTCTGATCGCCCTGCTTATCAAGTGGGAAGACTCCAAGGGGGATGTCATATATCGCCAGGAACGTATTGGCTACAAGGGTAAGCCCTTCACGCTATATAAGTTCCGCTCTATGCGTATGGATGCAGAGGCTGGGAATCGTCCTCAGCTCTTCACCGATGGGGATAGTCGTCTGACGAAGGTTGGTGCGTTCATTCGCGCTCACCATCTCGATGAATTCCCCCAGCTCTGGAATGTAATCAAGGGGGAGATGTCGTTTGTCGGACCTCGTCCCGAGCGCCAGTTCTTCATTGACCAGATTATGGAGCGTAACCCTGACTACGTTCGTCTCTATGCGGTCCGTCCAGGGCTCTTCTCCTATGCTACTCTTTACAATGGATATACAGACACCATTGAGAAGATGCTGGAGCGCCTGCGTCTCGACCTCAAGTATCTGGATAACTATTCGCTCTTTACGGACGTTAAGATTATCTTCCTTACAGCCTTTTCTATTATATTTGGTAAGAAATTCTGAGTAATATACCCCTATGATAATGATCAAGAGACTCTCTCATGCCTGGACACTAGCCCTCGGTGTCCTCTCGCTCTGTGCGCTCTCCTCTTGTGATTCGGCAAAGAAGACGAATTACCTGCAGGATATTGAGATCGCCAAGGCCTATGGTGTCAAGCATGACACTGGCATCGTTGTGCAGAAGGGCGATAAGCTCCGTATCCTCGTGACGAGCATACGTAACCCTGAGCTGACGGTCCCCTTCAATACCCGTCAGGTGGCTCAGGCTACTGCTCCTACCACCGTTGTTGGTGGTATTTCCCTGAACACGACGAATGTAGCTCCCGCTGATACCAGCTCCTCTTACTTGGTCGATGCGCAGGGGAATATTCAGTTTCCTATCATCGGGAATGTTCCCGTCTTGGGGCTTAGCTTAGAGCAGGTGAGTGAAGTGATTCGTACCAAGCTCACGGCTGGTCGCTACCTGACGGATGCTCACGTCATCACGAAGTTTGCTAACCTCCGCGTTTACCTCCTTGGGGCTTTCGAGGGATTAAATCAGAGTGCTGCAAGTGCGGCTATCACCGATCGTGGTTCCTTCCACCTAGATAATGCTCAAACGAATATCCTTGAGCTTATCGCTACGGTCGGAGGGCTCTCTGAGCAGGCTGACTTCGGCAAGCTCAATGTCATTCGCCGCGTGGGCAATGAGTATGTCTACTACCGACTCGACATGCAGTCAAAGAATATCTTCGAGTCGCCCGCCTTCTACCTCCAGCAGAATGATATTATCTATGCCGAGTACCGCTATCGTAAGCGTGATACCGAGCAGAAGGTCCTCACGACCCTCGGGTATGTGACGACGGCTCTCTCGACGGCACTTTCTGCTGCCGCCCTTATTGCCCTCTTCAAGCGTTAGTCCATAAGCCCTATGTCTACACAAACGAATCGGTCAAATCAGGCTGGTGAAAAGGCAGCGGAGGTCAATCTGCTTGATATTTTCTTCTACCTCCTTCGCTTTTGGTGGCTGTATCTGTTAAGCGTCGGAGTGGTACTGGCGGTAGCTCTCTATCGAAATGCCAAGCAGCCCTATGTCTATGAGTCTTCGGTGAAGATCTTTATTAAGGATGCTTCCCAGCGTGCGATGATGGATACAGAAATGCTACGCTATGCCCGTGCTGCTCGTCTCAATATGGACAATGAGCATGTACAGCTGGTATCTCGTCGCGTCCTTGAGCGTACGGTCAAGATGGCCAATGCCAACGTCTTCTATAATGTGAAGAGTGGCTTACGCACCCTTGAGCTCTACTCCGATGCTCCATTCTCGATGAAGTTTCTTGATACGACAGAGCGCAAGAGTGTCTACGAGGTAGCCTTCCAAGATGCAGGCCATGTGCGTGTCACTCCTGTACACACGGGTAAGAGCCAGGTGGTGCCACTTAACGTCCCAGTGCAGCTGGGCGATGAGCGCTTCATTATTGAGCC
Source organism: Porphyromonas sp. oral taxon 279 str. F0450 (assembly GCF_000292995.1). Taxonomy (NCBI): domain Bacteria; kingdom Pseudomonadati; phylum Bacteroidota; class Bacteroidia; order Bacteroidales; family Porphyromonadaceae; genus Porphyromonas; species Porphyromonas sp. oral taxon 279. Next base: position 104,313 of record NZ_ALKJ01000015.1, on the reverse strand, counting down.
TCATCAGAACTTCAATACCCCTTGGGAGTATAAGCACATTGAAGTTAATCGTATGCCATTCACTCAGATGGTGCGTTATTACCAGCACGCGATTCTTGTTGCTGAACCAGAGAACCGTGCATCTACGTTAACCCTCCGTCTGCAGGACCGTACGAAGAAGCGTGCTCTTGATATCCTCCTCGCTCAGGTCTCGGCCTACAATCAGGAGGAGATGGATATGCGTAATCAGGTGTCTAAGAACACCGCTGACTTCGTCAATGAGCGTCTTGCTGCTCTCGGCAAGGAGCTTGGTCTTGTCGAAGGGGATATGGAGCGCTTCCTTATGAACAACCGTACCCTTGACTTTGAAGGTAAGGTCGGTGTCTATAATTCGCGTTCTCTCGAGAGCGAAGCAGAGGCCTTACAGATTGAGACCCAGCTGAAGCTCATCTCCTATATGCTCTCTGAGTTCTCCAACTCGCACCGTAAGAACGGTTACCTCCCGCTGAACGTCGGGGTACCCGATCAGGCGCTGGATGGTTATATCGCTCAGTACAACCAGCTCAAGTCGCAGCGCGATAAGCTCGTCGAAGGTGCTGGTGGTAGCACGGAGAATCCTGTCATCACCGAGTACGACAACGCACTCTCTCAGCTGCGAAAGAATGCTATCGAAAGCCTCAACCAGCAGGCTGCTGTACTGCGTATGCGCCTCAAGGATACTCAGGGTCAGCAGTCAAGCCTCCTCTCTAAGCTCCCCGAGGTATCTAACCAGGGTCGCGAAAAGGCTGATATTGATCGTCGTCTGGAGATCCGTCAGCGCCTCTATACGGAGCTGCTGAACAAGCGTGAGGAGTACGCTCTTCGTCAGGCTATGACGCAGGATAGTGCCTACGTGCTTGATATGGACGATGCTCCCTCAAAGCCCGTCAGCCCCAACGCGCTGCGTGTCGCCCTTATTGCGATCCTCATAGGTCTTGTCCTTCCCTCGGTCTATCTCATCATCCGTCTGCTGGCTGACAATAAGGTGCGCTCGCGTAAGGACGTTATGGACCGCGTCTCGATCCCCTTCCTTGGTGATATTCCCAAGGAAGAGAAGCGTGGAGGTAAGAAGGCTCAGCCTCGCGGTGTACGCGAGCAGGGTAGCGACGAGACTTCCGAGGCCTTCCGTGTCCTGCGTGAGAATATGCGCTTCATGATCGGCACCGGAGGTAAGAAAGCGAAGAAGGTTATCTTCACCTCCTTCGGGGAATCGGCTGGTAAGTCATACGTATCATACAACCTCGCTCAGACGCTCACCTTCGCTGGTCACAGCGTCGTCCTCGTCGACCTTGACCTCCGTAAGGGTACGCTCTCGCGTCGTATCGGTCTGGCTGGTATGGGGGCTACCGAGTATCTCTCTAACCCCGACGTACGCCTTGATCAGATCCTCCGCAAGGATCCCAATGCGCCGAAGCTTCAGGTCATCACCTCGGGTGCGGTACCTCCCAACCCTGCTGAGCTTCTTCTCGGAGAGCGTCTTGATGAGTTGGCTGCGAAGCTCGCTGAGCAGTTTGACTTCGTCCTCTTCGACAACGTGCCCTTCGGTAGCGTAGCTGACGCAGCTATCGCCAACCGTATCGCCGACCTGACGATCTTCGTCCTGCGCGCAGGCCGTCTCGACCGCCGTGCTCTACCTGAGCTGCAGCACCTCTATGATGAGAACATCCTGACGAATATGTCGATCGTCCTCAACGGTGCTACTGAGAGTGGTCACGGCTATGGCTACGGCTATGGTTACGGCTACGGTTATGGCTACGGCTACGGCTACGGCAACAAGAAGAAGAAAAAGGGTCTTCTGCGCCGCTTAGGCCTCCGCTAATCTTCATAAGAGCCCACCCCATCCAAGAGGACGGGGGTGGGCTCTCTCATACTCCTTGCTACTCTACTCTGAGTAGCCGAAGGGTGAGCCTTAGGGAGCCCCTTCACCTATCTTATTCAATGAGTCTACCCACGCCGCTTCTCTCGGTCATAGTCCCCGTCTACAACGTAGCGCCCTACCTCGAGCAGTGCCTCGACTCAATCCTCGGCCAGTCCTATACGGCGCTGGAGGTGATCGTCGTCGATGACGGCTCTACCGATGGTAGTGGGGCGATCTGTGATACCTATGCCGAGCGTGATGCTCGTATTCGCCTCATCCATCAGGCGAATGCGGGGCTCTCCGCAGCGCGCAACGCTGCTATGGACGTGATGCGTGGGGACTTCTTCGTCTGCGTGGACTCTGACGACTGGCTGCCCGAGGATGCCCTGGAGCAGCCGATGAATGTCCTGTCGGCGAACCCGCTCATTGATATCCTCGAGCTCGGCTATACCGAGATCAACTGCCGCACGGGCGCTGAGCGCCTGGTGCTGGCTGCTGGGAGGGAACTCTCTTCACAGGAAGCCCTCCAAAGCCTCGCAGCCCTCTCCGGTGTCACGGGGATGGCTTGGGGGAAGATCTTCCGCACCGCTACGATGGGGGCACTGCGCTTCCCTGTGGGGCGCCCCTACGAAGACACTCCCTTTATCTTTGAGGCACTTACGCGTGCTACACGCTACCGCTACCTCTCTTGGTTCGGCTACTGCTACCGCGTGGCCCGTGCGGGGAGCATTACCGAGGTCTATGACAAGCGCCTTATCTACCTCTTTGAGAATCTCCTGGACCTCGAGGCTCCCATTGGGGCGACCTCGCCCGAGGCCCTGCCGCTCCTGCATGAGACGCTCTACCGCCGCCTCCTGATCTTCTCGCTGTGGGCTATGCGCCACGAGAAGGAGGCTCCTGGGCTTCTCGAAGCCCTTCGCCCCTACACCCGCCGCCTTCGGGGCCTTCGTTACCCTGCGGCACCCCTTGGAGAGCGCTTCCGTCGTACGCTCTTCCTCACCGCCCCTCGACTCTTCCTCGCTATGAAGCGCTATACTCCTGCTCATAGCTAATAAATTCTACATCACTATGGACGAACAACTCATCTATCGCATCGCTGAAGAGTATATCCTGCTCTATACCCCATCGGCCGAGGCTACCCGTGAACTCCTCCCCAACTACGAGCCCTTCCTGGTGCCCGAGCTTCCCGATGGCTGTGAACCACTCTTTACCTTCCGTGGGGGCGAGAGCCTCTCGTCAGACCAGCCCAAGACCCTCCTCGAAGATAAGCTCTCCGAGGGCGTACGTGCCCGTGTGTACAAGCTCGTCGATGGCCGGCGCCGTCTCGAGATCGCTACGCGCCAAGGTTCCCATGCTATCGAGGTCGATCGTGGCTGGAAGGAGGTGCGCTCAGATGTCTTGCTCAATGACCCCTCGGCATTCTTCTTCATCAACCGCTTGATCATGATCGCCTACGGTGTGGCCATCGCACCTAAGCACATGCTCAAGGTCCATGCTTCGGTCACCGAGCTGAATGGTCGTGCCCTGATCTTCCTCGGGGTCAGCGGTACGGGTAAGAGCACGCATAGCCGTCTGTGGCGCCAGTTCGTCCCTGGTGCGCGTCTCCTCAATGACGACGAGCCCATCGTGCGTATCAATGACGACGGCGAAGTGCGCGTCTACGGCTGCCCATGGAGTGGCAGCACACCTTGCTACCACAATGCTTCGGCACATGTCGTCGCCTTCGTTCATCTCTATCAGAGCTCTGAGAACAAGCTCACCAAGCTCCGTGGCCGTGATAGCTTCGACTCGATCTACTCCTCCTCGGCCTTCCTCCACTCGGATAAGGTCCGTCATCTGGCTACCTTTGATACCGTCGCCGACGTGCTGGAGCGCGTACCCGTGTACCGCCTCGACTGCCGTCCTGACGAAGCGGCGGTGCGCCTGACCGAAGCACTCCTCGCTCAATCCGCCTCTTAGTATGGGGCACTCTCCCCAGCCGACATCTATGCGCCGCGAGCTGCTGATACACAAGGAGCTCTTCTTCGCCGAGATCCTTAGCCGCATCGCTGAGGGCAAGCGCCCTCGTCTCCTGCCTCGTGGCTCGAGTATGCGTCCCTTCATCCGTGGGGGAAAGGATCAGATCGTCCTCTCACCTCTCACCGAAGACTCCTATCAGATGGGGCGCGTTGTCCTGGCGCGCATCGCCCGTGGCTATCTGGTGCACCGCATCGTGCGTATCGACGGAGGCGTCTTCACCCTGCGTGGCGACGGCAATCCCTACCAGCGTGAGCAGTGTACCCAGGAGGAAATCTTGGCCGAAGTGACGACAGTCCACCGTGGCAAGCAGGTCATCAAAGTCGGGGACAAGCTCTGGTGGCGCTATGAGCGCCTCTGGCCCGAGAATGACACGCTCCGCCGCATTGCGCTGGCACTCTACCGCCGTACGCTCCTTCGCTGGGGGTGGTGATACGATCGCAGTCGGCCACTTGACTGCTTGCCGATAGGCTCCTATTACACGAGAGGGCCCGTAGATGATTCGCTCTACGGGCCCTCTTTATGTCTTCATTCTTAGTGCCTTTGCGCAATGGTTCCATATAGCTTTTGGTGCGAAGCTATATAGCTTTGTGAAGTGACCTCTATTAGGTTGTTGCTCCGCGTAGGGATAAAAGTTGCGGACGAGTGGTAGATGAGTTTGGGCTACGTACGTGGCTCTAATATTTACGTACGTGGATATTTGGACTGACGTACCTGGTCTTTAAGACTACGTGCGTAGATAGAGAAAAACCACTATTCGTTTGGTATGCAAACCACTACTCGTCCGTACCCGATACGACTATTGGTCTGACATCGAACGACTATTGCTCCACTCCGCTCCCTCGATAAGTCTGCTTTGTACGCCTTCGGATGAGTGGGCGTAAAGTGACTGGATACTATAGCCTTGGGCGGCTTGGCTGGCCGTCTTGTTTGGTGGAGAAAATCATTACCTTTGAGGATGAAGTCGTTGCCCTTCCAAACGCAAGGCTTCATACCACGCAGCACAGACTACGCTAACTCCGCAATACCGCTCCGTATGATGACCTGTCATACTCCTCGTCGGCATCGCTTGCCGCTCCTTGGCCTCCTTATACTCCTTACTGTGCTACCTCTCGCGGCACAGCGTAAGCGTCGGGCAGCCGCTCCTCTCCCAGCTCTCCCCGATACGGTCTATCTGCTGGACCACTATCAAGAGAGCCGGCACTGGATGCGCGATCTTGATAAGATCAAGCGCGCTATTAAGGTGAAGCGTAAGGCTAAGGAGATGATTAATGCCGGGTGGGAGTTCCTCGCTCCCGCTTGGCGCGGGGTGCAGGACTCTGCGAGCTATCCCGCCTTCCGCTACTACTATGCCTCGTTTCATGACGAACTTTATTCGCATGCCATACCGCGTCTCCTTGCCTTCTATGTGAAGGAGGAGCCTGTGGATCGCTCGAAAGAATGGCTTCGTGGGGTGAAGTTTACCCCGATGAATCGCCTTGATCAGCTGGTGGACTACGAGAAGAGTGATGTCAGTCGCTTGCCTAAGCAAATCTATATTGTGCGGGTGACGGGTGGCTCTGTTCGGCTGTATTCGGTATTCCACACGGCATGTAGTCGAGGGGGCTCGAACTACTGTGTGCTGAGCAAAGGTGGTGCTCCAATTAATCCTGAATCCTTGCAGGTCGTGGGTTTCTGGGATAGAACAGCTGCCCCAGGTACGGAGGGCGCCTCCTCGGTGGCAGCGTGTGAAGAAGCCTTCGGCCAGTGCCGTCGCTTGAGGACGCATAATCTTACTGTGCCCTGGCTTAGCTACTATATATGCTATGAAGATGGGGGATATCATACCGAGGATAAGTGCGATCCTGCATACGTCTCGTCGCCTCCCTCTGATGAAGAGTTTGCTGCGAATCGTAAGCGCAAGGGCATTACCTCTCTCCCCGATACGATCTATCTCCTCGACCACTACCAAGAGAGTCGCCAGTGGAGTCGCAAATCTTTGGGCGATCTCCTTGAGGAGGCACGCAAGCGTGGTCCGAAGGAGATGATTAACGCCGGGTGGGAGTTCCTCGCTCCGGCTTGGCGTGGGGGACAGGACTCTGCTGCCTATCCAGCTTTCCGCTACTACTATGCTTCATTTGATGACGAACTTTATTCGGGTGCCAATCCGCGTCTTCTTGCCTTCTATGTGAAGGAGGAGCCCGTAGAGCGTTCGCAAGAGTGGCTTCGTGGAGTGAAGTTTACCTCGATGAAGCACTTGGATCAGCTGGTGCGTGACTACACTTATGACCTCAGGTGTCTACCCAAGCAGATCTATATCGTGCGGGTGACGAGCGAGGGTATTCGGGTCTATCCAGTGTTCCACACACGCTACTGTCAGTTAAATGTCTTTGGCCTCTACTATACGGCTCCTCGTGATGCCATCAACCCCGAGGCCCTGCACCCTGTGCTCTTGAATACTCGTGGCTATATCCCTTGTGCGGAGAATGTGCCTTCGGCTGTGAGTGAGGAGGCCTTGGAGCAGAGTCGCCGCTTGAAGAAGTTGGGCCTACATCTGGAGTGGCTTTCCTACCGTACGAGTAAAGAAGGTGGGCGCTATGCAGTAGAATCCGATTGAGGAGGGACGATGGAGAAAGGAGAGTAGGGTACTACTCCGTGCCTTGCTCCGCTGATAAAATCAGCTACTGAATCCCTATCATCGGAGCGCGTAGTATGTGCTTCGCTAATGGCTTGTAGCCCCTGCTTGGGCCGTGACTTAGACGCAAGTCCGTGCGCTGGATACCTGCGCGCACGAGACTTGCGTTATTCTTTATACCTTTGCGACTTAGAGTTATAGTGCGAAGTAGGCTTTAGAGTCAGGCGCTCCGCATAGCTCTGATGATCCGAGCAAGTATCTGTCGCTCCATATATATAGAAGCAATGAGACGTATCACTACCCTTGTCCCCGCAGCCCTGGGCCTTCTGGCACTCACGCTCGGTACGACAAGCTGTAAGAGTAAGCAGGTAGAGCTGGAGGACTTCCAGATCTACGACAACCAGATCACGGCCTTCGCCCTCTCGACCGATGAGGCTACGCTCAAGGAGGCTGTGTCTGCTATCCCCTTCGTCATCCGCAATACGGCTACTGGGGCGATCTACAATATTCAGGCGCTCCCCTATAGCAGTGCCGACTACAATGTGCACCTGCGCCTGTCGAAGGCAGCCACCAATGCGACCGTAGAGGTCATCCTCGCTGACGGCACGAAGGTGACGTGGAAGGATGCTAAGCAGACCTTCAAGAGCAGCGACCTTCTGAAGGGTATCCAGCTGCGTATCACGACGGCTGGTAGAGGCACCTCGACGAACACCTATACCTATAAGGTGACCTTCAAGCGCTATCAGCAGGATCCCCATGCCTTCGCTTGGTCAGAGGCCTCCGTGACGGGACTTCCCGCCTTCAGCTCCACCTTCTCACAGGTCGAGCTCTCGGGCAATAGCGGTGCGCTCTACTACGTCAAGGCTGACGGGACGAATGCGGTGAGCAGCTTCACTACTCCTACGGGGGCTTGGACGACCTCCAGCCTCACGGGCCTCGGCTCGGGTGAGCGTCTCAGCTCGCTCCTCACCTATGGAGGCAAGCTCTACGCTACGACGAGCGGCTCGCGCCTCTATGAGGCTTCGGCACTCGGTACGGCGTTCACCGCGAAGGCCTTCCCCACGACGGCTACACCTCAGACGCTCCTCGGCGGGCTCTCTGTCGATGGTAAGCCCACACTCGCTCTCGTAGGGAAGACTGCGGCAGGTGCGACGACCTTCCTTGGCTACAACATATCTGCGGGTACGATCTCCACGATCGGAGAGACGCCCAGCACGTCCTTCCCCACGGCCGGCAGTACGCTGAGCTATGAGCTCACCGGTAGCAGCTACGACGGCGCTGCCCTCTATGTGTCGGGTGGCCGCACGGCTGACGGCAAGGCAAGCCCCAACCTTTGGGCGACGACCAACGGTACCGCTTGGCTCATCGTCGGCGGTAAGATCCAGGCCGGCGTCAGTGCTGTCTCACAGAGCCAGGCCTATGTCGAGTCGCAGAAGCGTATCTATCGCTTCATATCAACGGCGTCGACGCTGGAGCTCTATATCTCGGATGACCGTGGTGCTACGTGGCAGGAGGCTCGTACGGTAGCCTTCACGGGGCTGAACCGCACGGACTTCGCTGGTTATCCCCTCGTCGCCTTCCCCTCATCGGATGGCGAGACGGTCTACCTCCTGCGTGGGGCTAAGACCGCTGGAGAGTCTGCAAAGCTCTTCGTCGGGAAGTTCGGTGGTCTGAAGACTGTCACCGAATAGCCCCACCCCGCCCCTCGGCCGTATGCTCCGCCCGCTCGGCTTAGTCCTCCTCTTGGTAGGCCTCACGGCTCGCCTCACTGCGCAGGATTATCGCTACGAACTGGGAGGGAGCGTCTCCTCAAGCTACTATCTCGGGGATATCGGACGTCGGGGACTCATCGCACCACAAGCACTGGGGATAGCGTTAGAGCTTAGACGCCCTGTGTCGCTGCGCTGGGCGCTTATGGGGGAGCTTGCCCTAAGAGGGCTGCGTGGTAAGGCGGACTATGCCGCTGATGCCTTCCCCTCATCGGCCGTAGGGAGCCGTGAGTTCCATCGCACCCTGCTGGACTTAGCTCTCGGAGGAGAGTTCAACTTCTTCCCCTACAGCGCACGCGAGCGCTACCTCGGCACACGCTCTTGGACGCCCTTCCTCGGGGCAGGTCTGGGGCTCGCAGGCGGGATGAGTGATCATCGTCTACAGCTCTTGCCAGGTGTGTATGCCCGTCTCGGACTGAAGCTGCGCCTCAGCCCGCGCTGGGGACTCACGGCAAGCTGGTCGCTGCGCCGCACGTTCTCCGACCGACTGGAGGGGCTCGAGCCTTCGGTAAGCTGGATGGCTGACCCCTTTGGACTCGACGGAGGTCGTAGCCTCAAGGGCCATGATAGCTACGGCTACTGGTCCGTCGGGGTGCACTACAGCCTCTCGCCACAGCGGCGGTACAGCTGTGACTAAAAGATATAGCTATATTTGTATAAGGTTAGGGGCATAGCCTCTGGCCTAATAAGACGATAAGAATAACGTGTCAACGACAATGTCCCCCCAGCCCTCTGCGCCCTCCACGGAGCTCCGCATCCCTGAGCACGTGGCTATCATCATGGATGGGAACGGCCGCTGGGCCAAGCAGCGTGGACTGCCCCGTACCGACGGGCACATCCGTGGCCAGGACGCTCTGAGAGCGACCCTGCGTGCTGCGGCAGAGTTCGGTATCCGCTATCTGACGGTCTACGCCTTCAGTACGGAGAATTGGTCCCGCCCTCAGGAGGAGGTTGATGCCCTGATGAGCCTGCTTGTCTCGGCGATTCACTCCGAGACGCCAAGCCTCATCGAGGAAGGGGTGCGTTTGGAGGCCATTGGCAATCTTAGTCGTCTACCCGAGGCCGCTCAGCAGGCCCTCCGTGAGAGTATCCAGGCGACGGCTGCCTGTGAGCGCATCACGCTCGTCGTGGCCCTCAGCTATTCCTCGCGCGACGAGATCCTGCGTGCCACCACCCAGATAGCCCGTGAGGTCGCCGAAGGTCACCTCTCGGCGGACAGCCTTACCGAGGAGACCATCTCAGCTCACCTCGACACGGCTGCCTTCCCCGATCCCGACCTCCTGATCCGTACGGGGGGCGAGGAGCGTATCAGCAACTACCTGCTGTGGCAGGCTGCCTATGCTGAGCTCTTCTTCTCTTCGGTCTACTGGCCCGACTTCGGCCGTGAGGCCCTGCGTGAAGCCCTCGAGGCTTACACGGCACGTGAGCGCCGCTTTGGCAAGATAAGCGAACAAATACAACTGGAGGATTAGCCTTCGCTAAGGCCACTCCAGCACGACGATAATAAGATCCTATGCAGAGAATCCCCGCACTCCTACTCCTTGCCGCACTCCTGTCGGCAGGTGCAGTGGAAGCCGCACCCCATACCGCCCCTCAGCTGGCCGCTGACACGACGAAGACCACTTCGTCGGTCGTCATCGCACCCTCCATCAGCTACGAGCGCCCCGTGACGAAGACCATCGCTGAGGTCAAGATCACGGGCTCGACGAGCTATGATGACTTCGTCCTGAGCAGCCTTTCTGGCCTCAATGTGGGGGATGAGATCCAGATCCCAGGGGCCGCACTGACCTCTGCGGTGAACCGCTTCCTCCAGTCGGGTTACTTCTCCAATGTCCGCGTCCTCATCAATAAGTACGAGGGGGATAAGGTCTTCCTGGAGATCGCCCTGACCGAGCGTCCACGTCTCTCCGAGGCTACCTTCACGGGTGTCTCTAAGGGGGATCGTGAGGAGCTCGAGAAGCGCACGGGCCTGAAGAGGGGTGCACTCATCTCTCCCAACACCCTCGACCGTGCCCGCCAGCTCGTCAAGAAGTACTACGATGAGAAGGGCTTCCGCGAGATGAAGATGACTATCAAGGAGACTGAGGCTCCTGGCCAGCCTGGCTATGTGAACCTCACCCTCGACATCGACCGCAGCGGCAAGACCAAGGTGCGTGACATCTACTTTGAGGGGAATAGCTCCCTCACGGACTACCAGCTACGTATGGCGATGGGGAAGACGAACGAAGGCTTCGCACTCTCGCGTGGCCGTGGTCTGTCTTCGCTGCTGAAGATCTTCAAGCAAAAGAAGTTCGTCGATGCAGACTACAAGGAGGACTTGCAGAACCTCATCAAGCGCTACCAGGCTGCGGGCTATCGTGACGCCGAGCTGGTGAGCGATAGCATCGTACCCGTCCCTGGTACCCGCAAGGTAGACATCTACCTCAAGGTCAACGAAGGGCAGAAGTACTATATCAAGGATATCCGCTTCGTCGGGAACACGAAGTACCCCTCCGAGCTGCTCTCGCAGCTCCTGGCTATCCGCCCAGGGGACGTCTACGACCAGAAGCGCCTCGAGAACCGTCTCTCCATAGATGAGGATGCTGTCAGCAACCTCTACTATAATAATGGCTATATCTTCGCTGGCGTCGATCCCGTGGAGACCAACATCGTGGGCGACTCCGTCTCCCTCGAAGTGCGTGTCACCGAAGGGCCTCAGGCGACCATCGATAAGGTGAAGATCCGCGGTAATGACATCGTCTATGAAGATGTCGTGCGCCGTGAGCTCTACACGAAGCCTGGTGTGCTCTTCAGTAAGGAGGACCTTATGAACTCCTTCCGTATCCTCAACCAGCTTGGTCACTTCGACGCGGAGAAGTCCGTGCCTAAGCCTGTGCCCAATCCTCAGAGCGGTACGGTAGACATCGAGTACGACCTCACGCCTAAGAGCAATGACCAGCTGAACCTCTCTATCGGTTGGAGCCAGACGGGTATCATCGGATCGATCGGCTTTACCTTCACGAACTTCTCGATCCAGAACCTCTTCCGCCCCAGCATGTACAAGGGGATCATCCCTCAGGGGGACGGTCAGAAGCTCTCGATCAACGGTCAGACGAATGCCCGCTACTACAATCAGATCAGCGTCTCCTTCAGTGACCCTTGGTTTGGTGGTAAGCGCCCGAACCTCCTCTCGGTAAGTGCCTTCTACTCACGTATGACGGCTATCGACCAGCGCTACTATTCGGGGCAGGCTCGCAACTACTACGGTTCGGGCTACTACAATCCCTATTATAGTGGCTACGGCTACGGTGGCTATGGCAACTACTACGATCAGACGCGTCAGGCTCAGAGCTCACTCTACGAAGACTCCTACGACTCGGATAAGTCGCTCAGCATCCTCGGTCTGACCATCGCAAATGGTCGCCGTCTGAACTGGCCCGACAACTGGTTCCAGCTCACCGCTTCGCTGAACTTCACCCACTATCGACTCAATAACTGGACGTACAACACCTTCCAGAACTACCACCAGGGCTCGGCTAATGACCTCAATCTGGAGCTTCGTATCGACCGCAACTCCGTGGACAACCCCGTCTACACGCGTCGTGGCTCGGACTTCTCCTTCTCGGTCAGCTTCACGCCTCCCTACTCGCTCTTCGATAAGAAGGACTACTCCGATCCGTCTCTTCCCCTCTCGGATAGATACCGCTTCCTGGAGTATCACAAGTGGAAGTACTCTGGTAAGGTCTTCCTGCCACTTATGAACCCCACGACTGTCAAGCGTACTCCCGTCTTGATGGCGCGCGTCGAGGGTGGTATCATCAATAGCTACAACAAGTACAAGCGCTCGCCCTTCGGTACCTACTACATGGGTGGTGATATGATGTCCGCTTCGATGGGGGGGTACCTTAACGAGACCATCGGGCTGCGCGGGTATAAGAACGGCTCCATCGCTGGGGCTAACTACGACTACGCCTACTCGTATATGAAGGCTTCGCTCGAGCTCCGCTATCCGCTGATTTTCGAGCAGTCGACTACCGTTTGGGTCCTCGGCTTTGCTGAGGCAGGGAATGCTTGGTCGGATATCAGCCGCTACAATCCCTTCGACCTCAAGCGCTCGGCTGGTGTCGGTGTGCGTGTCATGATGCCTATGATCGGGCTCCTCGGGCTTGACTGGGGCTATGGTTTCGACCGACCCAACGGCTACAACGAGCGTGGCGGTAGCAACATCCACTTTGTCCTCGGGCGTGACCTGTAGTGGCATAAGTCAAGGCCTCGGTGCGTAGAGCCTACGCGCCAAGGTGATGTCTCACACTAAATCCTAAGATTGCAGTATGAAGAAGATTCTTTTCCTTCTGGCCCTGCTCCTGCTCCCTCTCGGAGCTGCCAAGGCCCAGAAGATCGCACTCGTCGATATGGAGTACATCCTCAAGAAAGACCCCTCGTATGCGGTGATGAACCGCCAGATCGAAGACCTGTCGAAGAAGTGGCAGGCTGAGGTCGCTGGCTACGAGAAGAAGGCTGAGGAGGCCTACCAGTCTTATCAGAGCGAGGCTGCTCTGCTCTCTGCCCAGCAGAAGAAGCAGCGCGAAGAGTCTATCGTGGCGCTTGAGAAGCAGGCCTATGAGCTCAAGCGTAAGTACTTCGGTCCCGAAGGGGAGCTCTTCAAGAAGCGCGAGTCGCTGATGAAGCCCATTCAGGATCGCGTATGGGCCGCTATGAAGGAGCTCGCTCGTCGCGGTGGCCTCCAGCTCATCATCGACCGCTCCTCCTCTAAGATCGTCTACGCTGACCCAGGTCTAGATATCAGCGAAGCAGTCGTCTCGACCCTCGGTCTTGACCGATAGTAATAGTCAAATCAACTAATTAAACGTAATAACCCAAGACAATGAAGAAGTTCCTCATTTCCCTCCTCCTGATGCTCCCTCTGGCATTCTCTGCTAACGCTCAGCAGAAGATCGGTGTCGTCAATACCGCTGCCATCATGGAAGCCCTGCCCGATGTCAAGGCTGCTACCACGAAGATCCAGGATCTCGCTAAGCAGTACGACTCTGAGATCAAGCGTATGCAGGATGAGCTGAAGGTGAAGCTCGAAGCTTATCAGAAGGAAGAAGCCTCTATGACCGACGTCATCAAGAAGCGCCGTCAGCAGGAGCTCCAGGAGATGGAGTCTCGCACGCAGAATAGCTATCAGATGATGCAGGAAGAGATCCAGAAGGAGCAGGAAAAGCTCATGGCTCCTATCCGCACGAAGGTCACCACGGCTATCAACAAGGTTTGTGAAGCCAACGGCTGCGCTTACATCTTCGAGTCGGGTGCCCTCCTCGCTATGGGAAGCAGCGCTCTCGACCTGACGCAGGCTGTCAAGGATGCTCTCGGCATCAAGGCTACGGCTGCAGCTGCTGCCGCTCCTAAGGCTACCGGCCGCAAGTAATCAGCGTCGTCGCTGGAGCGCTCCAGCGCTTCAGCGATAGACAAGGAATAAGCCCCAGGCACTCGCGATGAGTGCCTGGGGCTTGCTCTTTGTATGGGGCGGGGGAGAGGGCGAGCAGTGCAGGAGTGCGCCCTCACGTGGGGATAAAAAGTGAGCGATGATCGCCTCTCGGTGATCACCGCTCGTGCAGATTGATTCACATCATTGGATGTTCCTTAGGTGGGCCCAATAGGATTCGAACCTATGACCCCCTGCTTGTAAGGCAGGTGCTCTAAACCAGCTGAGCTATAGGCCCTAAGTGCAGTGCCTTAAGGTGTGCTCCTTCCCGATCCCCGGCGGTGTGGGCCCAATAGGATTCGAACCTATGACCCCCTGCTTGTAAGGCAGGTGCTCTAAACCAGCTGAGCTATAGGCCCGCTTAGGGTTTAGGAGGACGGAGCTGTCCTTTTTGCTCGGCAAAGTTAGGAATTATTTTTGATAGAGCCAAGCCCCTCGTTTTGGCTCGCCGCGAAGTAGCCTTTTGCGTCGGGGCTGCTTGGTGGGCTGCAAGGCATTTCCCTACCCTGGTTTGCTGGCTCCCATCGTGAGGGAGAGAGGTCTGTGATACGCTATCTATAGAGCTTCGTTCGGGAATGGGGGAGCGAATTTGTATAAGGAGGGGCGAGTAACCAGTACTGGTCACTTTTCTACCCTCACGAAGATGTGCTCCTGGCGGGTGTGGGGAGAGGAGGGTGCTGTGTGCAGGAGGTGCGTCCGTCTCTGCCTGAGAAGGGGGCGGTCTGATGGACAGGGTGGGGCGCAAGGAGTGGTGCTATGATATTGGTTTTCAATATATTTGTGCGAATATTTGCCATGGGGGGAGTTCGTGCCCTTCGAGCACTCCGCCATTGCCTCTAAGCCGTGCCGTTCACCTTCGCATGGGCATCACCAGCGTACCTCCCTATTGTCTTAATCTCATTGTGATGTATGAATACACCCACGAACAAGCTTCACTACGAAGCCCCGTCGGTCGACTGCTTTAAGCTGAGCTCTCCGCCATTGGATCTCTGCATACAGTTCTTGGGTGATGCCGACTTCGAAGACTTTGAGGAAGGGGATCCCCTTTAGTAGCCCCCCTTCTCCAGGCGTGCGACAGGTGCGCCTGATTGAAGACTAGCCCCCTTTGCCTCGGGATAACCCGGGCGAAGGGGGCTGGTCAATTGTTAGAATGTGTATCTTTTTATCATTCTATAGATAGAAATAATTGCTCAGATACCCGACTTTGATTATATTTTCGCCCGGTTAATTTACAAGATGTATCCTCTCCATGGTCCTCGAGGCATCGCTTTTGTGATTGAAATAGTGTTATTTATCTGGACACTTGGGGGCTCAAGGAGCCACTCTTTGATTGAAAGAATATAATTATAGTTATGAATAGAATCGAATCGATTCAAAGCTTCAGTATGAAGCACCCGCTGCTGAGGAGTTTAAGCTCAGCTCTGTTCCCATGAACATCTGCATCCAGTTCTCAGGTGATGCAGATTTCGACGACTTTGAAGAAGGAGAAGACCTCTAAGGGCCCTCTTTCCCTCGAGGGATAAGAGTAGCGAAGGCACGATAAGTTAGCTCTCATCGCAGAGCCCTTCAGATATCGAGGCGCTGCCGAGTCATCCGACTCCGCAGCGCCTCGACTGCTTTTAGCTGATCTGTGAGTGTGTGGCTTGGGGCGAGAGGTGCTGTGGTATGCCAAGCAGGGGATGTTGCCCAGCTTCGCACGTCGTAGGCTGCATATGAGCAAGCCCCTTGCTGGTATCCCCTTTCCCCGAAGGGGTGGTGTGCACCTATATTGGTCAGCGGGTGCACCTATATGAGGTTGTTGCTCCGCGTAGGGATAAAAGTTGCGGACGAGGGGCTGATAAGTTGGGGCTACGTACGTAGCTCTAATATCTACGTGCGTGGATATTTGGATTGACGTGCCTGGTCTTTAAGACTACGTGCATAGACAGAAGAAAACCACTACGGGAGGATGCTTTTTCCTTCACGAGAAGGACACTTTTCCCTCCGCAGGATAAGAGGAATGCGCGCGATAAAGCGAAGGGCTTGTGTATCTCTTCGGAGAGGCATATCCCCCAGTGCTGGATAGGGACGAGATGCCGCGGACAGACAGCATATCGCATCATTCGGTGAGAGAGCGGATCGGGTAAGAGGGCAGATACCTACTGCTCGGTATTTTGCTTTGGGCGGGTATAAAGGCTTGTATTTCTTCATCCTTCTGTGTACGTTTGTACTACACAAGCGAGCGTAATCCAGCACCTACCAGTACCTCTATCTACGGGGCTTCGTAGTGGTGCTCCCCTTCCTCTTCTCTCACCCCGCCCTCTCTCCCCGCGACCAGCTTCGCAGAGAGCTTGCGATTAAACCCTGATTAGGGAACTTTATCTATATTTGTAGTGGTCCTACACGCCGTAGCTCCGCTCTAAACCAATCGAGAACATGTTACAGGAATTCACCCTCAACCGTGGTAGAGCGATCATCAACTTTACCTCGAAGTACTGCGATAACCGCCGTAAGATCCTCACCAGCTACGCCTATAGCCGGGTCGTCGAATCCTTCATCGCCCATCTGCGCAGAGATAACCCCGTCATCTATGAGGCCTTCATCCAGGGCTTCCGCGATGAGGACGAGCTGATACGTGACTTCATGGAGGTCATCCGCCTACTGAGCGTCTGCAGCGTCGAAGAGATCCTCGAGGTGAACAATAAGTATGCCCCCTTCTTCAAGGACCGTGACCTCTTCCTCGAGGTCGTCGAGCTCCTCTATCACTACTGGCGCCGTATGGAGCGCATCGCCGTCGTCCACAACCAGCGTCAGGGAGATGGTGTGCAGAACGTCCGCTTCGTCCAGGCTTATGAGCTCTTCAACGAGCTGATCCTCTCGATCTACCGCCGCACGAAGGAGGTCGTCAATGGCTTCGCAAGTAAGGTCTACCGCCAGACGACCGCTGGGGCCAACGCTGGGCTTATCCTCATGGATGCCCCTTGGAACTACCCCATGGAGTATAAGGGCCTCTCTGCGATCCCCTTCATCAACTCCATCGTCATCAACCCTCCCTACGTCACCTACACGAAGAAGAATACGCGCGACGGCATCTTCCGCGAGCATACGCTGAATCCCGTAGCGAACATGATCCTCAACGAGGACGAGTGGTTCCTATACCCCGCTAAGGTCGGCGATCTCCTGGCCTTCGTCTACTTCCACAAGGACTTCATGTGCCACGGCCTTGGGCTGGCCAACCTCTTCGAGCTGGCGCAGGAAGATGAGTACATCGGTAAGAAGCCCGATATGATCTATATCTTCGGCTATCCCGATGGTCACGAAGAGAAGCGCACCTTCTACTACAAGGACAAGAAGAACGATATCCTCATCGGCTACGCCAACTACTGCGATGAGATCGACTACTTCGGCTACATGAAGAAGATGCTCCTCACGCTGCACAACCTCAAGCAGATGAGCCGTGGCAACCTCCCCATCCACGGGGCTATGGTCAATATCATCCTGAAGAATGGCCGTGAGGCAAATATCATCATCATGGGTGACAGCGGTGCTGGGAAGAGCGAAAGCCTCGAAGCCTTCCGCACGCTCAACGAAAAGTACATCCGCCACATGCGCGTCATCTTCGACGACATGGGTTACCTCCGCCTCGGCGATGACGGCGTGGTGCGTGCCTACGGTACGGAGATCGGTGCCTTCGTCCGCACCGACGACCTCGATCCTACCTACGCCTTCAGCCAGCTGGACCGCGGGATCTACACGAACCCCGATAAGGTCAATGCCCGCGTGACCATCCCCATCTCGACGTACGAGCTGATCTCGAAGGGCTTCCCCGTCGACTACTTCCTCTACGCCAATAACTACGAGGATGTAGAGAAGAAGATCAGCCTCTTCAGCGATATGGAGGAGGCTATCAAGGTCTTCGAAGCAGGTGCACGTCGTGCCAAGGGTACAACGACCGAGCAGGGGCTGGTCACCTCGTACTTCGCCAACCCCTTCGGTCCTGTGCAGGAGCAGGAGCAGGCAGGTCAGCTGATTCGCCAGTTCTTCACCTCGCTCTTCGAGCAGAACGTCAAGGTCGGGGAGATGCACACCGGTCTGGCTGTCGAAGGCCAGTCAAAGACCGGTCCTCGTGCCGCTGCCGAAGAGCTCTTCAGTATGATCAACGAGGACTAAGGCGCTCCACCTGATCTCCTATATACAATACGCCCCCGCAGACGCATCGTCGGTCTGCGGGGGCGTATGCTTTATTAGTAGGCCACTGCTGGGAGCTCTTCCCGATAGAGGCGGTAGCCGAAGAAGGCAAGGGCAAGGAGAAGGTAATAGAGGAGGAGCGCGCCGAGCGCCAGCGGATAGTGGAGCATGAGTGCAGGGATCCCTTCGGCAAGTGCCACACCCTCCCGCATCAGCCCTGCGCCCCATTCCAGTGGAGCAAGGAGTCCGCTCGGTGCTGTCCCGATGAGAGGGAGAAGGAGGAAGATGAGGAGGCTCGTGGGGATGAGGAGTGCCGAGAGCGGTACGACAAGGAGCATCGTCCAGAGGAAGGCCAGCGAACTCTCACCGAAGAGATAGAGGCTCAGTGGTAGGAGGAGGGGCTGTACGGCAAGCGTCATCGCAAGGAGTGCCCACAGATAGCGTAGGAGGGGGGTGGCGTAGCTCGCCAAGTAGTCCCTCAATGGGGCGGTAGAAGAGACGTATGCTGATGATCGCAAGATAGGTCATAAGGAAGCTCGCACTGAAGAGGCTCATCGGGGCGTAGAGGAGCTGAAGGAGGGCGGGCAGGGTGAAGACCTCGAGGAGGCAGACTGGGCGACGCAGGAGGCGAAAGCCAAGATACATCGCGAGCATACCCGCAGCACGTAGAGTAGGGATGCTCGCTCCCGTGAGAAGGGTGAAGGCCCATGCGGCAGCGAGGAGTAGGGCGCACCGCAGTCGGTCTCTCCGCCTCACGTAGGGTATGTATCGTAGAAGTAAGGTCAGCGCCCCGATGACGACAGCTAAGTGGAAGCCACTCACAGCTAAGAGATGCGCTACACCGCCCCGCACGAAGCTCGCACTGACCTCCCTGCCGAGTGCATCGTGACGCTTCTCGCCGAGTGCCATCGCGATGAGGAGATGCTGGGCATAGGGGCTGAGTGCACTTGCTTGGATGCGTGCCGTAAGTCCATCTCGGAGCCTGCGGGCATAGCGTGTAGGGGCGTGGAGAAGGAGCGTACCGCTGGGTGTCGGCTGGTGGGCAAGGATATGGGCACGACCAAGGGCAGTCACGCCTTCGCTCAGGAGATAGCGGGCATAGCCCTCCCGCTCATGGGGTAATTCACGGACATAGCTCAGCCTGTCAAGACCGAGGGTAAGGGTATCGCCCACCCGTATAGAAGCACTATCAGGGCGCCTGCAGGTGAGTTGGAGAAGCGCGGTGGGGATATCGCCTTCGCCTAAAAGGCGGATGCGCAGGCGGAGCGTGGCGTCCTGGACTTCTTCCTCTTCGGTGAGGACGGCGCGCAGAGGTGTGTGGAGTGGTAGCCTCACCTCGGTGATCACCTCGACGCTGTGGGCGTAGTAGAGGCGTGCTGCCAGAAGCAGTAGGAGTGTGAGCCCGAGACGGAGCGCGCGGGTACGGCCTACTTGCGCCACATAGTGGCTGAGGCGTGTGCCTTCGGCGAAGGAGACGAGCGCCCCATAAAGGAAAGCTCCTCCCCCACAGAGGGCCAAGCCGAGGCTCAGTGCTCTATGGGGGAGGAGCTCTGTGGAGAGATAGCCGAGGAGGAGGATACCGAGGGCGAGGGTGGTGTAGCTACGGCTCACGGCCGTGACCACCGAGGCAATGAGTCCCCGCTCGTAGCTTAGACGAAGCCTATGGACGAGAGAGTGCCTTGAGGCTACGGATAGCGGCCTTGGGGTCTTCATGCGAGAAGACATAGCTCCCTGCCACGAGGACGTCGGCGCCAGCCTCTACGAGGGCGGCACCCGTCGAGGCGTTCACTCCGCCGTCGACTTCGATGAGGGTAGAGAGTCCGCGCTCATCGATCATACGACGCAGGCGCTGAACCTTGTCGATCGTCTGAGGGATGAACTTCTGACCACCGAAGCCGGGGTTGACGCTCATCAGGAGGACCATATCGAGGTCAGCAAGCACGTCGACGAGGAGCTCTACCGGTACGTGAGGATTGAGGGTCACTGCGGCCTTCATCCCTGCGTCCTTGATCGCACCGATGGAGCGGTGTAGGTGTGGGCTGACTTCGTAGTGGACGTTCATCGTGTCGACCTTCAGAGCTGCCAGCTCGCGGACGAACTTCATAGGCTCTACGATCATCAGATGCACATCCAGCGGCTTCTCGATGATGGGGCGGATGGCCTCAAGGATGGGGAACCCGAAGGAAATATTGGGCACGAAGACGCCATCCATGACGTCGATGTGGAGCCAGTCGGCCTCGCTCTGGTTGATGAGGCGCAGGTCCTCCTCCAGGCGAAGGAAGTTCGCCGAGAGGAGCGAAGGCGATATGATCGCCTGCTTCTTGCTCATGGGTCTGGAGTGAAAGGGGGGGGTGAGGGAAGGGGGGTGGTTTAGAAGAGCGCAGCTAAGAGGCGCAGCTGACGAAGCGTCTCTTGGTGCCGAGGCTGTGTGCGCTCGAAGACTGTACGGGCAATAAGATTGAGTTTTTCTTTGTCAGTACGGGGGTAGGCTTGTTGCATAAGCAGTTTGGGATAATGAATGAATAATGGATGCCCTGGGGTAGCACCACGCTGGGGCGTACCCCAGGGCATAGATATAACGTAGTGTCCTTGAGGTCTATTATCCCCCGATAGACGTCTGAGAGAGTTACTTGAGGAGCTCCTTGATACCGCCGAGCGAGGAGAGTACGCCGGAGGCTTCGTAGGGGAGGTAGACGGTCTTGTTGTTCTGCCCAGAGGTCATCTCCTTGAGGGTCTCGAGGTAGCGGACAGCGATGAGGTACTGGGCGGGGTTGGCACCTGAGCCTTCGACAGCCTGAGCGATCTTGCGGATGGCCTGAGCTTCGGCTTCGGCGGTGAGGAGCTTGGCCTCGGCCTCGGCCTTAGCGTGGAGCACCTGAGCTTGGCGTTCCCCTTCTGCGTGGTTGATCGCCTGCTGCATACGCCCTTCGGACTCGCGGATCGTGGCTTCCTTCTGCCCTTCGGCATTGAGGATCTGCGCACGCTTGTCGCGCTCAGCACGCATCTGCTTCTCCATAGCGTCACGGATGTCGCGGGGAGGGTTGATATCCTGCAGCTCGACGCGGTTGACCTTCACACCCCACTTGTTCGTAGCCTCGTCGAGGATGATGCGGAGCTTGTTGTTGATGGTGTCGCGGCTGGTGAGCGTCTCATCCAGATCCATTTCCCCGATGATGTTACGCAGGCTCGTCTGGGTGAGCTTCTCGATAGCGTCGGGGAGGTTCTGGATCTCGTACATTGCACGCATGGGGTCTACGATCTGGAAGTAGAGGATCGCGTTGATCTCGGTGACGACGTTATCCTTCGTGATGACGCTCTGGCGGGGGAAGTCATAGACGGTCTCACGCAGGTCGATATTCGTGATCTCGGTGAAGCGCACAAGGGTCTGCCCGTTGGCTCCTGGCAGCGTGTAGCGCCAGCGCATGGGACGTGGACGGTCGATGAAGGGGATGATGATGTTCACCCCAGAGGACAGCGTGCGGTAGTAGCGGCCGAGTCGCTCGATGATGACCGTCTGAGACTGCTGGACGATGCACAGCCCCTGGTAGATGGTGACGATAGCCAGGACACCGACGACGATGGGGATAATGAACTCAATAGGCATGGTAGAGAAGAGTATGAAGGTGATTTATTGAATAGGCTCGACCTGAAGGACGAGGCTGGTATAGCCAGTGATACGGACTTCGCTCCCTGCGGGGAGGTCGTGGGCGACGGAGGAGACAGCACGCCAGCTATCGCCATCGACAGCGATGCGGCCACCACCATCACCTACCTTGATGGCTTCGCTCACGAAGGCCTTGCGGCCGATGAGTGCATCCATACCCGTCTTGGTGTCGCGGGCAGCGAACCAGCGTGCCATCAGGGGCTTCAGGAGCCACAGGGCAAGGAGGCTACCGACGCCGAAGAAGATCGCTTGGATGAGCCAGCTTCCGCCGAAGAGCGCAGGGATAATAGCCAGAAGGGCCCCCACACCGAAGCAGGCCAAGATGAAGCCTGGCGTGATGACCTCAAGGGCGAAGAGTATGAGTGCGGCGACGAGCCACAGCTGCCATACTGGAAGGAGGGAGATGAATTCGGGCATAATCGATTCGGTCCTTAGTAAGAGAGGTGTTGTAGCAAAGTTAGATAAATCCTAGCTACCTTATCTGTTCATTAGGGGTTTTATAGTATGTTCCCAGATAGTACAGATCCCAGCCCAAATTGCGCTAGCACAAAGTGACGTTATGACTCCTGAAACAAAGCCTGCAAAGTATATCACTACCTTCGTTTTTGTTTGGATACTGATGTTGCCTGTTTGCCCTTGAGCTCCCACTACAACAGAGTCGTGAATTGATGTCGTAGATTTTGGATCGGAGCTCTCCTCGTGGGTACCTTTTTCTTTGCTAACTTTAATCCTGATGTTCCCTGTATGCCCTTCAGGCCCTACGATGACAGAATTATCAACCTCTAATGAACGTCTTTTTTTTTGCATTTGCTTAATGGTGTATGTAGTGTGGTGTGCTATTTTCCCTGTATTTGAATATCTCCCACAGAACACTCATCTCCTATGATGACACTATTTGTAATATTGTTTGTAACAATGCTACAATGAGTGGGGAAGATCTTCTCTTTTGCCTCACTTTTATCTATGATAGAAAGAGGAATACCATTGTAGACAAGTGTTCCTTTGTCTTCACACAACCTACGAATCCAACCGTTGTGTGAATCGACAATCATTGTCTTATCTGCTGTGTTTGCACAAATCTCTTTAAAGAGATCCTTGTCGGAATCTATGACCGAATCTTCGATTTCGATTAACTCCCAATTTGGGGAGGGGGTTAGCCCCATTAGCCTTACCCAGAGCCTAATTCCAAGATCTTCATAGGATAGATACATCTTTACAGCTCTCTGGTCTTTATCAATCGCAAGTTTGCAGTTAGGTGAAGCGCTAGCAAACTTCATCAGAAAGTCAACATACTCTACCCTTAGATCTCCATTGATTACGCCTTCAATGACGCAGTCTGATAAAGTGTAGCAAATCATTTTCTCGTTACGAATAACTGTTTGATGAAATTATGCTCGTCTAGCTTTATTTCACCTTCATAAAAGTCTTTGGGCCATTCAAATCCTCCCTCTTTAGAGATTTCTTTTTCCACTATTAGGGAGGGGTCTCCCTCTTTTTTAGGAGGTTCTATAAAGTATATTGCTACTTGATCAGAAGAGATAACCTCTTCATTGATTCTACGCATCAATCGCTTCAGCAGATACTCGCTATGAGTTTCAATCAGCAGGTACTTCTGGAAGTTTGCTCGCTTGCTCTTATCTCTCTTGGAAAAAGTGGCATTTCCACTAATAATATCAATAAATAAATCAGCTAACTCGGCTTGCATTTTTGGATGTAGATGTATCTCGGGTTGTTCTACCATGGTTAAGCTATCCTTGAAAGATAGAAATCCCTGGACGATTATCGGAAGGATTTGTGAAATTCCAAATCCAACATCCGTGATGTCCAGATCTAGTGTATGCTGATGAATTTTTAACTGATGAACTACATCTTGTATAGTAGAAACATCAACTTTAAGCCCAAACCTGCTTAACCAGCTGTTTACACTTTCTTTAACGGTGTAGTTCTCCTTAAGAACTTCAGCTAAGGAATTGCCATCCAGGGTATCCAGTACAGTATTAATATTGGCTTTATCCAAGAAATAAAAACGTCTAGGATGAGCTCTGAGAGGGCTTATATGATTCACAGATTCGCGTGTAAAGTTGGATCTGACTGAAGATAAGGCTTCCTCTATGATTCTTGAAATAATCTTTGTCGTGACAGAGTAGCTTCCTCTTTTGAGGTCAGGGAGAAAATCCCCCTGATTCTTAAAATGGGAAAACCAAGAAAAAATAGTTGACTCATGGCTAATCAACTTTGACAACTCATTTTGAGCCTTCTTATCTAATATTTCTTGAAGTTCACCTTTAGGAAAAAGGCCTGTCTTTATCGAAATATCTTGAGCCTTACCGCTCCCCAAACTGATTTCTAGGATTACATGGTTTCCTTGTTGAATCTTTATTCTCTTGGTCTTTAGTGTCTTCCCCTGCTCCCCTAATTTATCATAGTACAGCTCTACAAATAGGCGGAAAGTATCATCTTTAATTAGATCTCGAGCTCTACTTAGAAAGTCATATAGAATATCAATAGTTTTTCCACTTATGCTATGACTGCTCTCTGTGAGTTTAGCATAGTAGTTGAATACCTCCCCAAGATTCAGTTCTGGATCTTGATATAATTGGTCAAGAGTGTTCCGCATTTTGGTAAAGATCTCTTTATTCTCATAGATTTCTTCTGTAATCTTCCCCTTTGGGGTGAAAAAATGAGTAATATCTATCTGTCTGCTATCATTATCCTCACCCAGGAGTCTAGGGATCTCGTTCCTAAGGGAACTATCATCATTCTTCCTTCTAAGGCGTATATATACATCAGACATATATGCTTGCTCAACATACGGGTCAATAAGATCTTTAAATAAACTCCTACTAAAAAGAGTTTTCAACCCTTTGCTCTTGAACTCAAGCTCTATGGAAATATTGCGAGATGTATTTCTGTGTCTGAAGATATTCTCACACTCTCCCATGCTCACACTCTCTCCGTTCAGTCTAAGTGCAGACTTGTATGTACCAGAGTTTGCTGTTTGTTGAAGCATTAAAAGCAGATTGATGATGCTACTTTTACCTACACTATTTGCTCCTAATAAAATTGTTATAGGCTTCAGCTTGATCTCTCCTTTCTCAAAGGCTTTGTAGTTTTCAAAGCTAATTTTCTGGATCATAGGTCTTTTGATTTCTTTTATGTGCGAGGATTAAGAGGTCGAAATTCTATGCGTAAAGGTAGCATTTCTATAGATATAGACCAAGCTGATGAATGGCTTATAGCTTTGTCGCTCCTTACACGACCCTCTATATATTGTAAGACTTGTATTCTATTACCTACAAGTCTTTGGTCGGCATGGGATAGCTGTTTTTGTGAGCAGGCTCCATTCTGGAGCATTGAGACAGTATGCCTCTTATCTTAAAGAGATGAGAATTATAAGAAGTGCGAGGGCTGCCTTAAGTCGATTCAATAGGCACGAGAGTTATCCGTTTGCGGGGCGGAGGAGGGGGACGAAAGAGCGGTCGGGAGGTGAAAAAAGGAGGGTGTGTAAGTGCTTATTGTAGAGCGAGGTGGGAGGAGGTGTGGAGGAGGGAAATTGCGATCAGTACTGGTCAGCGATCGAACCAGTACTGGTCACCAATAGGAAGCAGTACTGGTCACCGCGCGAAGTAGTACTGGTCAGACGAGTGACCAGTACTGGTTGATTTTTGGGTGGGCGCAGGCCTTCCACCTCGCACCTTGAGGGGGCGGGGAAGAGGCGGAGGGAAACGGTGGGGGATTATTCGCCGAGGAAGGCGCGGTAGTCGGCGAGGGTCTCGCGGGTGAGGAGGGGGCGGTTGGCGGCGCTAAGGGGAAGGAGGAGCGAGCCTTCGGGGAGGGTGGGAAGGAGACCTGTCGCAGAGGTAGCGCGCTCACGGAAGGTCTTGAGGTCGCTTGCTGTGGGGAAGCCTTCGATGAGGTAGCCCTTGAGCCCCGTCTCCGTGGGGAGCGGGCTGACCTGGAGCGTCCACTGCGTGAAGTGCGAATAGGTGAAGCTCATCAGCGCGAAGTACACCTCGTGGCGCGGTAGGCTTCCCTCGGGGTAGAGGAGCACGAGGCTGACGACTTCTCCCGCTGCGGTTGGGGCGAAGGTCGTGGCAGGCCCTTCGGTCTCGCTTATCCCCTCGGTGCTACCCGTCACGGGGCGAGTGAGGAGGGGCGGAGTGGTGAGGGTGCGCCCCGCGCGTAGGGCGGCGAGCAGGCTCGAAGCGTAGGGCATCAGCGGGGTCTCGGGATAGCGCTGGACGAAGTCCTCCAGGTGCTTGCGTAGCTGGGCCTCTTGTCCTGCCTGCACCTCGGTGAGGGCGGTGAGGAGGAGTGCCTTCGGGCGCAGGTCTTCGTCGTGGTAGGGGAGGGCATCCAGCTCGGTGAGGTACTCGCGAGTGCGGCTGATATCGCCCGTGCGGTAGGCTTCGTAGGCGGCATCATACAGCTCGGTGGAGCGGCTGGCAAGCCTTTGGAGGGAGTGTCTGAGCTCGGGAGAATGGAGGAGCTTCGCACGGGGAGAGTTGGGGAAGAGACGTAGGTATTCCCTGCGTAAGCCTTCGGCTTCGGCATCACGTCCCTGTCGGAGGGCGAGGAGGATCTGACGGTAGGCGACCTCTTCCCGCTCGGCGAAGTGGGGGAAGTCCCTAAGGAGGCGCGTGTAGAGGGCACCCACCTCATCGAGGCGCTGGAGCGGGTCATCAAGGACGGATGCCATACGGAAGAGAGCGCTGGCGAGGGTGTCCGTCAGCGCTTCGCGTGCCTTGGGGGTGAGGGGAAGGTCACGGAGGTAGGCCTCACGGCTTCGGCCTCTATCGGGTGAAGTGGCATCGGAGGCGCCTGCCTCCTCGGTAGTGGTGGGGGCTACGAGCGTGGCATCGAGGGCGCGTAGACTGCGGTTCCAGTCGTCGGTGAGTGGACGACTCCCCCAGCGCTGACGGAAGGCGATACGGCCGAGAGCGATCTGCTGAGGGTCGTCAAAGTAGAAGCCCGCGGAGGTGCTTCGTGGGGTCGTGGTCGGTTCGTCGAAGGGCGAGCGAACGGCATCGCTGGGATCGTGCACCTTCTCTCCCGTGGCTTCGGCATGAGCGATGAGGCTATCGATGTGGCGCTCCAGCTGGTCGGTGGGGAGGGCGGCAAGGTGGAGGAGGCTGTCGGCACGATGGGCGGTGCGTGCGTGAGGGGCGAGGAGGCGAAGTCCCGGTAGGAGTCGCTCCACCGTAGCGTAGTGGGGGTGCTGGTGCTGGAGGAAGGGAAAGGCCTTCTCCAGAGCTTCGGCGGCCTCTACGTAGAGCTGATCTTCGAGCGCCAGCAGGCCTAAGCGGGTGTAGGCTTCGGCAGCTGCGCCGCGCAAGGTCTGTGCCGAGTCGATACTCTGACGGAGGGCAGTACGGGCGGCTTCGCGCTGGTTGGTGGCAAGGAGTGCTTCGGCCAGAGCGAGGTAGATGGCGGAGCGGTGGGGGGCGTAGCGGCGTAGACGTGCCAGACGCTGCAGGCGATGGATGCCCGTCCCGCTCTCGGTGGTGAGGGCAAGGGTGTGGAGCTGGGCGGTGAGCTCAAGGGCGGGTTGGGGGCTTGTGCGCTCCGCACGGGCAAAAGCCGCCTTTGCTGTCTCGCGTGCGCCCTGAGCTTCGAGGATCTGCCCGATGAGGAAGGAGAGGCGGGCACGCTGTAGAGCGCTCTTCTCCGAGCGAGCAAGGACGGTGAGGTGTGGGAGGGCGGTGGAGTCTTCTCCACGGGCAAGAGCAAGTTCGGCCGCTGCGGTATGGTAGAGTAGGGGTGCGTGGCGGAGGACTTCTCCCTCACGACGGGTGGCGTGCTGCAGCTCCTCCTCGGCATCGAAGAGCTCGCCACGCAGGGTGTAGAGACGGCAGAGGTAGAGGCGGGCGACGTCACGCACCTCGGGCTCGGTAGCGTAGCGTCGGAGGATGTCGGTGAGGGTGGTGTGTGCTGCGGGGAGGTCGCCACCATAGAGCTGACTGCGGGCGATGAGGAGCCACGCCTCGGCGAGGGCGGGATTGTACTCGGTCTTCTCCTGCATACGCACGGCACGAGGGTCTTGCCTCCAGTGGGCAGGGCGAGCGGGCTTGCGGGAGATGCTATGCTCTTCGATGGCCTTCGTGGCCTTCTCTATGGTGCGGGAGAAGCGGGGGGAAGCGCCTGGTGTCGTGGCGCGAGCGAGTACGGGATCGAGTGGCAGACGGAGCGTGTAGTCATCGGTCGTACCATCGAGTGCGGTCTGGTAGGTAGTCTGGTACGCCTCGCGAGCGTTGTAGAGGACGTTGTAGCGCGTGACGAAGGCCTGCCACGTGCGGGAGCTCGCGGTATTTACGCGTCGGGAGCATGCCCCGAGGAGCGCAAGGAGAAGGAGAAGGGAGCCGAGTGCGCGGGGGCTTAGCCTCGGGCGTGCTGGGCCCTGCGTCGTGTGATGGCGCTGAGACATTTGCCGAGGGCAAGGAAGAGGAAGAGCAGGAGGATGATCAGCACACCCGAGGGGACGCTGATGAGGTAATAGCTTAGGAGCAGGCCGCCGACGTTGGCGATGAGGCAGAGGACGATGGAGCCCACGATGATCTTGCGGAAGTCCGCCGTGAAGAGCCCGATAGTCGTCTGGGGAAGGGTCAGGAGGGAGAGGAGGAGCATGATACCCACCGAGCGGATCGTCAGCACGAGGCTCACGGCCACGAGGATGAGTAGTCCGCGCTCCCACAGCCCGACATTCATGCCGCGTACACGGGCGAAGTCACGGTCAAAGGCGGTATAGAGTATCTGTCGGTAGCCGACGCTGAAGAGCGCTATCAAGAGGACGGCAAGGAGGGCTAGTGCGATGAGGTCGCCCACCGTGACCAGCAGGATATTGCCGAAGAGATAGGCGGGGAGGCTGGTGGCGTAGCCAGGGGTGAGCGTCATGAAGAGCACGCCGAGGGCCATGCCGAGTGCCCAGATGCTGGCGATGGCGGAGTCCTCGCGGATGCCTTCGGTACGGCTGAGCTTGCCGATAGAGAAGGCGGCGAGGATGGCTGCACCCGCAGCAGATAGGATGGGATTGATGCCGAGGTAGATGCCGAGTCCTATCCCACCGAAGGAGGCGTGCGTGATACCGCCACTGACGAAGACGATGCGTCGCACGACGATATATGCCCCCACGATACCGCAGACGATGGCGGTAAGGAGGGACGCCGCAAGGGCGTTTTGGAAGAACTGATAGGCGAAGATACTCGGCATAGTGTCGAGGTCGGTGCGCTGGGGACTTAGGCTGCGGGGCTGGGCTCGTGACGGCCGACGATGGCGTGGTAGTCGCGGTTCTCCCCGACGATGAGGTAGAGCTCGGGGCGGAGCGTCTCGGGGAACTCGACGCCACGCAGCTGGAGGCTACGCACCCAGGCGGGCACTTCGTCGGCATCGAGCGTGAGGAGGACGTCGCGGAACTCCTCGACTTCGCTCTCCTTGTAGGCGCTGGCACTGCGACCCTTGAAGCGGTCCAGCTCCTCGTCATCGAAGTACTCGATACGCTTGCTGACGGCAGCCAGCAGGCTATCGGTCTCGCAGGTCAGGTGGTTGCCGCAGCAGCCCTCTCCGTGGGGTAGCTCCTGAGGCTCAGGCTCGATGACCTCGCCACGGGCGATGCGTCGGGCCTTGAGGTACGACTGTATGGTGGCTGCGAGAGCAGCGATGGCGCCGAGGACGGCGAGAGCGATGACTATGACGAGGATACTTCCCATTGAGAGTTAAATCAAATCTATTCGTGAGTAAACTATGCTTAAGCATAAGTATATCTATGCAAAGATAGTTCATTCGTGAGGACCGAGCCTCCGTGAGGAAGGGTGGTATGAACCTATATTGGTCGGCGGGCTGACCTATATAGAATGATGCTGCAACCTATATAGGTCGTCGTCGCGACCAATATAGGTCAGCCCGCCGACCAATATAGGTTCCGAAATCGACTTCACAGCAATGCGTACTCCATAGGCGATGAGAGCTTGGCGTGGAAGCCCTGTAGATGGGGGCTATACTCCTATGGGAGAGAAAGAGAGCGGGGCGGAGCAACTGAGTCGTTGCCCCGCCCCGCTACGGTATCGTGTATGGTCAGCTACGCGCTTAGAACATGTACTGCACGCGGAGCTGCAGTGCGTTGACCTTCTTCGTGTCAGCCTGCCCCCACTGCTTGACCTGCATGTGGTGGTAGTTCAGACGCAGTGCGACGTACTTATTCCAGTAGTAGGAGAGGCCGGCGCTGTAGTCGGTCATCTTACCTGCACCTGCCATGCCTGCGATGTTTGAGTTCGTCAGCGCATTGTTGTCGGTGAGGTCGAGGAAGCCGTAGCCCAGCATGAGCTCGAGGTTGCCAGAGTTAGGAGAGTCGACCCCCGAGGTGACGTAGTTGTACTTATAGTCTACGGGGTTGATGATCATCCCACGGGCAGAGACGTAGAAGCCCTTCGTGTCGTAGGCATTGCCTCCGACGCGGTTCACGTGCGACCAGTAGTACTGGCTGCTGACCTGGACGTTGTGGAAGATCCCCTGGAACTCGGCCGTGAACTTATTCTCCCAGCGGGCATCCGTCAGGTCAAGCGACATAGCGTTGCGCTTGTCGACAGCGGTGAGGTACTTCTTCGAGTAGGCGATGTGCGAGCCGCCCTTGAGGTCGGACTCGGACTTCACGTGCATACCGCTGAAGCCGATGTGGAAGCCAGCCCCCTCGGTCAGCACGGGGCGCCAGACAAGACGCCCTGCTACGGTGTAGCCCTGTGCGCCCTTGTCGGTGCTGGTGGTGAGAGCGGAGTTGTCAGCGAAGGCACCATACTGCCACCAGATGTGGTCGTTGGAGATGGTATGCATGATGCCGATACGACGGCCTGGCTGGTAGACGTTTGCTTCGGGCTCATCGAGGTACTCCTTGCTGGCAGAGCTGTAGGCCGAGGAGAGACCAAAGGGCACGGTGTAGTGACCGGCGCGGATGAAGTTATTCTTGTTGAAGCTGTACTGCAAGTAGACGTCCTTGAGGGAGACCTTGTTGTTCGTGAAGGAAGCATCTCCACGGAAGTACCAGTTGTCGCCGTAGTAAGCCTTGAAGCCTATACGCATATCGCGGATACCGATCCCATCGTTCATCGTGCCATCCTGCGTCTTGGCAGCATCATTCTGCGAGTAGGTCGCAGCGTCGAAGAGGGCACGACCCGTGACCTTGACCTCGACTTTTTCCTGTGCATTTGCCGCAGTCAGGGCAGAGAGCGAAGTGACTGCGATGAGAAGACTATGCTTGATATTCATGTGTTAGTAACTTCTTGCTTAGGATAAATAGAGTAGGGCTTAGAGGCTGTCCTCGATCTTGTCGTAGGCGCGGATAGCCTGGAGGAAGCGGGCGTTGACATCGCTCATCAGGTAGAGGCCGTCAGCGTTGCGCTTGAGACCCTTGAGCTGGAGTGGGTAGACCATCGGGGGATTCTGCAGGTTGAGCTGCTCGATGCCACGGAGCTGCTTGGTCGTCTGGTAGACGATGTTGATGTCGCAGTAGAGCTTGCCGTCCTTGCCTTCGTACTTCTCGAAGACGACCTTGCTACCGATAGGGGTCTTCTTCTCGATGGAGTTGGGGAGCTCGTAGGGCTCTACGTCGAGGGCAGCCGTGACGGAAGCGATGTTGGAGTCGTGCCCGCAGAGGAAGGAGAACTTACGGCCCTTGGCGTTCAGCTCATCATACATATAGGTAAGGAGAGGGTGGGCGACGTTGACAGCGACGATGGGTGCAGCGAAGAGCACATCACCGTAGACGTCCTTGATGCGTGCGATCTGTGTCCAGTCCTCGAGAGTAAGGTCGTGACCGAAGGCCGCCTTCTTCTCATCGGGCTCTTCATAGTACTGGAGGATGAAGGCGTCGGAGCAGGTGTTAGCATCCTTGAGTGAGCCCTTTATGCGGGGCTCTTCGCCACGCTCGAGGAGGATCTCGGTGTTGTAGTTGTCGAA
Organism: Porphyromonas sp. oral taxon 279 str. F0450; assembly: GCF_000292995.1. Classification (NCBI taxonomy): domain Bacteria; kingdom Pseudomonadati; phylum Bacteroidota; class Bacteroidia; order Bacteroidales; family Porphyromonadaceae; genus Porphyromonas; species Porphyromonas sp. oral taxon 279. Next base: position 72,798 of record NZ_ALKJ01000015.1, on the reverse strand, counting down.
GGCGCAGAGCTTACCTTCCTTGCAGGCGGGGGAGTCCTTGAGGTCGAGGGTCGAGGCCGTGATCTCGTAGGCCTTCTTGAGGTCCTCGTTGATACCGCGGATGCCGCGCTTACCGCCCATAGCGGCGATTTGCTTGAGGGCTTCCTTCTTGAAGGACTCGCTGATCTTCGTCAGACGGGGGAAGAAGATGGGGTCCATCTTGCTGGGGACGTAGCGGTGATTGACGCTGATGTCTGCTACGGGGAGGAAGGCGGTGGTGAAGTAGCGTGCTGTGGCTATACAGCGCTGCATGCTATTAGCGTAGATGTTTACTTCGTCTTTCGTGGGGTTGGCGTTTTCCTTGAAGAGGCCTGCGTCGACGGCCCATTTACGGAAGTAGAGGCCGAACTGATTTTCCAGTGCGCCACCTCGTGAGGTGAGTTCGCTTGCGCCAGCAGTCCATGCGAACCAGGGGTGCGTGGTGACCTTCTCAAGAAGACTTCCCTTGGTGGAGAGTGGGGCGCGGATGTTGTGACGGCTCAGGATGACCGCCTCAGAGGGCGTGTACTTGTCCTTGAATTCTTGACTTCTTTGCTTCTGAGCAAAGAGGGAGGGCGCGACCGCGAGTAGCAAAAGTAGCGCCACTGAGTGTTTGAACTGTCTCATACGATATGATATAAATAAGTCCTCTTCGCGAGGATGTGACCGAATGCACCTGTAGTAGCTCTGCCTAAGTGGGCAGGGAAATAGATCTTCCCCCTTCTTAAATCGATACTTGACAAATATAGTAATATTTGACCTTTCTGTGTTTTGAGCGCTCCTGTTTTTAAAATATGCATGGCTGTTCTCTCGCTATTTTTAAATCTTTTTGAGGCGAGTGATGTGTCTAAATCAGGTCGGGGTATCGCTCTTATATGTAGGTAGTTGTGAGAAGCTGCGGAGGAGGGTGATTGCAACCAGTACTGGTCAGCGATCGAACCAGTACTGGTCACCAATAGGAAGCAGTACTGGTCACCGCGCGAAGTAGTACTGGTCGGACGAGTGACCAGTACTGGTCGCAAAAGCCCCTGAATATGGGCTTTGCGGAGGCAACTGTACGAGTATATACTATTGTATGGGATAGCGTATAAGGATCAGTGCCCTTGCTGCGGGCGCACTGCCTTTCTTGATGCCATGAAGACGCCTCCTCTGAGGAGCCTATGGGTAGAGGATGGGGGTGTGAAATGGGAGGGTTTTCATAAGTTTCACAGAGAAAGTCAGCTGCTTTCTTAAAATCTTAATAAAATCCACCCTCCGTAGTTTGAGAATATTTCTATATTTGCACGCTCTTCAGAGGAGGATCTGAGGGCTACGAATTGGCGTCCTGTGAAGGGATTCACAAGCATTATCACTCATATAATTATATATAGTTAATTAACTACCGCATGAAGCAAGCAAAGCACTGGGCTGCAGCCCTCGCGCTGGTCCTGGCCTCTGGATGGAGCGCCTTGGCTCAGACGATCAGCTCGCCCAATAAGGGCCTTCAGCTGCACTTCTCTCTGAGTCAGGACGGGGCACCTATGTATCGCCTCTCCTTCGCTGATGGGCAGGAGATCATCCGTCCCAGTCATCTTGGTCTGGAGATGACCGATGCGAAGAAGTCCTTCGACAAGGGTCTCGAGGTCACAGATACGAAGGAGTCGACCTTCGATGAGACCTGGAAGCCTGTCTGGGGCGAGGTCAAGTCGATCCGCAACAACTACAACGAACTGCTCGTCACGCTCAAGAAGAAGAGCAACGGTGATCCCATAGCTATCCGCTTCCGTCTCTTCGATGACGGGCTCGGCTTCCGCTATGAGTTCCCCGGTGGCAAGGATCGTAACTTCTACGTCGTCAAGCGTGAGCTCACCGAGTTCGCTATGACGGGCGACCATAAGGCGCACTGGATCCCCGGTGACTACGACACCGAGGAGTACGACTACCAGCACAGCCGTCTCTCTGAGATCCGTGGGCTCTTCGACAAGGCGTTCACGGAGAACTGCTCCCAGACGGCCTTCTCTAAGACTGGCGTTCAGACTCCACTGATGCTCAAGACAGATAAGGGTGTGTACATCAACCTGCACGAAGCTGCACTGATTAACTTCCCTGCGATTAACCTCGATCTGGATGACAAGAACATGGTCTTCCACGTAGAGCTTACCCCTGACCCTCAGGGCAATCGTGGGCACATCGAGGCACCCTTCAACACCCCATGGCGTACAGTTATCGTCAGCCGTGATGCTCGAGACATCCTAGCTTCTAAGCTTACTTATAACCTCAATGAACCCTGCGCCTATGAGACGACCGACTGGATCAAGCCTATTAAGTATGTAGGGGTCTGGTGGGAGATGATCACGGGCAAGAGTACCTGGGCCTACACCGATGACCTGCCCTATGTAAAGATCGGTAAGACCGACTACTCCAAGGTAAAGCCTAACGGCAAGCACGCTGCCAACACCCAGCACGTCAAGGAGTACATTGACTTCGCTGCTAAGCACGGCTTCGATGCCGTCCTCGTCGAGGGGTGGAACATCGGTTGGGAAGATTGGTTTGGTCACAGCAAGGATCGTGTCTTTGACTTTGTCACCCCCTACCCCGACTTTAATGTCGCCGAGCTACGTGACTACGCTAAGGCTAAGGGCGTGAAGATCATCATGCACCACGAGACTTCTAGCTCGGTCACGAACTACGAGCGTCACATGGAGAAGGCCTACAAGTTCATGACTGACAACGGCTACTCCGCTGTCAAGAGTGGCTATGTAGGCAACATCATCCCTCGCGGTGAGTACCACTACGGTCAGAGCATGGTGAACCACTACCTCCACGCTGTCAAGGAGGCTGCTAAGCATAAGATCTCCGTCAATGCCCACGAGTCCGTCCATATGACGGGTCTCAGCCGTACCTATCCCAACCTCATCGCGCAGGAGTCGGCACGTGGTCAGGAGTATCAGGCCTTCGGTGGTAACAAGCCTAACCACCTCACCGTACTGCCCTTCACCCGCCTCATCGGTGGTCCGATGGACTACACGCCTGGTATCTTCCAGATGGATATCAGCAAGTACAACCCCGACAACAACTCTCACGTCAACACGACGATCTGCAATCAGCTGGCTTGCTACGTCACGATGTACAGCCCTCTGCAGATGGCAGCTGACCTGCCCGAGGTGTATGCGAAGCACATGGATGCCTTCCAGTTCATCAAGGACGTAGCTGTCGACTGGGACGACACGAAGATCATCGAAGCGGAGCCAGGTGAATACATCACCATCGCTCGTAAGGCAAAGGACTCCGACAAGTGGTTCGTGGGTAATGTCGCTGGCTATGATGGCCATAAGTCAAGCTTCACGCTCGACTTCCTCGACGCGGGTAAGACTTACACCGCTACGATCTACGCCGATGCCAAGGGCGCAAACTACAAGACCAACCCCGAGGTCTACACCATCCGCAAGGTGCAGGTGAAGAAGGGCAGCAAGCTCTCGCTCACCTCTGCTCCTGGTGGTGGCTTCGCGATCTCCATTATTCCTAATAAGAAGTAAACACTGAGGTCTCCGACCGCCCTCCACAGCTCTACTCACAGAGAGTCGTGGAGTGTGGGCGGGGCCTCTCCTTTTTCACTTACACAGAGCACTTCATATGAAAGCGATTCTGCGCCTTACCTACCTCTGTCTATCCCTACTCTTCCTCTCCCTCACAGCCTCCGCACAGGACGTGCAGGTCAAGGGTCAGGTAGTAGATGACAAGGGCGAAGCCGTCATCGGGGCTTCCGTCAAGGTCAAGGAGACCCCTCAGGGCGTCATCACCGATATCAACGGGAATTTCTCCGTACGTGCCCCCAAGAATGGGCACCTCATCGTCTCCAGCGTCGGCTATACCACGAAGACCGTAGCTCTCAGTGGCGCTACGCTCCCGCTGAAGATCGTCCTCTCCGAGAGTGCTGAGAACCTCAAGGAAGTCGTCGTCGTCGGCTACGGCTCCATGCAGAAGAAGGACCTCACCGGATCCGTCAGCACCCTCAATGCGAAGAACTTCCAGAAGGGTGCTATCTCCACGGCCAGTGACCTCCTCGTCGGTAAGATCGCAGGGGTACAGATCACGCCCGAGGGCTCTCCTGGGGCTGGTGGCCGTATCCGTATCCGTGGTGGTGCTTCGCTCAATGCCAGCAACGACCCGCTCATCGTCATCGACGGTGTGCCCATCGAGAACACCGCTGTATCTGGGGCACCCAGCATCCTCAGCTCACTCAACCCTCAGGACATCGCTTCGATGAACGTCCTCAAGGACGCTTCTGCTACCGCTATCTACGGTTCGCGCGCCTCTAACGGGGTCATCATGATCACCACCAAGCGTGGTAAGGTCGGGCAGAAGACCCAGATCGCTGTCTCCGTACAGAGCTCCCTCTCCGAAGCTGCTCGCCGTGTGCGCGTGCTCTCGGCTGACGAGTACCGCTCGCTCATCCAGCGTATCTCCCCCGCTACGGCCTCGAAGCTCGGCACGGCAAATACTGACTGGCAGGACGAGATCTATCAGCTCGCCTACGGTGGTGACTACAACGTCAGCGTCAGCGGTGCTGCTGGCAAGCTCCCCTACCGCGTGTCTACGGGCTTCTACCACCAGGAGGGTGTACTGAAGACCGACAAGATGAATCGCTTCAGCGGTGACATCAGCCTCAATCCCCGTCTCTTCGACAATCACCTCTCTATCGATGCGAGCGTGAAGCTCAGCGCTACGCACAATCGCTTCGCTAACAAGGAAGCTATCGGTGCTGCTGTACAGTTCGACCCCACGCGTCCGGTCCGTGATGCTGACCCTGCCTACGCGCCCTTCGGTGGCTACTGGACACAGCTAGACGGGACAGGCCTCCAGAAGCTCGCTCCTAAGAACCCTGTCGCTCTCCTCAATCAGAAGGAGGATATCAGTGATGTCTTCCGCACGATCAGCAATCTGAAGATCGACTATAAGCTCCACTTCCTCCCCGAGCTGAAGCTCAACGTGAACCTCGGCTACGACTACGCTTCGGGTAAGGGTACGGTCGTCATCCCCGAGAACTCCTCCCTCGGATGGCAGCGCTACACCCTCAAGCAGGCAGGCCAGCCCGACGTCTATAAGAGCGGTACGAACAATGCTTACGACCAGCGCAAGCGCAGCCTCCTCTTCGACTTCTACGCTAACTACGTCAAGGAGCTTCGCTCGCTGAAGAGCCGCGTCGACGTCATGGCAGGGTACTCCTATCAGGACTGGAAGACCTTCGTCCACAACACGCCTGACTACACCTACGACAAGACGCTCGTATCGACTCCCGTCTACGAGTACGACTACCCACAGAATACGCTGGTGTCCTTCTACGGCCGTCTGAACTACAGCCTCATGGACCGCTACCTCTTCACTGCTACGGTGCGTGCCGACGGCTCTTCACGCTTCAGCAAGGAGAACCGCTGGGGTATCTTCCCCGCTCTGGCACTGGCTTGGCGTATGAATCAGGAGAACTTCCTCAAGAATGTCTCTTGGATCGATGACCTCAAGCTCCGTCTCGGCTACGGTGTCACGGGTCAGCAGGATGGTATCGGGAACTACACCTACCTCCCCTTCTACTCGCTCAGCACGAATACGGCGACGTATCAGTTCGGCGACCAGTATTACAATATGCTCCGCCCCGCTGCCTACGATGCGAACATCCACTGGGAGCAGACGGCTACCTACAACGTAGGTCTGGACTACAGCTTCATCAAGGGTCGTCTCTCGGGTACGCTCGACTTCTACCAGAAGAAGACCAGCGACCTGCTGAACGAGATCCCCACGCCTGCAGGGGCGAACTTCTCTAACCGCATCCTCACGAATGTCGGTAACATCTCCAGCAAGGGCTTTGAGTTCAGCATCAATGCTACCCCCATCCAGACCAAGCGTCTGACGTGGGATGTGAGCTACAACATCAGCTCCAACAGCACGCGCATCACCAAGCTCAACGCTGTCGAAGTCCCCGGCTATCAGGGTGTCCCCACGGGGGGCGTCACGGGTGGTACGGGTACGAACGTACAGATCCACTCCGTCGGCTATGCCCCTGGTACCTTCTTCGTCTACGAGCAGAAGTACGATGCTAATGGTAAGCCTCTGGAAGGTCAGTTCGTAGACCGCCACGAGGATGGCGTCATCAATGAGCTGGATAAGTACCGCACGCACAACCCTGAGCCTAAGGTCACGATGGGCTTCTCTACGAGCCTGGCCTTCGACCGCTGGACGCTCTCGACCTCACTCCGCTCGGGCCTCGGGAACTATATCTACGACAACATCTCGGCCTACATGGCTACGCACACCGCTGTGCTCAACTCGGGTCAGTACTTCCGCAACACGACGCCTGAGATCAACGTCTCAGACTTCCAGACGAATAGCGATAAGCAGTTCATCTCGGACTACTACCTCCACCGAGCTTCGTACCTCAAGATGGACAACCTCACGCTCGGCTATGACTTCGGTCGTATCCTGGGCCGAGCTAACCTCCGTGCTTCGGCTACTGTGCAGAATGTCTTCACGCTCTCTCCCTACAAGGGTCTCGATCCTGAGCGTGCTATCGACTTCAGCCTCTATCCCATCCCACGTACGTACTCGCTCAATCTCTCCCTCACGCTCTAATCTTCACAGCCGATCATGACTACAGATAAGAAGATTCTTCGCCGAGGCCTCACGGCCCTTAGCCTCGTCACGGCTCTCGGCCTCTCCTCCTGCACCAAGGATCTGGACCGCTTCCCCACCAACGGGGAGACCTCCCAGACGATCTATAACTCCCCTGCAAAGACCTTCCAAGCTTTCGCTAAGGTCTACGGCGCATACGCTCTCTCGGGCAATGGTGACGGTGGGGATATCGCAGGTATCGACGAAGGGGCGAGTGACTTCGTTCGTGGCCTCTTCAACCTCCAGGAGCTGCCTACAGAGACGGCTATCTGCGCCTGGGGTGACGGTGGTGTGCCCGACCTCCATGCGATGAGCTGGTCGTCGTCGAACCCCATCATCCGCGGCCTCTACTACCGCTCGATCTATCAGATCAAGCTCGCCTCAGAGTTCCTCAAGAACACCCAGTCGCAGGCCTCCGATGCTACGGTCCGCACCTACCGCGCCGAAGCTCGCTTCCTGCGTGCCTATCAGTACTGGGTGCTCATCGACCTCTTCGGCAATCCTCCCTTCGTCGACGAGTCCACGCCTACGGGTAAGGTCTATCCTCGTCAGATCAGCCGTAGCGAGCTCTTCAACTATATCGAGAGCGAGCTGAAGGCTATCGAGAGCGACCTCAAGACGCCTAAGGCAGGTGACTACGGTCGTGCCGACCAGGCTGCTGCCTGGGCACTGCTCTCTCGTCTCTACCTCAATGCAGAGGTCTACATGGGTACGGAGCGCTACGCCGATGCAGCTACCTACGCCGAGAAGGTCATCAGCTCGGGTAAGTACAGCCTGCACTCCACCTACGCAAACCTCTTCCTGTCGGACAACAACCTCAGCAACCCTGAGGTCATCCTCTCCGTCAACTATGATGGTAAGAAGTCGCAGAACTGGGGTGGTATGACCTTCCTCATCAACTCCTCTACGGGAGCTGATGCTAAGAAGGCAACGGGTGTGAACATGGGCGTCAACGGTGGCTGGCAGGGTAACCGCGCTACGAAGGGTCTCCTCGACCTCTTCGGCGCGAATAAGGCGACCGACAAGCGCTGCCTCATGACAGCGGCTGCCACGGCAGACATCGCCTCGGTCACTAACTTCGACCAAGGGGTCTACGTCCATAAGTTCCGCAACGTCACCAGCGCCGGTGCCAACGGTAGCGATGGCGACCAGTGCGATGCTGACTTCCCCCTCTTCCGTCTGGCAGAGCTCTATCTCAACTATGCTGAGGCCGCTGTCCGCGGTAAGGCCAATACGGCTACGGGTCTGCAGTACCTCAATCTCGTACGCGCTCGTGCCTACGGCGCTACGACGGGGAACTACTCCGCCCTGCCTTCGCTTGACGAGATGCTCGCTGAGCGTGGCCGTGAGCTCTTCTGGGAGGGTCACCGCCGTACGGACCTCATCCGCTTCGGTAAGTTCGTCTCCGCTGACTACGTATGGCCCTGGAAGGCTGGCGTGAAGGCTGGTGTTGCTTCGCAGGCCTACCGCACGCTCTATCCGATCCCTGCGGATGATATCCAGGCTAACCCCGAGCAGCTCAAGCAGAACACGGGTTACTAATCCAGCGTAGGGCGCACTTCGCTCCCTCCGACGGCCTCGCCCCACACGGGCGATCCCTATAGAAGGCTTGCCCTCGAGCTCCCGCTGTGGAGCCCGAGGGCAAGCTGCTTTATATCATCGCCTTGCGCGCCTATATGTGACTGTCCAATAGAAGGGGGTGGTGTGAACCTATATGGGTCGCTGAGCTGACCTATATAGATCGCTCTTCCGACCAATATAGGTCACGACGCGGACCTATATAGGTCAGCCCGATGACCAATATAGGTCGGTAGCACCTCCCACGGGTGTCAGCAACAGAAGCCGTGGGAGAGAGGGAGTTGCGACCAGTACTAGTCAGCGATCGGACCAGTACTGGTCACCAATAGGAAGCAGTACTGGTCACCGCGCGAAGTAGTACTGGTCGGACGAGTGACCAGTACTGGTTGGTTTTTGCTCCTGCTAAGAGGCTGTCTGACTGCACCCTTTTTTGAGGATGAAATTGAGGGGATCGAGTCGTGTGGGAGCAGGTGGTTGGGTGGCCTTCTTGGGAGGGGTACCCTACTTATATATAGAGCGGGGGCGGGGAAGAGGCTAAAAAAGCGTACCTTTGCATACATAAGGAATAACGACGCTATGACCCAAGCCGAGGACCAAGAGCTCCAGCGATTACAAGTCAATATCCGACGTCTCGCCGGTATTGTCGCAGAGCAGAACGAGAAGCTCGCTCAGCTCAGGATGCTCCTTCAGCAACGGGATGAAGCTCTTCATGCGATGCAAGAAGAACTCAAGTCAGTGCGACGACACGAAGCGACCTTGGCCACTGCCTCGGCACTTGTCTCTCCTGATATGGGAGATGTCAGCCGTAGGGATGCCCGGGAGCTCCTTGATGGGATCATCAGTCAGCTCGACCGCTGCATCAGCCAGCTCACCAGTGAGCCCGAGCCCACCGCAGCGTCTGAGCCCGAGATATAGTCAGAGACCGAATAGCTTGGGGCCTACCCGCCCCGCTACCGATATATGGATACCAATACCAGCCCAGAGGCCCTGCAGCGTATCACACTCGCTGTTGAGCACACCCGCCTCTCGCTCTACGTCCCTCGCTCCGAGGAACGCTTCTACCGCGATGCAGGTGAGGAGATTGCCACTACGCTGCGTATCTACCGATATAAGTACCCCAATCGCTCCGAGGTCCCCGCAGAGGGATATCTGGCGATGGCTGCTATCGATATCGCTACGCGCTACAAGCAGGTACACACTGCTCTGGAAGCGCGCAAGCAGACCTTGACTCCACGCCTCGTGGAGATCAATGAGGAGCTTGAGGCTCTGATTCGTCAGGCTCGACAGCTCATTGACGATCCCCCCACCTCGTCCCGATAACCACAGCGTCCCTTTCCTTCAGCATTACATTTATTTCAGACAAAGGAATGGGAACAATTACGATCATTATCATCTGTATCGGTGCGCTTATCCTCGGTGCGGCTCTCTCATGGGTCGTCTCGGAGAAGCTCCTCGGGCAGAAGACCCGTGCAATCCTCAGTGAGGCGGAGCGTGAAGCTGAAGTCCTCAAGCAGAAGAAGCTCCTTGAGGTCAAGGAGAAGTTCCTGCAGCTCAAGGGCGACCTCGAGCAGCAGGTGGCACAGCGCAATAATAAGCTCAAGCAGATCGAGGGCCGACTGAAGACCCGCGAGCAGGAGCTCACGCAGCGCCACAATGAGGTAGAGAAGCGCAATCAAGAGATCGATATACTCAAGGAAAAGCTCGCCCTACAGAGTGAGGGCATCGAGCTGAAGAAGGAAGAATACGACGTCAAGAAGGTCGAGTACGAGGAGAAGAAGGCTGAGCTGGAGCTCCTTCGTCAGAGCGAGCAGAAGCGCCTCGAAGCCCTCGGCGGACTCTCTGCAGACGAGGCGCGTGAGCGTCTTATCGAGAGCCTTCGCGCCGAAGCCAAGGACCAAGCTCAGGGCTATATCAACGAGATCGTCGAAGAAGCGAAGATGACCGCCAACAAGGAGGCCAAGCGCATCGTCATACAGTCGATCCAGCGCCTGGCGACCGAGACGGCTATCGAGAACTCCGTCACCGTCTTCCACATCGAGAGCGATGAGATCAAGGGCCGTATCATCGGCCGTGAGGGGCGTAACATCCGTGCCCTTGAGGCCGCTACCGGCATCGAGATCATCGTCGACGATACCCCCGAAGCCATCGTCCTCAGTAGCTTTGACCCCGTGCGCCGTGAGGTAGCACGTCTGGCGCTGCATCAGCTCGTCCAAGATGGCCGTATCCACCCTGCCCGCATCGAAGAGGTCGTCTCGAAGGTGCGTAAGCAGATCGAGGAAGAGATCATCGAGACGGGGAAGCGCACCGTCATCGACCTCGGTATCCATGGTATGCACCCCGAGCTCATCCGCCTCATCGGTAAGATGAAGTACCGCTCATCCTACGGGCAGAACCTCCTCCAGCACTCCCGCGAGACCGCTAACCTCTGCGCCATCATGGCCAGTGAACTGGGTCTGAACCCCAAGCACGCCAAGCGCGCCGGCCTCCTGCACGACATCGGTAAGGTGCCCGATGACGAGCCCGAGTTGCCACACGCACTCCTGGGGATGAAGCTCTGTGAGAAGTACAAGGAAAAGGCGAACATCTGCAATGCCGTCGGGGCACACCACGACGAAGTCGAGATGGAGAGCCTCATCGCCCCCATCGTCCAGGTCTGTGACGCCATCAGTGGCGCGCGTCCCGGTGCCCGCCGTGAGATCGTCGAGGCTTATATCAAGCGCCTTAATGACCTCGAGCAGCTCGCCCTCTCTTACCCAGGAGTGGTGAAGACCTACGCTATCCAGGCGGGTCGTGAGCTCCGTGTCATCGTCGGCGCAGAGAATACCGACGACAGCAGTATCGCTACGCTCTCAGCTGAGATCGCTAAGCGCATCCAGGACGAGATGACCTACCCTGGGCAGGTCAAGATCACCGTCATCCGCGAGACCCGCAGCGTCAGCTACGCCAAGTAGTCTCCCGAGGTGTGGGGCTCCTCCCCGCACAAATGGGTGGCGTATGGCAACCAAATTCCCCTGTGGCGTGTTTACAGCGTAGGAGGAATAACATCCATATTTATTGCATGCAAGATAACGATCAGATCATCGACGAGGTCACCTCGAGCGATTACAAATATGGCTTCACCACCGACATCGATACCGAGACCATCGGCAAGGGGCTCAGTGAAGAGACCGTCCGCCTGATCTCGGAGAAGAAGGGTGAGCCAGAGTGGCTCCTGCAGTTCCGTCTCGAGGCATACCGCCATTGGCTGACCCTCGAGCAACCCGATTGGGCACTGCTGAAGATCCCCCCTATCGACTACCAGGATATCATCTACTATGCCGCTCCGAAGAAGAAGGAGGGTCCGAAGAGCCTCGACGAGGTAGATCCGGAGCTCCTGCGCACCTTCGAGAAGCTCGGTATCCCCCTCGAGGAGCAGAAGATGCTCTCAGGGATTGCCGTCGACGCGGTCATGGACTCCGTATCGGTGAAGACGACCTTCCGCGAGACCCTCGCCGAGAAGGGCATCATCTTCTGCTCCTTCAGCGAAGCCGTACGCGAGTACCCCGAGCTGGTGAAGAAGTACCTGGGTGTCGTCGTCCCCTATACCGATAACTACTTCGCTGCGCTGAACTCCGCCGTCTTCAGCGATGGCTCCTTCGTCTACATCCCGAAGGGTACGCGCTGTCCGATGGAGCTCTCCACGTACTTCCGTATCAATGCCATCAACACGGGACAGTTTGAGCGTACACTCATCGTCGCTGACGAGGGGGCCTATGTCAGCTACCTCGAGGGCTGTACGGCTCCCCAGCGTGACGAGAACCAGCTGCACGCCGCCATCGTCGAGATCATCGTTGAGAAGGAGGCTGAGGTGAAGTACTCCACCGTGCAGAACTGGTACCCTGGCGACAAGGAGGGTAAGGGCGGTGTCTACAACTTCGTCACCAAGCGCGGTCTCTGCCGTGGTGCCAGCTCCAAGCTCTCCTGGACTCAGGTCGAGACGGGCTCGGCGATCACGTGGAAGTACCCCAGCTGTGTGCTCGAGGGAGATGACTCCGTAGCCGAATTCTACTCCGTCGCTGTCACGAATAACTTCCAGCAGGCCGACACCGGTACGAAGATGATCCACCTCGGGAAGAATACCCGTAGCCGTATCGTCTCGAAAGGTATCAGCGCTGGCAAGAGCCAGAATAGCTACCGCGGGCTGGTCTACGCCGGCCCCAATGCGGAGAATGCCCGCAACCACTCGCAGTGCGATAGCCTCCTGCTCTCCGACCGCTGCGGTGCACACACCTTCCCCTACGTCCATGTCGACAACGACACGGCGATCATCGAGCACGAAGCCACGACGAGCAAGATCAGCGAAGACCAGATCTTCTACTGCCAGCAGCGTGGTATCGGCGTCGAGGAGGCTGTGGGCCTCATCGTCAATGGCTACGCCAAGGAAGTTATGAACAAGCTCCCGATGGAGTTCGCTGTCGAGGCTCAGAAGCTCCTGAGCATCTCCCTCGAAGGCTCCGTAGGCTAATCCCCATCACCCCATTTCCGAATCATATAGATATGCTTAAGATAGAGAACCTCCACGCATCCATTGGAGATAAAGAGATACTCAAGGGAATCAACCTCACCGTAGGCAAGGGCGAGGTGCACGCCATCATGGGCCCCAACGGCTCGGGGAAGAGCACCCTCTCATCGGTCCTTGTCGGCCACCCCACCTATGAGGTGACGGAGGGCTCCGTGACCTTCGAGGGTGAGGATATCCTCGAGCTCGAGCCCGAGGAGCGCGCACACCTCGGCCTCTTCCTTAGCTTCCAGTATCCCGTCGAGATCCCAGGCGTCAGCATGGTGAACTTCATGCGTGCTGCCCTCAACGAGCGTCGCAAGGCCGCTGGTCTTGATCCGCTGCCCGCTGCTGAGTTCCTCAAGCTGATGAAGCAGAAGCGCGAACTCGTCGAGCTGGACAACAAGCTCGCCAGCCGCTCGGTCAATGAAGGCTTCTCCGGTGGTGAGAAGAAGCGCAATGAGATCTTCCAGATGGCTATGCTCGAGCCCAAGCTCGCTATCCTCGACGAGACGGATAGTGGTCTGGATATCGACGCCCTGCGTATCGTCGCTAAGGGCGTCAATGAGCTCCGTAGCCCCGAGAACTCTACCATCGTCATCACGCACTACCAGCGTCTCCTGGACTATATCCGCCCTGACTTCGTGCACGTCCTCTACAAGGGGCGTATCGTACGTAGCGGTGGCCCCGAGCTGGCTCTCGAACTCGAGAAGCGCGGCTACGACTGGATCAAGGAAGAGGTAGGAGAGTAGTCTGACCATGGAAGCGATCACCAAGAAGTACCTTGACCTCTACGCTGCCCTTAGTGGGGAGCTGCAGGAGCGTCCACAGCTACTCAATCACTACCGCGAGGCGGCTTATGACGCCTTCGCTCGTCTGGGGGTACCCCGCTTCAAGAGCGAGGACTACCAGCGTACCGACCTGCCCAGCCTCTTCGCCGAGGACTGGAAGCTCCACGTGCTGGATGGTGCTCCTTACTGGGCATCGCAGGCCTTCGCACCGGAGATCTTCATCGGTGCGTTCTCTGACTTCGTACGCCTGCATCCCGAGCTGGCGCAGGAGTACTACGGCCGCATTGCGCCCATCGCTACTGACGGGCTTGTCGCGCTGAACACCCTCTTCGCAGCCGAGGCGCTCGTCATCTACGTGCCTCGTGGCGCAAAGATCCCTGGTCACATCGAGCTGAGCTATATCCTGCCACGTCTGGTGGGTCATATCTCCGTAGAGCGTGCACTCATCATCCTTGAGGATGACGCTGAGGCGACGCTCCACTTCCGTGACTGCCCCGAGACGACGGAGCGTGCTATGGCGCTGCGTACTATCGAGGTCCACGTCGGGCGCCGTGCCCGCTTCTCGCTCATCGAGCGTGAGGAGTCGGCCGAAGCGAATGTGCGTATCTCCTCGCTCTATGTCCGTCAGATGCAGGATAGCGTCGTCGACCTCAGCGGTGTCACGCTGCGCAATGGTGTGACGCGTAATAACTACTTCATTACGCTCGCCGAAGAGCGTGCCGACCTCAAGGTCTCTGGCTTCATCCTCACCACAGGGAAGGCACATGCGGATAACTTCTCCTACATCGAGCATGCTGTACCGCACTGTACCTCGGATGAGCTCTTCAAGTACGTGCTGCTTGACGATAGCCGTGGTGTCTTCACCGGGCGTATCCTCGTAGCGCAAGACGCGCAGAAGACGCAGGCCTATCAGAACAACCGCAACCTCCTGCTCTCGCCCACGGCTCGTATGCAGTCGAAGCCCCAGCTGGAGATCTACGCTGACGACGTGAAGTGCTCCCACGGGATGACCACGGGTCAGCTCAGCGCAGATGCTCTCTTCTATATGCGCCAGCGCGGTATCTCCCTTGAGGAAGCTCGCCTGATGCTGAGTAATGCCTTCGCCGAAGACGTCATAGCGCGTATCCCCGTCGAGGAGATCGCTGACGACGTGCGTGCCCGCATCGAGGAGCAGCTGCGTAAGTAGCCCGCCCTACATATAAGATATACGACCCGCGCCCATGGCTCCGAGTGAGCTATGGGCGCGGGTCTTTTATTACCTATATGTGTGACGTAATGGCGTGTAACAATGCCGTTTATGCGATGCTACCCCGCTTTGTGTGTCATAATGGCGTACTCTTGGGCTGGGTACGTGCTTTGCAGAAGGGTATGTAGCGTGGGCACTAAGGTCCACCCCCTGACATAAAAATGAACATTAATAAGTATACCATCAAGTCGCAGGAGGCCCTGCAGAGCGCTATCGAGCTTGCTCGCAAGGCCGGCAATCAGGCCATTGAGCCCGTTCACCTGCTTACAAGTATTTTGACTCTCGGAGATAGTCTTACTGACTTCCTCCTCTCTAAGCTCGCTATCCAGCGTGCCCGCCTTGAGGAGAGCCTGCAGCGTATGCTCTCGGCTCTGCCTAAGGTCTCGGGTGGCGAACCCTATCTCAGCTCCGATGCCACGAAGGTACTCGACAAGGCTGAGGACATCGCCACAGAGATGAAGGATGAGTATGTAGCTCTTGAGCACCTCTTCCTCGCACTCGCTGAGGTCGACACCTCGGTAGCTCGACTCCTCAAGAGTGACTTCGGCCTGCAGGTCGCAGAGCTGCGTAAGGCTGTCGACGAGCTGCGTAAGGGCAACCGCGTCACCAGCCAGCACGCCGAGGAGCAGTACAACGCCCTCAGCAAGTACGCTATCAACCTCTGCGAGCGTGCTCGTAGCGGTAAGCTCGACCCCGTCATCGGGCGTGACGATGAGATCCGTCGCGTCCTGCAGATCCTCTCCCGTCGTACGAAGAATAACCCCATCCTCATCGGGGAGCCTGGTGTCGGTAAGACGGCTATCGCAGAAGGTCTGGCCTTCCGTATTGTCCGTGGCGACGTCCCCGAGAACCTCCGCTCCAAGCAGGTCTACTCCCTCGATATGGGTGCCCTGATCGCTGGTGCGAAGTATAAGGGCGAATTTGAAGAACGTCTGAAGTCCGTCGTCACCGAAGTCACGAAGAGCGAAGGTGAGATCATCCTCTTCATCGACGAGATCCACACCCTCGTAGGTGCTGGTAAGGGCGAGGGCGCTATGGATGCTGCTAACATCCTCAAGCCTGCTCTGGCACGTGGCGAACTCCGCTCTATCGGTGCTACGACCCTCGACGAGTACCAGAAGTACTTCGAGAAGGACAAGGCTCTGGAGCGCCGCTTCCAGATGGTCATGGTCGACGAGCCCGATGAAGCCAGCTCGATCTCCATCCTCCGTGGGCTGAAGGAGAAGTATGAGAACCACCACAAGGTGCGTATCAAGGACGATGCCATCATCGCTGCTGTCCGCCTCTCCGACCGCTACATCACCGACCGCTTCCTCCCCGACAAGGCTATCGACCTTATGGACGAAGCTGCCGCACGTCTCAGAATGCAGATTGACTCCCTCCCCGAGGGGCTCGACGAGATCGCACGTCGTATCACCCAGCTCGAGATCGAGCGTGAGGCTATCCGCCGTGAGGACGACGAGGAGAAGCTCGAAGAGCTGAACAAGGAGATCGCCATGCTGCGCGAAGAAGAAGCTGGCGACAAGGCTAAGTGGATGCGTGAGCAGGAGCTCATCAACCGCATACAGCAGTGCAAGATCGAGGTCGAGCAGCTGAAGATCGAGGCGGATAGTGCTGAGCGCAGCGGCGACTACGGTCGCGTCGCTGAGATCCGCTACGGCCGACTCAAGGAGAAGGAAGCCGAGATCGCCTCTATCCAGCAGGAGCTTACCGAGGCTCAGGGCGATAGCGCTCTGATCCGTGAGGAGGTCACTGCCGAGGATATCGCCGATATCGTCTCTCGCTGGACGGGGATCCCCGTCGGGAAGATGCTCCAGAGCGAGCGTGAGAAGCTCCTGCATCTCGAGGAAGAGCTGCACAAGCGTGTCGTCGGTCAGGAGCAGGCTATCCGTGCCGTCGCTGACGCCGTACGCCGTAGCCGTGCCGGTCTTCAGGACCCCAAGCGTCCCATCGGCTCCTTCATCTTCCTCGGTACCACCGGTGTCGGGAAGACCGAGCTGGCGAAGGCGCTGGCTGAAGTCCTCTTCGATGACGAGACGATGCTCACCCGTATCGATATGAGCGAGTATCAGGAGAAGTTCTCCGCCACCCGTCTCATCGGTGCACCTCCTGGATATGTAGGCTATGACGAAGGTGGTCAGCTCACCGAAGCTATCCGCCGCAAGCCCTACTCCGTCGTCCTCTTTGACGAGATCGAGAAGGCTCACCCCGACGTCTTCAACGTCCTCCTGCAGGTCCTCGATGACGGTCGTCTGACGGATAATAAGGGTCGTCTGGTGAACTTCAAGAATACGATCATCATCATGACGAGCAACCTCGGCTCCGACCTCATCCGTGAGCGTCTCTCCGACGTCCCCGCGGGCGGTGAGCAGGCTGCTATCGACGAGACGCGTGAGCTGGTACTCGGCCTTCTGAAGAAGACGATCCGTCCTGAGTTCCTCAACCGTATCGATGAGACCATCGTCTTCACCCCGCTGGGTCGCAGCGAGATCGACGAGATCGTCCGCATCCAGCTCGACAGCACGGCCCGCCTCCTGCAGGTCAATGGCATCGAGCTTCACTATACGCCCGCTGCAGTTGAATGGATCGGCAAGGAAGGCTACGACCCCGAGTTTGGGGCACGTCCTGTACGCCGCGTCATCCAGCATGTGGTGCTCAATGAGCTCTCGAAGAGCATCCTCTCAGGTGCTGTCGACCGCTCCAGCGTCATCACGCTTGACGTAGAAGATGGACAGCTGCGCTTCCGCTAAGGGCGCACGTCCCACGTGATATTGTTAGTTTAGTTGTTAGGGGTTGCTCCTCTGTAGGTCTGGATGCTTGCATCCTGCCTGCAGAGGAGTTCCCTTTTTATATAGTGGAGGGTAGGGAGACGGACCTATATTGGTCGCTGGGCTGACCCATATTAGGTTGTTACTTCGCGTAGGGATAAAAGTTGTGGACGAGTGGCAGATAAGTTTGGGCTACGTGCGTGGATGATAAATCTACGTACGTGGATATTTGGATTTACGTGCCTGGTCTTTAAGACTACGTGCATAGACAGAGGAAAACCACTACGGGAAGCCGCTTTTTTCTTCACGAGAAGGACACTTTTCCCTCCGCTGGATAAGAGGAATACTCGCGATAAGGCTAAGGGCTTGCGCATCACTTCGGAGAGGCATATCGGGGAGCTGGTCGTCACTCGCTCCTCCCCGAGAGGCGCTCGCTACGGCCTGTGGGAGCGTACCTCCTTTATCCGCTCGGTCACCAGAAAAGCACGGCTTCGCATGGGGAAATCAATAGGCTCTCTCCCGTGAGATACAGTATTGTGAAGAGCTTGCTATCTTTGCTGTATAAGTCAATCTCCTGATCCCTACCACATACACCTCCCTCTTATGAAGATCAGATACGCCCTCCTTGTGGTTCTCTCGCTCTCGTTACCCAGCTATGGGCAGAAGAAGCAGAGCGCTAAGGCCACCCCCCAGATCCAACGGGTGCAGCAGATCCAGCGCATCCTCAAGCCCAATACGAGCCGGCAGAAAGATCGTAATCGTATTAATATCCCGCTCACCCGCGAACTCATCGACTACGGTATGAAGAAGCACGACCTCAATATCCTCCTTCAGGGCTACTCGGAGCTCTGGCTACGCACGGTAGATCGAGATCCCGAGGCGAAGATCAATGCCTACCAGACCCTTCATGAGCTGAAGAGCCTGCCTTGGCTGACGGCGACGGATCGCCTGGCCCTCAAGCTCTTCACCTTGTGCTATTACTCCGATCATCAGGATCGCTATCGCTACCGCTCCGAGGAGATCGTGGCGAAGCATGTCGATCCTGTGAATCCCGAGAGCTGGAGCCAGCAGGATTACAATACCTTCTACACGACCCGTATCCGTGAGCTCATCAGCGATCCCGCAGTGCTGTCGGCTTCGCTGAAGCCTTACTCCGCCGCCTTCTCTATTGATGAAGGGACGATCGGAGAGCCTACGTTCGGTACGGAGCTGCTCAAGAACTTCCCCCCGATCGAAGCCCTTGGCCCCCTGCGTCGTGAGGTGCTGAAGACCCTTCGCCCTGCCGCAGAGGCGAGCAAGAGCGTCTACTATCGTGCGCTCATCGACGCCCATCAGATCCTTCTTGACAAGGATCACATGACAGAGGCCCAGCGCATCGAGGCGCTTGAGGGCCATCTGAAGAAGTACGCGAGCCATCCCGAGGTCGGTACGCGGCTCGGCTCGCTCCTCGAGCTCTATCCCTACCAGCGCCTGCGCCGTGCTCGCTTCCTCGAGTCGCTCATCCAGCGTGTGACGGGGCTTACTCCCGGGATGCGCAAGCAGCTGGGTGAAGAGGCCAAGGAGTGTCGTCGCCCCGAGCTCCTACAGAGGGCTGACCGTAGCTACCTCGACAGAGTAGGCGTCCATCTGGAGGCACCCTATCTCGTGACGAAGGCCACGGTGCGACTCTATAAGGTTCCTACGATTATCCGCCCCGATACGCGTGAGGAGTGGAAGCCTGGGAGCCAAGATAAGCCCATAGCGACGAAGGAGGTGACCTTCCAGCTCGATGACTTGGGCGAAGGCAAGGGAGCTAAGCCCTTTAGCCTGGATCTCCCTACGGCAGCCAACTACTTCCTAACGACCACGTTCGAGTACTCTCCCGAGGCTTCGTCCAATGACTTGGATGCGACGAATAGTTTGATGCGTACAGAGTACGTCTATCTCGCTTACGAAGCGGGGGATATCGGATCTCATCAGTGGCTGAATGCTCGTACCGGTGCGCCCGTAGCGGATCAGTCCTTCCACACCTATCACCAGACCTCTTTCAGGGGAGACTTCGAGCATAAGGGGGATGTGAAGACCGATGCCCTCGGCTACTACCGTCTCAAGGATGGGGAGTGGCGCTACTTCATGGCGTCGGGGAAGGATCCGCTCATCGCCGAATCCTACCACTCCCGCGGGTGGAGAAAGGGCGAGGGGCCTGCTGACCCCTTACGTCTCTATGCCTACGAAGGCTATGTGACCACTGACCGTCCTGCCTATCGTCCTGGACAGACGGCTCATATCTATGGGGTGTACTCCGAGGTGCGTATGCACGCCGAGGATACTCGTGTAGCAGCTTCGAAGTCCCTCACGCTCGAGGTCATCAATGCTTCGCGTGAGAAGGTGCAGGAGCTTACGGTCAAGACGGATGCCTTTGGGCGCTTCTCGGCCAGCATCACCCTGCCGAAGGATGGCCTCACGGGTGACTATCGTATCGAGGCTCGGGCGGCATCGGAGCGTGATCAAGAGCTTTCGTCTGAGTTCAGCTGTAAGTTCGCGGTCTTCGAGTATAAGCGCGAGGGTACGGAGCTCACCGTCGACATGCCTCAGCCTCCCTATCAGTATGGAGGCACGCTCTCCATCACGGGCTCGGTGCGCACGCTCAGTGGTAGCCCCGTGGCAGATGCTCGTGTGCGCTATACGCTCGAGCGTCATGCTACCTTCTGGAGCTTCAGAGGGCTGAGCGTCGACTATAGCGATCGTAGCAAGATGGAGAAGATCACCTCGGAGGTCGTCACTGATGCCTCGGGTCGCTATTCCTTCACGGTGCCTCTTCCCGAGGATCCCCAGAAGCTCACGCAGCGTGAGGGGGATTACTTCGCTCCGTGGTACCACTATGTGCTGACTGTCACCTCGACGGACGGTGCTGGTGAGAGCCATCAGGAGTTCTTGAATATCCCCATCGGTCAGCCTGTGGGTGCGGTGAGAGTGAAACTCGCCCAGTTCATCGACCGCAAGAGTGCGAGCACGACGCTCCGCTTCACGAACGATATCCATACACTTCGCGCCGAAGCTCCGACCGTTCACTACCGATTCATCAGTGGAGGGAAGGTGCATCTGGAGGGGACGACGCCTACCGATAGCGTCATCGAGCTCGCCCCTCGCTTAGCTTCCCTTCCCTCGGGACGCTATGAGCTGGACTATACCGTCAAGTACCGCGACTCGCTCTCCTATGTCGGGCAGATGGCTCTTTATCTCTTCGATGCGCATGATAGCAAGGTCAGTGACCTGCGTGCGCCCCTCCTCCTCTCCGCAGGCGACGGGAAGTATGGCGGCGGGAAGAAGCCCGTCGTCTACTATGCGACGAGCCTCCCCGATGCCTACATCTACTATAGTGTATATAGTCAGCGTGGCCCCATTGCCTCGGGCGTCCTTCGTCCGAAGGCTGGTGCGCTGTGTACGCTCCCGATAGATATCTCCAAGGAGCCCACCGAGCCCGAAGAGATCAAGGTACAGCTCTATACCGTGCGTGACGGCCGCTTCCTCCACGAAGAAGTGACGCTTCAGCGCACACAACCCGAGAAGGAGCTTCAGATCACGTGGGATAGCTTCCGTGACCGACTGAAGGCAGGCGATAAGGAGACGTGGAGCTTCACGCTCCGTGACGATAAGGGGCGTCCTGCTGAAGGTGTGGCGGTGGCCGTCTGGATGTACGATGCCGCCCTCGAAGCTTTCGGGAAGCTGAGTCCATGGTACCCTGCGCTGCGCCTGAAGAATACCAGCTTCTCAGGGCTCCTCGGTAACTATTCCGCCTCTGTCCGTAAGCAGAATCATGGGCGCTATCCTGATGGAGGATGGTGGGCTACTTGGCTGGGTGATAAGCCTCGTGGAGCATTCCGCTCACCCTTCATCAAGAAGTCCGGGGATGATAAGGAGGAAGCCTCCCCTGAGTATCTCGAGGAGATGCTTGCAACCGCACGTCCTATGCTGTATGGCTCTTCTCTGGGTCTCGCTGCTGACTCTAAATTCGTCAATCATGTAGTCACAGCTGCTGTCCCTCGCAGCGCGAAGTCCGCTCGTCCCGCGGGTTGGGATCCAGAGGTGAGCGCCCCTGAAGTGAAGCTTCGCCAGGACTTCTCCGAGACGACGTTCTTCCTCCCCGAGCTAAAGACCGATAGCAAGGGACAGGTTAGCTGGAGCTTCAATGCCCCTGAGCAGCTCTCCCGCTGGCGTCTCGTCCTCAACGCCCACAGCCGTACGCTGGATCATCATATCGAGCGCCGCACGGTAGAGACATCTCGCGAATTCAGTATCCGCCCCACGCTCCCACGCTTCGTTCGTGAGGGCGATACCGCGACCCTCGTCACCGAGGTGCGCAATGAGAGCCCCGAGGCACAGTATGGTACGCTGACCCTCGAGCTCTTCGATCCCGCAAGTGGTGCAGTGCGCTCGACCCAACAGCAGACCTTCGACATCGCTGCTTCGTCAGCTACGACCCTGAGCCTCCCGCTGGAGGGCTATCGTGGTCTGGACTCCGTCGGCGTGCGTGTCATCGCCCGTGGTAACCATTCCTCCGACGGCGAGCAGCACATCCTGCCTGTCCTCTCCGACCGTGAGACCATCACCGAGACGATCGCCTTCTCCTCCCACTCCGAGGGGACACAGCGCATCTCGCTGGCTCCGCTCTTCCCCTCTACGGGCAAGATCCCCGAGTCGGGGCTCTTCACCGTCACCCTTCAGCCCAACGCTTCGCGTCTGGCACTCACGGCACTCCCCGTGATGACCTATAATAAGGAGGCCTCCGCCTTCGCTGCTGCGACGGCCCTCTTCGGGCAGTCGGTAGCCCGCCTCCTCGTAGGCTATGAGCCCCTACATAAGTGGGCAGAGGGCGTGCTGAATGCTCCCGAGTCCACGCAGAAGGGTACCAGCTATGGCGCTCTCGTCGGGCGTGACAGCCTGCTCTCGAAGAGCCCTTGGGCGCGTCGCCTGAAGCAGGAAGCTGAGCAAGAGCGTGGGCTGGCTCGCTTCCTCCTGAGTCAGGATCATACGACCACGAGCGATCAGCTCCTCAAGCGCCTGAGTGACCTACAGACCTCCGACGGCCTGTGGGCGTGGTACCCAGGTATGGAGGGTAGCCTCTACACCACCGAGTACGTGCTGCGTACGCTGCTCCGTATGGCTGCTTACTCCGATCTGGAGTCCGCCCTGCGTCTGCGCCTCGAGGAGATGATCCGCCGAGGGATGAAGGCACTGGACAAGCAGGCCGTACGCGATCACGCTGAGCTCGTCAAGGCTAAGCGTGCAGGGAAGAGCGTCTACGTCTACACCGACGTCGACTACCTCTACCTCGCGGCTCTGGCGAAGACGCGCGGCCTGCGTGATGCCTCCGAAGAAGCCAAGAAGGCAGAGAGCTACTTCCTCCGCGAGCTGCGTGCGGATCTCCGTGATATGCCGCTGGACGACAAGCCTCGTGCAGCACTGATCTTCCTCCGTGCAGGGGAGAAGAAGCTCGCCATGGAGCTCGTCAAGAGCATCCGTGACTACCTCGTCGAGGATGAGACGGGCCTCTTCTTCGCCCGCCTGCAGTCAGGGAGCTACTCGTGGATCAGCCGTGCACTGCCCGCTGCCGTCGAGACGCTGGAGCTCTTCTCCGACCCCGCCATCATAGATATTGAGCGCATCAGCGGCATCAAGCGCTGGATCGTCGCTCAGAAGCGCACCAACTCATGGGGGCGTGACCTCCCGACGGCCGAAGCCGTCTACGGCCTCACGCTCGGCGATCCTATCGCTCACGAGCTGGATAAGGACGCACAGGCACGCATTGACCTGCCCGTCGTAGGGGGTGAAGCCATTCGCCTCGAGGGCGACCGCCTGCAGGTGAAGATGCCCTTCACGAGTACCGTTCACCCCGACACCGTCCTGACGCTCTCGCAGTCGCAGCCTGCCGTCCTCTGGGGGAGTGCTACGGCGACCTACACCCTGCCTACGGCAGAGATCGAGGCACGTGGCAAGCAAATCCAGATCACGCGTGAGACCTTCCTCCTGCGTCGAGGGAGCAATGGCGACGAACTCCTACCACTCGCCGAAGGGCAGGAGCTGCGTGTCGGTGACCGCTTCCGCACGCGTCTCACGATCCGCCTTGAGCAGTCCCTCGACTTCGTCCAAGTCATCGACCCCCGCCCAGGCTTCACTGAGCCCATCATCCAGAAGCCCGGCTATGAGTGGGGCGAAGGTACGGGCTACTACGTTGAGCCGAAGGATACGGAGACGAACTTCTACATCGACCACCTCAACCGCGGTACGTACCTCCTCAGCTACGACCAGTATGTGGCACGAGCAGGCCGCTTCGCTGGCACCGTCGCCCGCATCGTCTCGTGCTACGCACCTGACTACAGCGCGCACACGTCAGCTGGTATCGTGACGAGCGTCCTGCCGCTGAAGAAGTAATTCCCCCAGCCGAATAGCTAAGCCCCCCATGAGCTCGCATGAGTGAGCTTGTGGGGGGCTTTCTTTGTACTCTACGAAGGGGGAGATACAACCTATATTGGTCAGCGGGCGAACCTATATAGGTTTCATATAGTCACCTATATTGCTTCGCTTCGTGACCTATATAGGTTCGCCCGCTGACCAATATAGGTTTCTCCTCCTCCACTACGGGCTCCCCTTTTCAGTGGGTAGGTATGCCGATATCACTTCGGCAAGTATCCTCCAGATACCGCTACAAAAGGGCAGACGCTCACTCGGTCTTTTTCTCATTCTTGAGCGCTGGGTTCCTTCCGTGCCCTCGCTCCTTGCAGGGGGGAATATCCGCACATACCCTCATAGTCAACATATGTAATAGATAAGTGAATTGCCTATATTTGTATATAATATGATAGGTTGAGTGTATGGCAAAGAATACGATGGGGACAAAGCTTCCCCGCAAACTGGAGCAGAAGATGCAGATCGTGGGGGAGCAGATCAAGCTCGCTAGACTTCGTCGCAACCTCAGCATTGCTCAGATCGCTGAACGTGCTACCTGTTCGCCCCTCACGGTCGCTCGTGTTGAGAAGGGTTCGCCCTCGGTATCCTTCGGTATCTACGCCCGTGTCCTCTACGCCCTTCAGCTGGAGGATGACCTCCTTCACATAGCGGGCGAAGACGAACTAGGTCGTCGCCTCCAAGATCTCTCCCTTACCCAGCGGCGTCGTGCCAGCAAGAAGGAATAAGCTATGCGTACCCTACTCGTCTATGCCGACTTCGATTGGCTTCCTGCTCCCACCCTCATCGGTGAACTCGGCTACGAATCCCTGCGTGGCACGGATAGTTACAGCTTCCGCTTCAGCGAGGAGTGGCTACAAGCGCACGGCGGGCTATACCTGAGTGCTGACCTCAACAACTACCCAGGCATCCAGTACACTGCCAGCGATCGGGACATCTTTGCTTGCTTCTCCGATGCTCTCCCCGACCGATGGGGGCGCACCCTGCTCCTGCGTCGGGAGCAGATCTTAGCACGAGAGGAAAAGCGCCCCCTGAGGCGACTCTCTTCCTTCGACTATCTGCTGGGGATCGATGACTACGCTCGTATGGGAGCCTTACGCTTCAGGGAAGAGGCGGATGGCGACTTCATCAACAGCGCTCCCTCGCTCCGCATCCCTCCCCTCACGGATATACGCACCCTCGAGGCTGCGAGCAAGGAGATCGAGCGCAGTGAACTCGCTAATGAGCTCCCTGACAAACGCTGGATCGTCCAACTCATACAGCCTGGCTCTTCGCTGGGGGGAGCGAGGCCTAAGGTGAGTGTCGTAGATACGGATGGCACGCTCTGTATCGCTAAGTTCCCCTCTCGGCGAGACGACTATGATGCGGGACTCTGGGAGCACTTATGCCACCAGCTTGCCACGAGGGCGGGGATTAAGACTGCACGTACTCGAGTCCTCCGATCAGGTGACGAGTACCACACGTTCATCTCCGAGCGCTTTGACCGAGCCCAGGGGGAGAAGCGCATACACTTTGCCTCAGCGATGACCCTCCTTGGACTGCAGGACGGGGACAATGCTTCGAGTGGCTTCGGCTACCTTGACATCGTGGACTTCATCCTGAGGCACAGCGGAGATACGGAGCAGAATTTGAGAGAGCTGTATCGCCGTGTAGCCTTCAATATCTGTATCGGAAATAGCGATGACCACTTCCGCAACCACGGCTTCCTGCTCACACGTAAGGGGTGGACTCTGTCGCCTGCCTACGATATGAACCCGACGCTTAGCACCTACCAGAGCTTGCTAATCAATAACACCACCTCAGAGGCAAACCTCGGTATCTTGCTGGAGGCTTCCGAGGAATATATGCTTCCCCGTGAGGTAGCCCGCTCCATCATCGATGAGGTACGTGAAGCACTCGACGATTGGCAAAGTCTTGCCAACCGTCTGGGGATCTCCCAGAGAGAGATCTCTTTCTTTGAAGATCGCTGGGATAGAGGCGTGGAGCTCACGTAAGAGATAAGGTCAGAGGGTGTCCACGTGGGGCTGTGTGGCTCTTCCCCAAGGAGGCTGGGAGGCGTATCTAAAATATAGAGCAAGACACTCAGCATCAGTGTTCCCACCTTTTCACTATCTTTGCAGTACAGACCTTATGGGGATGACCTGGCTTTGACAGCATGAAGAAGTGGTTTGTAAGCATGTAGTGCAAGGCTTGTGAGCACTCTAATCTCACAGAGCAAAAATTCAACTGGCGAAAATAACTACGCTCTCGCTGCGTAACCGAATAGAGTAGGTTCGACGCTTCATCACGACGACAGACTGTTGTGACGAGACATCACTCAGGTAGCCGTTCTCACCGAGGCGACTTGATCATAGTGGTGCCGGAAAATCGGAGACTGGCCCAATGCTTGCCCTTGGCTTGGGAGTGTATTTAGAGGGATAAGGCACTGCCTATGGTAGCCTCAGCCGCGGGCGGTGCACGAAAATCTAAAGTGAGGATAAACATGTAGAAAGCAGATTAGTTCCATGTTTGGACCGGGGTTCGAACCCCCGCATCTCCACTCATTAAGGATCCGATCAGGCGACAATGGTGGCACCCGCCCCGTTGTCGCCTGATTTCTTTGTATAGACTACCTTTGTCGGAGGTACACTCACTTCTTACTAATCCGTTGCCCTCCAAAGTGCCCCACATATATGAACCGATCGCTACACCGTGCGCTCTATAGCTGCGCCCTTGTCCTCCTTACCTTGATGATGACTCAGACCGCTGCCCTTGCCCTCCCCTCCGATACGCTGACCCTTAGTCGTGGCTGGACCTTCAGCGAGCACGGCAGCTCCGAGGTGCATCCTGCGACGGTACCTGGTGTCGTGCAGCAGGACCTCATCCGCCTGGGTAAGCTCCCCGATCCCTATTACCGCCTCGCTGAGGACTCTATCCAGTGGGTCGGTGAGCGTGACTGGGACTATGCCTGCACCTTCGCCCTCAGCCCCGAGCAGCTCCAGCGTCCGTCGATTCACCTCCTCTTCGAGGGGCTGGATACCTACGCTTCGGTCTACCTCAATGGGCAGAAGATCCTCGAGGCGGAGAATATGTTCGTAGCGCACGAAGTCGATATCCGCCCCTATGTGAAGGCATCGAACCGCCTGGAGGTGCGCTTCCGTTCGCCTCTCACCGCAGCCCTACCGCTCTACGAAGCTGCGGGCATCAACTACCCCGCGGACAACGACCATGCGGAGAAGCACCTCTCGGTCTTCACCCGCAAGGCACCCTATCACTACGGCTGGGACTGGGGCGAGCGCATGATCACCATCGGTATCTGGCGCCCTGTGCGAGTGCTCCTGCGTGGGGCGACCTTCTTCGCTGAGCGCCCCATCGTGACCTATCACCCCGAGCGAAGCCTGCCCATCGAGGTGCGCCTCCCCGAGGGTGCTGTCCGTGGCAGTGAAGCGACGCACCTCAGCTACCACCTCTATGATGCTACGGGGCGGCTGGTCTTCGAGCGTACAGCACCTCTTGCCGACTTCATCACCCCGACTGAGCGTGGGGGCTTGCACGCTCTGGCTAATCCCCAGCTGTGGTGGCCCAATGGCTTAGGGAAGCCCTACCGCTATAAGGCCAGCTTTGAGCTCCTCGAAGGTGAGCGTGGCCGTGTGCTTGACGTGGCGCAGTGCGCTGTCGGGCTACGAACGGTCGAGCTGGTGCGTGAGAAGGATAAGGACGGGCAGAGCTTCTTCTTCCGTGTTAATGGTCAGCCGCTCTTCGCTAAGGGCGCGAACTATATCCCCGGCACCTTGCTTCTCCCGACCCGCACGGAGGCCGACCGCAAGCAGCTCTTCGACGACGTCGCTAGCTCGCACTTCAATATGCTCCGCGTGTGGGGTGGGGGGACGTACGAGGAAGATGCCTTCTACGACGAAGCCGATGCACGTGGTATCCTGATCTGGCAGGACTTCATGTTCGCCTGCACCGCCTATCCTGGCGATAGTGCCTTCCTGAAGAATGTCCACAGTGAGCTGGTGTACAACATCCGCCGTCTGCGTCAGCACCCCTCGGTAGCGACGTGGTGTGGCAACAATGAGATCCGTGAAGCGCTGAAGTACTGGGGCTGGGCGAAGCGCTACCCAAAGGAGGTGTATGAGAAGTTCTGGCGCGACTACGAAGCCCTCTTCTGCAAACTCATCCCCGAGACGCTGCGTGAGGAAGATCCCCTGCGTCCCTATATCGAGAGTAGCCCCGACACGGTGAACTGGGGTCGCCCACAGGAGATGGGTCTTGGTGAAAGCCACTACTGGGGCGTATGGTACGGCCGTCAGCCCTTCGAGATCCTGCGTGAGCGCATGCCCCGCTTCATGAGCGAATTTGGTGTGCAGTCCTTCCCCATGCTCCCGAGCATCAGCCGCTTTGCCCGCCCTGAGACGGACTACGATCTCGAGAGCGACGTGATGAAGGCGCATCAGAAGAGCAGCATCGGCAATGATGTCATCCTCCACTACATCCGTCAGGACTATCCCGAGCCCCGTGACTTCGCGGACTTCGTCTACCTCTCGCAGGTGATGCAGGGGCGTGGTATCGCTCTCGGTATCCGTGCTCAGCGTGCTGCAGCACCCTTCTGTATGGGCAGCCTTTACTGGCAGCTCAATGACGCTTGGCCCGCTGTCTCTTGGTCGAGTATCGACTACTATGGCGAGTGGAAGGGCTTGCAGTACGAGGCGAAGCGTGCCTTTGCGCCCATCATCCTCGTCCCCGACACCGCACGGGGCAAGATGCTACTCACCTACGACCCACTACCTCGCCAGCGTCAGGTAAGTCTCACCGCTGAGGTGCGTGACTTCTCGGGTCGCCTCGTAAGACGGCATACCTTCGCCCCCGAGACGCTCCCAGCGCGCCAGGTCGGTCGCCTTGAGGTCGCCCTTTCTATGGAGAAGCTCTTCACAAGCGATGCCGAGCGCAAGGGAGCCTTCGTACACTACGAGCTGCGTGATGCACGGACGAAGGCGCTCATCACTGAGCTTACCGACTACGCTGCACGCACCAAGGAGCTGCGCCTACCTCGCACGAAGGCGGGGGACTTCACGATCAAGACGACCCGACGTGCTGGTACGCTCTTCATCGAGATCCAGAGCAAGACGCTCCTGAAGGACGCTTACATCGACCTTGGGGAGACGGGCTGGCAGCTCTCGGATAACTTCCTTGACATCCTCCCAGGTCGTCGCTACCGCCTGCGTGCTACACGCCGTCAGAACGCCCCTGCTCGCACGACGACAGCCCTTCCCACCGTCACCCTCCGCTCCATCACGACGGCGGAGTAGGGTAGACTTCCCGATGACTACAAATAGCCCTGAGCCGTCTCTCGTGAGATCGCTCAGGGCTATTCGCTTTAAGAGCCTTATCTTTGTGCGGGCTGGACGGCCCTATCACCCCGATTACAGATGAATAAGAATATCACCCGCATCGCCCTCACCGGCGGCCCTTGCGCAGGTAAGACCACCGCCCTGGCACAGATCATCGAGCACTTCAGTGACCTCGGTTACCTCGTCTATGCACTCCCCGAGACGCCGACGCTCTTTAGCAATGCGTCGATCAACTTCGGCACGCCCGACCGTCAGTACTTCTACAACATCGAGAAGGCTGTGATGAAGTACCAGCTGCAGATGGAGGATACCTTCCTCGAGCTCGCACATACCGCTCCGCACCCCGTGCTCATCATCTCCGATAGAGGGACGATGGACATCTCGAACTATATCGAGCGCACGATGTGGCAGGCCCTCCTTGACGAGCTGGGTCTCTCGGAGATCAAGCTCCGTGATGCTCGCTACGACGCTGTCATCCATATGGTCACCGCAGCACAAGGCGCAGAGGAATTCTACACGCTGGAGAACAATGCTTCGCGCCACGAGACCGTAGAGGAGGCTCGTGACCTCGATGCTCGCATCCTCAAGGCTTGGACGGGACACCCCCATCTGCATATCGTGGAGAACAATGTGGACTTCCAGGAGAAGATCCGCCACGTCCTGCACGCTATCCATGAAACGCTGGGCGACGATCCCGCTACCTTCACCGATATCCGCCGTCGCTTCCTCGTGCAGGTGCGCGGTGAGATCCCCTTCGGCGTAGAGACCGACCTCTATCAGGCTTACATCGATATGGAAGACGGCTCGAGTGTCCGCATCCGTAAGCGCGGTCTGCGTGGCAACTACGTGTACTTCATGACACGCAAGAGCCCCATCGAGTCGCAGTCCATCATCACCGAGCGCCAGATCGGTCCCGACGAATATATCTCTTACCTCAACTCCATTCCCTCGCCTGACGACGTACTCGTGCACAAGCTCCGTCGCAACTTCGTCTGGGCAAAGCAGTACTTCGAGGTGGATGACTTCATCGAGCCCAAGCGCGACTACCAGGTCCTCGAGATCTCGTGCGCACCGGATCAGGAGGTGAAGTTCCCTCCCTTCATCGAGGTCATCAAGGAGGTCACAGGCGATCCCGTCTACGGACGCTTGTAGTCTGACAGCCCCTTCCCCATAAGCCATCGGCCCCGCAAGACGAGCGTCTTGCGGGGCCGATGTGGTATCAGATGGGTAGGAGGTGCGCCTTAGCAGCAGTAGAGGCTGGCCGCTAAGAAGAGCGTCAGGGCGAGCGTCAGAAGGAGTGTCGTCGGGACGACGATCCAGCGACTCTGACCATACTGCTGGCAGGCGATGAGAGAGAGGATGAGGGAGAGGACGAGTGGCAGGATCACTGCGGCGATGGCGACACCCATACTCTGGCCCAAGAAGAGCTGATTCATCATCTGCATCGAGAGCGAGATGAAGAATGCCAGCAGCGTGAGGGTGAAGATCACCATCAGCGTGAGGAGGGTTGGTTTGGGGTACACGATAGCTGAGGTATTACGGCGGGCGTTGGTGCTTGCAGCAGCGTGCGTCTGTCGGGTGTAGGGAGTGTGTGAGGCTCCCGTATTCTGTGCAATGCCAGGGTCTCTACCCATTGGCTAAGCAAATGTACAAGTATTTTTCTCGACAAGCCCCCACACGCGCGGCGCTAAGTCCCCGAAGGTAGAGCACCCTTCCCCTGTGCTGAGACGTGCGGAGGCTATGATGACTACTGGTATTGGCGTATCTTTGTATAGGCTGGAGTGGGCCAAAAGACCTTAGCCCCAGCCGAATTTATCCCTCTTCTCTCCCAGCCAATGGACAGCAAACTTACCCTCGGGGAGGCGCAGCGCCTCGTCGACGAATGGATACAGAACTATGGTGTGCGCTACTTCGCACCCCTGACGAATATGGCTATCCTCACCGAGGAGGTCGGCGAAGTGGCTCGCCTGATGTCTCGTCTCTACGGCGAGCAGAGCTTCAAGAAGAGCGACGAAGGCCATAACCTCGGCGACGAACTCGCTGACGTGCTGTGGGTCGTCCTCTGCATAGCCAACCAGACGGGCGTCGACCTCGAGGCAGCTCTCAAGGCAAATATCGAGAAGAAGACCCAGCGGGATAGCGAGCGCCACCGCACCAATCCCAAGCTCGTCCCCGACACCCACCCAGAGACTCAACCATAATACCCACATACTGATGGCAGAAACAAATCAAACTAAGTACACCGAGGCATTCGGTGCTTTCGCCCCTGCTCTCACTGTCGAGGAGCTCGACAGCCGTATCGCTAAGATCCTCGAGGAGCGCTTCGAGAAGAACAATACCCGTGAGGTCAAGAAGTTCCTCCACTCAACGATCGATCTGACGACGCTCTCCGGTACCGATACTGAGGAGAAGGTCGCTCAGCTCGTCGCCTCTGTCAATGACTTCGAGGGCACGGAGGACGTCCCCTCCGTCGCAGCGATCTGCATCTATCCGAACTTCGTCAAGACCGTCCGTGAGGTCCTCACTGCCGAAGGCGTACAAGTAGCCTGCGTTAGCGGCTGCTTCCCTGCTTCGCAGAGCTTCCCAGAGGTGAAGATCGCCGAGACGGCACTGGCTATCGCTGCTGGTGCTGACGAGATCGACATCGTCCTCAACCTCGGCGCCTTCCTCGCTGGTGATTACCTTGAGGCTTCTACCGAGATCGAGGAGCAGAAGGCTACGGCTCGTGGCGCACACCTCAAGGTCATCCTCGAGACGGGTGCCCTACGTGATCCCGAGCTGATCCGTCGTGCCAGCATCCTCGCACTCTTCTCTGGAGCTGACTTCCTCAAGACGTCGACGGGGAAGGAGTTCCCTGGCGCCGACCTGCGAGCTGCCTACATCCTCTGCTCGGTGCTGCGTGAGTACCGTGAGAAGTACGGCGAAGTGCGTGGCGTGAAGTTCAGCGGCGGTATTCGCTCAGCCGAAGAAGCTGTGAAGTACTACTGCCTCGTCGAGGCTATCCTCGGGGAGGAATGGCTGGACAACCGCCTCTTCCGCATCGGGGCAAGTAGCCTCGTGGGGAGTCTCCAGCAGGAGATCCTCGGCTAAGCTCCGCTATCATTACCTCTAATATTGCACACAGGCTACCCCTGCTCCGCACCCTGCGGAGGGGGTAGCCTGGCGTGCTATGTAGGG
Organism: Porphyromonas sp. oral taxon 279 str. F0450; assembly: GCF_000292995.1. Taxonomy (NCBI): domain Bacteria; kingdom Pseudomonadati; phylum Bacteroidota; class Bacteroidia; order Bacteroidales; family Porphyromonadaceae; genus Porphyromonas; species Porphyromonas sp. oral taxon 279. The sequence continues at coordinate 40,267 of NZ_ALKJ01000015.1, read as the reverse complement.
CATTTTTTGTACGTTTGCCTACCGATAAGCATTTGACAATCCCACCACTTATGGCATTCAATACCTCCTCCTCCTCCTCCGAGGGCTCATTCCTTGGGCGCTACCTGCAGCGCCTCTATAGCCTGCGCTTCTTTGCGCTTCTACTCTTCCTGCTCCAGATATGGGCTGCGGGAGATTACTACGTGGGGCAAGGGCGCTGGCCTTACTTCGGAGAGGTCATCTACCAGACGCTGAGCCTTGCTACCTGGGCCTCTATCCCCACGCTAATCATCGCGCTCTTCCCCTATCGCTGGCTGAGGAAGGTGCTGCAGGGCCTCACGATCTTCGCCTATAGCTACCTGCTCCTCTTCGAGTCCTTCCTCGTCTTCTCCTATAGCTCGCTCTATACTGACAGCATCGCGCTGAATATCCTGGCGACCAACCCAGGGGAGGCCTCAGCCTTCTTGGAGAACCTCAACTATAAGGTCTTCCTCCTCCCGCTCCTTGTGCTTCTCGTGCTCTTCACACTCACCTATGCGCTCACACGCCGCTGGGGGAAGGAAGTGGGTACGTCGCTACGCCGTGGTCTCCTCTTCTGTGGGATGCTTGTGACGCTACCTATCTCGTGCTTTGTCGTGCGCCCTGCGCAGCTCTCCACGATGAGCTACCTCTATATGGCGCCCGTCGAGCGTATCTACATCGGTACAACGAGCTGTATCGCCGATGCGGAGCTACTGGCCAAGTACAGCGCGAATGCACGCAACTTCGATGTGGGTGCCATCGAGCATACACGTGATATGAAGGGCGTCACCGTCGTGGTCGTCCTCGGCGAATCTATGCGCCGCAACTATATGCACTGCTACGGCTATCCACTGGAGAATACCCCTAAGCAGGACTCCCTTGTTAAGACGGGTGACCTCGTCCTCTTCTCCGATGCCATCTCTTCGGCAGCCTGGACGACGGGCTCGATCTCACAGAGCATGAGCTTCTACACCCTCGAGGGTCCTGAGAAAGAGTGGTACAAGTACCCCGCACTGCCCCTCGTGCTCTCCAAGGCAGGCTACTATACCTACTGGGTCAGCAATCAGGAGAAGCAGGGCACGGGTATCCAGCCCATCCCCACGCTCGCCTCTACGTCCGATAGCACACGCTTCGTCCGTATCCGCACGGCTGGTGACTGGAACGCTTCTCCCGATAGCGATATCCTCCCGCTCCTCTTTGACCGCACGAAGACTCCCGCAGGGAAGGATCTCTTTGAGGTCGTGCACCTGATGGGCTCGCATACCCCCTATTCCGATCGCTACATCCACGAGAAGGCGCCCTTCACCGTAGACCAGCTTCCGAAGACGCTCCCCAACGGGAAGCCTACCCCCACCGATGCTAAGCGCCGTGGCATCATCTGCGACTATGTGAACTCGATCCACTACAACGATCAGGTCGTCTCGCAGATCTTCCAGCGCTACAGCCAGACGCCCGCCATCGTCATCTACCTCTCCGACCACGGGCAGGCCGTCTTCGAGAATCCCGAGCGCCCCGACTACTACGAGCATGAGGTATCGCAGGCGGGGCTGATGATCCCGCTTATGGTGTACGCTTCGCCTGCGCTGCGCAAGGAGCACCCCGAGGTCTACGAGCAGATCGTAGCGGCGAAGGGTCGCAAGATCATGACCGACCTCTTGGCGAACTCTATCTGCGGTCTCCTGGGCGTCAAGACGAAGTACTACAACGCACGTCAGGACTTCTTCTCCAGCGAGTACGACAATGCCCGCCGACGCCTGGTGCAGGCATACGACGGGCAGATGCGTGAGTTCTAAGTCGTGAGCGAGTGGGTGCGTGCCCTTAGAAGTCTAAGAGGCGGTAGCGCTTGCGCACCTCCGGCATCGACATACGCTCCTGATAGTGCCACCACTCCTTGTCATAAGGACGCAGGCCCTCGGCACCTAAGAGTCGCTTCATCAGTGCCCTATTCGTAGGGACCTCAGGGGCAAAGACGCCCTTCTTCACTAAAGCCCCTTCATTCCCGAGGTGAGCCTCCTCTCCGAAGTGATCGAAGGGGCTTCCCATATCCAGCGGTTTGCCTGCGGCATCGACGATGGTGAGGTCTACCGCCACGCCGTAGTTGTGGCGTCCACCACGCTCGGGGGCGGCGACGTAGATCTTCTTCGGTGTGCCTGCCACGGCCTGATACATACGGCGCTGTACGCTCTGCGGACGTGCGGCATCATAGATGAGGAAGGCATAGCCGGGCTTCTCACGCTCGAGAGCCTGCTGGGCACGGGCAAGTGCACGTGCCAGATTGGGGTGGAGGTAAGCCTTGCGTAGCGAGCCGTACATATTTGCCCCGATGAAGTTGTCGCGTGTGGCGTACTTCAGCTCGACGCGGATGCGGGGAGCGAGACTGGTGACCTCGACGAGGCCATAGGCACGCATGAGGGAGTCGAGGTTGCGAGCCGAGAGGCTCGTCGTAGTGAGGAGGAAGAGGGCGAGTAGAAGGCGATACATTGCTAAGTCTATGAGGGGGTGATGCGAACCTATATTGGTCACTGAGTCGACCTATATAGGTTGCTTCACGGACCAATATAGGTACATATAGGTGACCTATATAGGTCGACTCAGTGACCAATATAGGTCGGGATGCCCTCCCCTGCGTGATGCTACTTTATAGTGCCGAGCGCAGGGCGGGCGTCGGGTGCAAAGATAAGAGGAAGCCCCGAGAGTCACGAGCGGACTCTCGGGGCTTCCCCTATGATGTAGTCGTCAGGTGCAGCTTACTTCTCGAGGAGCTCGAGGGTAGAGAGCTTGTAGACGATGGAGGCCTGGATCATCTGCTGGGCCTGCTCAGCAGAGCCCATCTGGAGGGATTCGCCATAAGCCTGGTTGTAGTATTCGCGTGCCTGCTTGTAGTCCTTCAGCTCGCGGTAGGAGTCCCCGACCATGACGAGGAAGTTGATCTTATTCATCAGGGTCGTTTCGTTGGGGATAGCCTTCTGGAGCCAAGCGATAGCCTGCTTGTGGTCAGCGGGCGTGAGCTTCTTGCCAGCAGCGTTGTAGAGGGACTGAGCAGCGATACCGTAGTCAGCAGCGTTGGCGTCTTCGCCGAGGCCATTGAGGTAGCTGGACATGAGCTTGATGTACTGGGGTACGTCCTTATTCTTGTAGATAGCGAAGAGCGCACCGTAGTAGTCGACGGACTTCTGGTAGGGCGTGACGGTCTTGAACTTGATCACGTCGTAGGCCTTCTTGTAGTCCGTGCGGATCTTCTCGAGGTACGTCTTGTAGGACTCGTCGCCCTTCTTGACGAGGTCGAGCATGCGCTCATCGTTCTTCTCGATGACGTAGTAGGCAGCGGGCTCACCGACAGCAGCGATCCATGCGTCGAGGTTGGAGTTGATGTACTCGACGACACGTGCTACTTCGTCAGCGTCATCACCACCGAGGTTGCTGATGATCAGGTAGTCCTTCTTGTTGATGAGGCTGTTGTCAGCCATCTTCTTGGCCAGGTAGTCCTTGTAGAGCTTGCGGACACGTACGACCCACTTCTCAGCGTCCATGCCGTCCTGCGTGGTGAGGAAGCGTGGGGCGATGGTCAATAGCTCCTGCTGGATCTTCAGGTCATTGGGCTGAGCGCGGTGCTCCTTATAGAGCTCTTCGAAGCCCTTGACCTCACCGATAGCGGTCTTACCCATCTCGAGCAGCTCTTCGGCCTTCATGAAGCCGACGTTGATCTGGATAGCCTTGCCGTCGGGAGCGATGATCCCGAGGGTAGGGAAGGCCTCGACCTTGTACTTCTTAGCGATCTCGACGTTCTCGGGAGCCTCGGCATCCATCTGGAGGTTGACGAACTTCTCGTTGAAGAACTTCCCGACCTCGGGCTGCGTGAAGATGGTCTTCTCCATCTTCTTACAGGGTACACACCAGGTAGCGTAGAAGTCTACGAAGAGAGGCTTATTCTGGCGCTGAGCTTCGGCGAGGGCTTCGGCGAAAGTCCCTTTGAAGAAGCGTATGCCCGCCTCCTGAGCTGAGACGAAGGAGAAAGCGAGGAGTGCTACGACCAGAGAGGTCACATACTTGAGGTATCTCATAGGGAGCGTGTATTAGGCAGCGTCTTGGATAATGAAGGTGAAGAGGCCACGGAGCTCACGGCTGTAGCCTTCGTTGTAGACCCGTAGATTGACAGTATAGCGCCCATTGGGGAGGTTCTGCACCGCAGCGGGGAAGAGGTTGATGGTACCGCCATTGACGGTGATCGTACCTTCCTTGACAGCGGCAGCGAACTTCTCGGCATTGCCCCCATCAGCGACATCGACGCTGAGGAACTCATAATTCACGGGGTTCGTGCCCGAGACACCCTGGATACGCTGGGAGGTCCAGGGGGCGGGATAGGTCTGGGTCAAGCTATGGGGATCGTCATCGTCGACCGTGCGGTAGACGTTGAGTTCCTTAGCGGAGAATGTGGCGTGCGTCGCATCGAGGTAGCCCACGGCCATCTTGCGGCAAGAGGGCAGTGCAAGGGCGAGGATCACGAGGAGCAGGCCATATATAGATCTTGCAGTCATCGGATGAGATGTATTTAGAAGTCCGTAGGCGTGAAGTCGTACTGGAGCGAGTGGACGACGCCCGTACGTGTCTGGATATCGTGTGAAGCGATATCACGCGAGATGCTGGTCGTGGGGGAGACGATGTGCAGGCGGTTCGCCCCTGAGCCCGCTACCCCTGCGTAGGTGTCGCGGAAGGTATAGAGCCAGAGCTGCTTGCCCGAGGCCATCGTGTAGGTCTTACCCCCCGTACCGATGGTGCTCCCGTCGGCGGCCTTACGCCCTGCGGGGAAGTCCTCGAGGAGGAGCTTCTCCTGTGGGATGACGCAGTCGAGGATGATGCTGCGGCATGTGGCCACGCTCATACGGTCGATGAGCTTCATCGTCTCCTCGTCGGTGAGCGTGCTGGGGTCGACGGCATCAGCGGGAGAGGTGCCGTCCTCATTGATCCCATAGGTACGGTAGAGGTAGCGGCGGATGCTGTGGTTCGTGATCCCGAGGAAGGTGATGTTTGGCCCATACTGCGTGTTCGTCCCCTGGAAGAGATCTTCGAGGCCGGCACGCTTGGTCATATAGACGAGGTAGCTCCAGTTGTAGCTATCAGTCTGGAAGTACTCCCACATCGTCGTGTCGTGGTAGGACGTAGCCTTGCCCGTCTCGACGAAGTCATACTTCGTACACGAGGAGAAGAGGCTGAGGACGAGTAGTGCGAGCAGATATATTGGATGCTTGATCGTACGCATAACGGATAGATCTTAGAGGGTACTACATATAGCGGAACCAGTAGGGACGCTGCAGGATGAGGCCGTTGATGACCTTACCATCCTTGTCGCGCTGGGCGCTCGATGGGATAGGCAGGCAGAGGGCACCACCTGCGATATCCGCCGTGGAGAGCGTGGGGAACTTACCCGTGAGCTCGGTCTTGACGTAGCCGTTGCGCAGGATATCGTAGTAGCGGCTATCGTTCTCGAGGATGAACTCACGCTCGCGCTCACGGAAGATGGCCTTCTTCAGGTCACTCTCACCCGAGGCAGGGTAGGTCTTCGCACCAGCACGTGAGCGGATCTTATTGAGGTCCGAGATCGCCGTGGAGGTGTCACCCAGCTTATTCGCACACTCGGCACGAAGCAGGTAGACATCTGCCAGACGCCAGTAGACGTAGTTGGCATTGATGCTGAGGAAGCTCTTGCCAGACTCAGCGCTCTGGTCGATAGCGAAGACTGCGTTGCGGAACTTGTAGGGCACAGCGTAGCTCACGCCCGATACCGTGTGGTCGGTATTGAACTCATAGAAGAAGGCCGTACGGCGCGCGTCATTCGCGTCGGGATAGAGCTTCTGGATGGTGGACTTCTTCAGGCGGAAGGAAGCCTGTGCCAGGTCCCCCTCGGTGAGCGTGCTATTGACAGGCCACGTGGCGAAGAGATTGGCGACTTCGTTCTTAGAGGTCGACTCATTGCCACGGCTCTTATCGTAGACGAGGGTGAAGATCTCCTCGGGGTTCGTAGCGCTGGGGTCAGAGAGGAGCTGACAGAGCTCTTCGGGGGTCGAGACGAGGCTGTAGGCACCGACCTCGCCGTTGATGACCTTAGAGGCATACTCGACGCTCTTGCGGTAGGCCTCAGTAGCGTCTACCGAAGACTCGCCGTAGAGCTCGGCCATGCTCCCCTTCCAGGCATAGAGGTGCGCCAGAAGCGTGGCGCTATTGCCCTTGCTACCGTACTGCTTGGAGGCGGGTACGTTACCAGAAGTCGTGCGGAGCTTGTCGTAGGTAGGCAGGAGCTCGAAGGCCTTGAGGGCATGCTCAATACCTGCGTCAACGACCTGCTGCTGCGTAGAGAGACCGTAGACCTTCAGGTCCTTAGCGTTCTCCGTGATGACTGCCTGACCATAGGCACGGGAGAGCATGAAGTAGCCGAAGCCGAGAGCGAAGTGTGCCTGACCTGCGTGGTAGGCGTAGCGCTCTTCGGAGAGGCCTTCGGTCTTGTCAATATTATCCAGCAGGAGGTTCGCCTCAAAGATCATACGATAGACGTATTCCCAGTCGGCGGAAGCCTGGATGATACTACGAGGATTACCCTCGCGGAGCTGCCCATCGTTCTGCGTCTCGTCCGCAAGGAGGCCGACCTTCGTCAGAGGCGTGAAGGCGTCCATGCAGTTGTCGAGGTAGAAGTGGATGGTGCTCGTCGTCGTGTTGAGCTCAGCCTCTGTGGAGAATCCATTGCTATAAGTGATGGCATTCTCGGGCGTCAGGTCCAGCTTGCAGGAGGAAGCCAGGAGCGTGAGCGCCAGGGCGGGAAGGATATAGCGTTTCATTAGAACTTCAGATTGAGACCAAGCGTAAGCTTGCGATTGAGGGGGTACATACGGCCCGTGTCCTTACCCGTAGCAGGGTCGACGATCTCGGGATCAAGCCCAGAGTAGTTCGTCAAGAGGAGGAGGTTCTCACCAGCGAAGTAGATACGCACATCCTTCATGCGGAGGCGCTTCGTCCACGTTTCGGGGAGAGAGTAGGAGAGGCTCAGCTGCTTGAGGCGGAGGTAGCTCACACGCTCGATGTTGGTATCGATGTCGCCATCGAACTGACCCGTGTAGCCGTCATCAGCGAACTCGAGTGAGGGGTACTCGGTCTTGTCGCCAGGATTCTGCCAGAAGGTAGCGCGGGAGAAGTCGTTCATCACGACGCCGAACTTCTTATTGAAGAGGAAGGCACCGTTCTTCACCATGTTCATCATGCGCTGGTCGATCGTATAGGTCAGCAGCACATTCAGAGCGAGACGCTTGTAGGTGAAGGTATTCGTGATACCCCCGTAGGCCTTGGGCAGTGCGCTACCAGCGTAGTAGATGTCTTCGCTGTTGATGTAGCCGTCGCCGTTCTGGTCCTTGATCTTACGACCACCGACACGCAGTGGGTAAGCGAGCGAACCGAAGGAGAGGGGTACACGCAGACCCGTCTGGTCGTAGTAGTAGGGGATAGCAGACTCGTCCTGTACGAGGCCTTCATCCTTGTAGGTATAGATACCATAGATGGGGCGGCCGAGTACCTTATCGCCGAGGTCCTTACCGTCGTAAGAGGCGAGGAAGCGGTTCCAGTTGCGAGCGATATTGAAGCGGAGGTTCCAAGAGAAGTCCTTGCGGCGCATGAGGTCAGCCGAGAGGTCCAGCTCAAGACCTTCGTTGGAGATAGCTGAAGCGTTCGTCCAGGTCGTCTTCGAGATGAAGAAGTTACCAGGGGTGGGCACCTGCATCAGGAGGTCATAGGAGTGCTTGTAGTAGTAGTCTACCTTGACCTTGAAGCGGTAGTTGAAGAGGTCGAGGTCAAGACCGAGGTCATACTGGTCGCTCTTCTCCCACGTCAGGTGGCTATTGGCCATAGCGCTGGGCTGGAGACCAGGCTGACCGAGGAAGGAGTTCGACTCTTCCATCAGACCGTGGGCGAGGTAGGCTTCCTGGAACTTCTGGCCGCTCTTACCCCATGAGGCACGGATCTTACCGAAGCTGAGGAACCAGAAGTCCTTCATGAACTGCTCCTTGGAGAAGGCCCATGCAGCACCGAGAGAGGGGAAGGCTGCCCAGCGGACGTCACGGCCGAAGACAGACGAGCCGTCGTAGCGGAGTGAAGCCTCGAGCATGTAGCGCTTGTCAAAGTTGTAGGCGACACGACCGAGGTAGCTGAGCATGATCTGCTCCTGACGGTCGGTCGTCACGCGCTGGAGGTATTCGTCACGACCCTCTACGTTGCGAGCCTGTGGCCAGCCATCACCGATCTCATAGATCTTGTTGGTAGGACCACCAGCAGCCTTACCCTTGATGTTCTCCATCAGGTCGTAGGTCGTGGTCACCCCTGCCATGAGGTCGAAGTTGTGACGGTCACGCAGGTTGAAGCGGTAGGAGAGGATGTTCTCCCACTGGATCATGGCGACCATCGAGCGAGAGGCTTCGACGGAGGAGAGGTTGTTGCTGTTGAGGTAGGAGGGGCGGAAGACGTGGTTGTTAGAGAAGTATGCGTCACCCGAAGCGGAGGTGGCGAACTTCAGCCCAGCGATGGGGGTGTAGTCGATACCGACAGAGAGACGGGCGTTGAACATCCCGTTGCGGGCACGTACATCACGGATCTTCTGCAGGGTGAGCTGCTCAGCGATAGAGCCACGACCTGGGTAGACCGTAGGCGTTTCCTTAGGGTCAACGTCGAGCCCCTGGATGTTGGAGCCGCTGATAGCTTGCTGCTTGTTGTAAGCGAGGTTGAGGCGCGTGAAGGCATTGACCTTAGGCGTGAGGCGCAGGTCAAGGTTCGAGAGGAAGCTGAGGCGCTTGAAGCCCGAGTTGATCTGGATACCGCGCTCGTCATAGAGACCCGTGCTGACGAGGTAGCGTACGTTGTCGTTCCCCCCAGAGGCGTAGAAGTCGCCCGAGGTCACGCGGCCTACCTGGAAGATGTACTTCCACCAGTTCGTGTCATTGTTATAGAAGGTATTCAGCGAGTCCTGTGCGGAGGCGGGGGGCTGGTTGTCCTTCGTCAGTACATTCCCGTTACCCCAGAAGTAGTCGTAAGCCCCGTCGAGGGTAGGTTCCCAGCCGTAGGATTCTCCGTAGCGACGGGGGAGGATGTAGCGGTTGGTCGTATAGTTGTTGTGACCGATACGCTGGTGCTGTGCGAGGATGTTGTGCACACGGCGCTCACCGTGACCACGCATCTGCAGAGGTGTGGAGGGGAGGAAGGAGACGGACTGCGAGAAGTTCAGACCGAACTCTGCCTTGCCCGACTTACCCTTCTTCGTCGTGATGAGCACGACACCGTTACCCGAGCGGGAGCCGTAGAGCGAAGCGGAGGCAGCGTCCTTCAGCACTTCGACCGACTCGATGGTCGAGGGGTCAAGACCTGCTAAGGCGTTGATCCCACCGGTAGATTCAGCAGAGACCTTCGAGAGAGGCACTCCGTCGACGACGAAGAGCGGTGAGCCGTCGTTGATCCCCTGGTCGTTGAGCGAACTGATACCGCGGATGTTGATACGCGTACCGCCACCACCAGGTGAGCCCGACTGGTTCGTCACCGACAGACCCGACATCTGGCCCTGCAGGAGGGACTGGAGGCTGGGTGCGGGAGCGTCCTTGAGCTGGTCAGCCTTGATGGAGCTGACAGCCCCGACGAGCTCCTGCGTATTGCGTCGGCCGTAGGCGATGACGGTGACACCGTCGAGGGACTTGACGTTCTCCTTCAGGATGACCGTCACGGGCTGTCCTGCGGTGAAGGTGGCACTATTGTCGTAGTAGCCGACGTAGCTTATCTGGAGTTCGCCAGAGGTCTTGTCGGTATTGATGGTGAAGGCGCCATCGATGCCCGTCTGGGCACCGAGCTTCGTGCCCTTGATGCGGACGCTGGCGCCGATGATGCCTTCGCCACGAGAGTCCTTGACGACCCCTGTGACTTGGCCCTTAGCGGTAGCCTGCTGCTGGGGGCGGAAGATACGGATGGTCTTGCCATCGACGGCATAGATGAATGGAGTGCCCTTGAGCAGGCCTTCGACCGCCTTCTCGGGAGTTACCTCGTCGAAGGAGACGGTGGCTTTGTAGCCTGCGGTACGAAGCTCAGGCTCGTACTCAATCTTGTAGCCTGAGTTCTGGGCGATGAAGTCGAGGATAGAGGCGATGTCCTTGTCTTTGAAGGAGATCGAGACGGTCGGCGTCGCAGGGGTCTGGCTCCAGCCCTCAGTGGGGGTGGAGAGTCCCAGCGCACACAGGCAAAGCCCGAGGGCCAGACGCCGGCGTATTCTTAATGGTTGTCGCATGGAGGATAGGTATAGGTATGACTTATCTATCGAGGGGTAGGGATATATCAGAGGCGCTGCGGTGTGGGTGGTGCTGACGCAGCGACTCTCAGAGTCCGTGAGAGAGGGCCCTGAGAGTCTACTGTCGGTGTCAGCGGTGCTTGCGCATATGATACATATCAAGAGAGGGCTTAGTGCTCCCAGGTCTTTGCTTCGGGGGCGAGGCTCTTGACGACGATGTCACGGCGTTTGCCTTCGTCGAGGAGCTTCTTCAGCAGGGAGGAGACGTCCTGAGCTGTGACTTCGGAGACCTTGACCTCCTGACCGGTAGCGGTCTTCTTGGAGAGGTCGGGGGCCTTGCCTGTCTCAGCGTAGGCATTCAGGAGGGCGATCCATACGCCGAGGCCCATGCCGTCACCGGCTTCCTTCGCCTCAGCCTCTTCGTCGAGGACCTGAGGGATGTGGACCTTCTTATACTCGTCGCGGTCGATCTGACCTGCTGCGATGGAGCGGAGGATCTCATAGGTGCGGGCCTTGAGGTGGTCGGCCTTAGCACGTGAGGTGATGAAGTGGATCGAGAGGCTCGTGCTGGCTACAGGGTCATCGGTGTAGTTCGTCTTGACGGCGATGCTGTAGGTACCCTGCTCCTTCTCGCGAAGCTCATCGAAGAGGCGGTTCTGCAGGAGGGGCTCCAGCAGGCCGAGGGCGATGCGCTCGCGGTCGGTGAGCTTCTTGTCTCCAAGGAAGGAGAGCTCTACTTCGCCCAGATCCCCCTCAGTGTCGACCTCGAAGGTCCGCTCGATGACACGCTCACGAGAGCTGTGGTCACGGATCGTGTAGGTGCGACGTGGTGCCTTGGGGTTGCCAGGCAGGGCAGCCAGATAGGTCGTGACGATGCGCTTAGCTTCGGCCTCGCTGATGTCACCGACGAGACAGCCCGTCAGCTGTGACGCGTCACCGAAGTGCTCAGCGTAGAGGCGGGGCAGGTCGCTCAGCTTCATCTTATCGTAGAAGGTATTGTCCTCACGAGGGTTGGCCTCGGTGATGGGGTTCAGCAGTTCGCTGATCTCGCGGTCGACGGCTTCGCGGCCCTGCTGGGGCTTCGAGTCGTAGATGTAGCGCTTACGCTGGAGCCACTTGTCGAAGATGTGCTGGTCGAAGCGCTGCTTATTCAGCACGAGGTAGAGGTAGGAGAAGAGGTCGTCTACACCGTCCGTCTTACTACGTGCCTGCATCCCGTCGATGTACTCGGTGATGGAGAGGTTGACCTCCATGGGGCGGTTGCGCAGCCACTGGGCGAGCTGGTTGCGGTCGTACTTATAGAGACCCGAGGCCATGATGAGGCTCTGCATAGCGGAGAAGGAGGGCAGGTCGGCAGGCTTGACGATGGACTGACCACCCTTAGCCGAAGCGAGGAAGAGGACTTCGCCCTTGAGCTCCTTGGCCAGATTCTTATAGATGACCTTCATGCCATTGGAGAGCGTCCACTCGGTAGCGTCGAGTGAAGGGATCTTCTTCTCACGAATGATCTTCCCTGCGGGGAGCTTGAAGTCGATGAGCTTCGTGATAGGTGCAGGCTCACTGCTTTCGGCAGCCTGTACGGGAGTATTGTAAGCTGCCAGCTCCTTGAGGAACTCCTGCTCGCCGATAGCTGGTGCGGAGGGGCTATTGGTATAGGCGACGAAGGCGAGGTTGCGGTCTCCCATCGCACGCTGCTTGAGCCAAGTGCGCAGGTCGTCAGCCTCCAGCTCGACGAGTGCCTCGAGGTTGTCCTCGAGCTGCTGGCGGAATTCGCGCATCGGCGTACCGTAGAGGTAGTTGTTGCGGTAGATGTCGATGAAGTTCTGTGGCGTGCCGAGGCCCTTGTCATCGCTCAGCACTTCCTTCATGCCATCATAGAGCTTCTGCTTCTCAGCCTCAAAGGCATCATCGCTGAAGAAGCCATAGGGCATCTGAGCTCGAGCGGCGAGGATCTGCTGGAGGGCAGTCTTGTCCTGACCCGAGTAGGGTACGAAGTCCCAAGCGAACTGCCCATAGCCACGTACCAGCGGTGAGTAGCTCACCGAGGCAGCGATATAGGCTTCCTCACCGCGGTTGCGCAGGCGAGCGAAGTACTGAGGAGCCAGAGTGTTGAAGAGCTGCCCGAGGAGGTAGTCCTTCGTAGCCTCTGCCGTGGGGCGGTTCGTGGGGGTAGCTACACGCTGGTAGATGCCGTAGGAATGTGAGCGGTTCTCCTTATCCGTGAAGCGATAGTAGAGGGGCTGCTCATTGTCGTCAATAGCATAGGGAGGGCGTGCCTTAGCATTGCGAGGTGCGGGGAGTGAAGCGAAGAGCTTCTGCACCTTCTGCTCATAGGCGGCGGGATCGATATCCCCGACGATCATCACGCACTGCAGGTCGGGGCGGTACCACGTCTTGTAGAAGGCCTGGATATCGGGGTACTTGAAGGTCTTCAGGACGTCGAGGCTGCCGATGACATTGCGCTTGGAGTACTGCGAGCCATTGTAGATGACGCCGGCGATGCTATCGCTGAGCCGCTTGTCGATGCCGCCACGCTGGCGCCACTCTTCGATGATGATGCCGCGCTGCTTCTCCGTGTCCTTCTCGGTGATGGAGATGCCACTGCACCAGTCCTTGAGGATGAGGAGCACGGAGTCGGTGAGGCCCTTCTCTGTCGTAGGGACATCCATGATGCTGTAGCGCGTGTCGTCCGTACCCGTGCGTGCGTCGAAGCTGTAGAGGCCACGCGTGCGCAGGTAGTTCATCACGCCACCAGGGAAGTGCTCGGTGGCTTCGAAGGCCATGTGCTCGAGGTAGTGGGCAAGACCATTCTGCTTGTCATCCTCGAGGATCGCCCCGACATTCTGTAGGAGGAAGAAGTGTGCCGTACCCTCGGAGGCACCCGCATCACGGCTGATGTAGTACGTCAGCCCGTTGGGGAGACGGCCTGTGCGGAGGGTAGATACTTGTGCGGATAGTTGGGTGTAAGAAAGCCCTCCCAAGGCCGCTGCTATCAGGAGGCTTTTAGCGAGTCGAGTCGCGCGTGGTGTCTTAGTCGTCATCACGTATTCGGGTCTATTGATCAGGTTACGTCAGTATAGTATAGTGGGAGGACGCTCCTCCCCCGAGTTCAGAGTAAGGCGGTCTCCCGCCACTCATAAAACGCTTCAAATGTACATAAAGTGCCGCAATACTCGTACTAAGGCGCACTAATATGGTATGAGATGCGATAAACAGAGGCTATCGGCGTGCTGCGAAGAAGCGCTGCATCAGCTCGCGCGCCTCGTCGGCAAGCAGTCCTCCACGTATCTTGGCACGACGGGGGAAGAGGTCGGGTGCATAGTGTCGGTAGCCGAACTTCTCCTCTCCTGCACCATAAATAATCTCCCCTAAGCGAGCCCAAAAGAGCGCCCCAGCACACATCACGCAGGGCTCCACTGTCACATAGAGCTGGCAGTCGGGGAGGAACTTACTACCCATATACTCCGTGGCGGCTGTCACTGCCAGCACCTCGGCATGGGCTGTGGGATCACTGAGGCGCTCGACCTCGTTGTGTGCTCGGGCGATGATCTGCCCACGGCAGACGACGACAGCACCGATGGGTACTTCGCCCGCTTCGTAGGCCAAGGCTGCCTCATCGAGGGCCTGGCGCATGAAGTATTCGTCAGAATAGGGGAGGATGGTGCTCATTACTGCATCTCAGCTTCGTCGAAGAGGAAGGGCGCATTGCGCTCATGCTCCGTGATGACCTCGGCCATGATGACCTCGCGCATCCAGCCTGTGCGGCTCGCGATACGTCGGCTCTCACAGTGGTCGATGATCGCCTTGTACTCGCGCTCGTTGAGGGTGAGCGTAAGGCGGTGCGTACGTCGGAGGCGTGGGCGTGGGGGCAAGGCCCGTTTCTTGGCCATGGCGTGCTGAGGGGAGGCGTGCTATTGGGGGATGATGACGTGCAGCGAGTGGGGGCGCAGCTTGATGTCGATGGTGGTACCCAGCTCGAGGGGCTCACCGTCGATATGTACGGCGCCTGCTGTGGGGCGCTCAATGCGGAGCGACTTGATGCGCTCGGTCTCGTAGTGCTTGTTGCCAGCGAGCTTGCCGAGCATGAGGTCTCCTAAGACCATCGCCGCCTCGAGGACGGGGAAGGGACGTATGATCGCCAGGTCCAGCAGGCCGTCCGACAGGTCTGCCTCGGGAGCGATGTAGGCATTGTTCCCATACTGCGTGGCGTTCGCCACGACGAGGACGAAGGCCTCCGTCTCGAGCGTGCGCTCACCGTCGTTGATGTCGAGGCGATAGGTCTCGGGCTTGAAGGAGCGGTACTCCTCGATCATCGTGCGCAGGTAGGTCACGGGGCCACGTGTGGAGGCCTCGGCGAAGGTCCTACTGACGGCTGCATCGAAGCCCATCCCGCAGGTGCAGAAGAAGGGGCGTCCGTTGAGCTCGCAGCTGTCGATGGCGATACGCCGACCGCTGACGAGCTGCTGGATGACCTGATCGCTCTTCATCGAGAGGCCGAGCGAGCGTGCCAGACCATTGCCCGAGCCCTTCGGTACGATGCCGAGAGCCGTCTGGCTCCCGACGAGGCCGCGTGCGACCTCATTAACCGTGCCATCACCTCCGACGGCTATGACGTGGTCATAGCCTTCACTGGCAGCACGTCGGGCAAGCTCTTCGGCGTGCCCTGCGGCCTTGGTGTAGGTGAGGAAGAGCTCGTACTCCGATGCGTTGTAGGCTTTCCCTAAGAGATCGGGGATATTCTTCTTCGACCCCGTACCAGAGATGGGGTTGATGATGGCAAGGACTTTCTTCATCGTACGGGGTGATTAGCTAAGCGCTGGAAGGCGAGCTCCTCGTACTTCGTGCCGGGGCGCCCATAGTTGGCGAAGGGCAGGATGCTGATACCACCGCGTGGGGTGAAGTCCCCGACGACCTCGATGTATCGTGGATCCATGAGCTCGATGAGGTCCTTCATGATGATATTCACGCAGTCCTCATGGAAAGCCCCGTGGTTGCGGAAGCTGAAGAGATAGAGCTTGAGGCTCTTACTCTCGACCATACGTACATCGGGGATGTAGTTGATGTAGATCGTCGCATAGTCGGGCTGTGCCGTGATGGGGCAGAGGCTGGTGAACTCGGGGCAGTGGAAGCGCACCCAGTAGTCGTTGCCCTGATGCTTGTTGGTGAAGGCCTCCAGTACCTCAGGAGCGTAGTCCTGGCTGTACTGGGTGGTCTTCGATCCGAGGAGGGAGAGTTCGTTCTCTCCGTCACGTATGCTGGCCATAGGGTAGTCTGTGATGATGGGTTAGTAGGCGCGGGCGAAGAGGACACGCTGAGCCGAGGGCTTGCCGGTGACCATGCACTTGCCTGGAGTCTTGTCGCCCTCGAGGGGGATGCAGCGGATCGTGGCCTTCGTCTCGGCCTTGATCTTCTCTTCGGTCTCGGGAGTACCATCCCAGTGAGCGAGGATGAAGCCACCTTCCTCGATCTTTTCCTTGAATTCCTCATAGGTGTCGACCGTGATGGTGTGGCTCTCGCGGTAGTCGAGCGCCTTCTGGTAGATGTTCTGCTGGATCTCGTCGAGGAGCTGGGTGATGTGATCGGCGATGCCGTCGAAGGCGCAGGTCTCCTTGGTGAGCGTGTCACGGCGAGCGACTTCTACCGTGCCGTTCTCGAGGTCACGACCACCGAGGGCCAGGCGTACGGGTACACCCTTGAGCTCGTATTCGGAGAACTTCCACCCGGGCTTCTTGTTGTCTGCGTCGTCGTAGCGCACACGGATGCCGCGCTTCTTCAGCTCGGCGATGAGGGGCTCTACGTGGCGGCCGATCTCGTCACGCTGCTCGAGCGTCTTGTAGATGGGGACGATGACGACCTGATGAGGGGCGAGCGTCGGGGGGAGGACAAGCCCGTTGTCATCGGAGTGGCTCATGATGAGTGCACCCATCAGACGGGTCGAGACGCCCCATGAGGTAGCCCATACGAGCTCCTGCTGGCCATCCTTGTTGGTGAAGGTGACGTCGAAGGCCTTGGCGAAGTTCTGCCCAAGGAAGTGTGACGTACCGCTCTGCAGCGCCTTGCCATCCTGCATCAGTGCCTCGATGGTGTAGGTCTCTACGGCACCGGCGAAGCGCTCGTTGGCGCTCTTCACACCGACATGCACGGGGATAGCGAGGAAGTCGCGGGCGAAGTCGGCGTAGACATTGACCATGCGTACTGCTTCTTCTTCGGCCTCCTCACGGGTAGCGTGGGCGGTGTGACCTTCCTGCCAGAGGAACTCAGCGGTGCGCAGGAAGAGGCGGGTACGCATCTCCCAGCGTACGACGTTCGCCCACTGGTTGCAGAGGATCGGGAGGTCACGGTAGGACTGGATCCAGCCCTTGTACGTATTCCAGATAATGGTCTCAGAGGTAGGGCGCACGATGAGCTCTTCCTCGAGCTTCGCCTCAGGGTCGACGACGACGCCCCCGTCAGGGCTGGTCTTCAGGCGGTAGTGGGTGACGACGGCACACTCCTTAGCGAAGCCCTCGACGTGGTCGGCCTCCTTGCTGAGGAAGCTCTTCGGGATGAAGAGGGGGAAGTATGCGTTGTAGTGACCTGTTTCCTTAAACATGTCATCGAGCTGGCGCTGCATGCGCTCCCAGATAGCATAGCCGTAGGGCTTGATGACCATACAGCCGCGCACGGCGGCGCTCTCAGCTAAGTCTGCCTTGATGACGAGATCCTGATACCACTGGGAGTAATCCACGCGGCGGGGAGTCAGTTCCTTGAGTTCTTTTGCCATTATGATTATGTGTCGTTATCTATCTCTATGTTTATGAGTTCACAAAGATACTAAAACCAAGGGAGTGGCGGCGGGTGGCGCTCTGTGTCTCACCAGAGGTCAAACCGCCCGTGAGGGGGTATGCTATAGCCGATGGGCCAAGCATACCCCCTCACGGGATCGAGTGGAGGACGGATAGGTGTGGTGTACGCCTATCGCCCTAATGGGTTGGTGAAGACAAGGCCTACGCTGGGATAGACCCCGATATTCGTATTCTTCCCGAGGATGCTCCCTGTGTAGGCATCGGGGCTAAATGTCCCCCGCCAGCTGAAGGAGCTATAGGTGCTCAGCCCGACCTGCAAGCCGATAGCATGGCTCTGCGATAGGCGGTAGCCCAGTGTCAGGCGGTAGGTGAGCCCTATCCCCCAGGCATTCGCCTTGGTCTCAGCGCGGCTCCCCCATGCTTGAGCTAAGCCCTGCGTGTAGGTGACGCCCACGCTGAGACTATTCCGCAGGAAGAGGCTCTGTCGATGCAGGGGGCTTACCTTAGCCCAAGCCAGCCCCACATAGCTCTGTAGGATACGCGTCTCTGCGGATAAGTCAGCGAGCGACTTGCGCCACTGCAAGCCCTGTGCTTCTAAGCCGATGGCCTCCCCTGGCTTGTACTGTAGGAGGACTTGTGCATGTAGGGCGGGACGTAAGCCAAAGTATTCGGACTGATACTTTAAGCCGAAGGGAGAGATATTCATCCCTGTGTTCCACACGGTGGAGAGACCGATCTCGGTCGTCAGGGTAGGCTTCTGTGGCTCTTGAGCTGCTGCGGAGGTAGCTACTACAGACGTAGCGAGGAGCACTCCAGCTAATCTCTTGAAGTTAGTCATAGGGAGTACGAGCTTTCTCATAGGATTGAGTACTATTAGGGTTGGTGATGAGGTCACCTGAGGGGTGCATAGTCCCATCGGTGTGTGCCGTAGGGATTGGGTGTTCGTATGACTTGTTAACGGCAGGCGGTGCTTGCTTCTCATAGTCCTTCTGGTGGGTGACCTCATGGCGCCTTCAGGAAAGGGAAGTAGTGTATCGTCTGAGAGCGAAGGTAGAAATTTTTCTCACGCAAACGATGGGGAATAGGCGAAGGTGCGGATTCTCGCCCTTCGGCGGGTCTGCGATGTGGCGGAGAAAGCCCTCCCTTTGATACGGCTGTGAGGGGAGAAGTGGTGCTATAATTGGCTTGAAACGAGTGAGAAAAAGTTGTGGAGGAGTAGAGGGAAAGCTGCGAAGCACTATGCCTATTCTTTCGTCTACGTGCGAGGACTTAAAGACTACGTGCAGAGATGATAGGATTTACGTGCCTGGCTCTAAAATCCACGTGCGTAGACAGCGGAATAGGCGTAGTGCTTCGGGGGAAGTACTCGCAGCGCTCCGGAGAAGTGCCGTGCTACTTCGCGCCTTTTCCTCTGCTCCCTTTAGAGTACTACCTGGTATAGCTCCTCGGAAGGGGGCTGTATGGCTCCCTCGTCGCACCCCTATGGGAGGGTGGTCTGTCGTCGTGGAGTGAGGGGCCAGTGGCATAGGGTGGTTTTCGTATCTTTGTAGTTATAATAGATCTATCAATCATTTATTCACCACGAAAAGAGTAGAAAAAGTATGTCAGAGATGAAGAAGCTACGTGCCGCTGTCGTCGGCTACGGGAATATCGGTCGCTACACCATCGAGGCTCTCGAGGCAGCACCCGACTTTGAGATCGCAGGTGTCGTGCGTCGTGACCCCTCGAATGTCCCCTACGAACTCCGTCCCTACCGCGTCGTCAGCCGCATCGAGGAGCTGGAGGACGTCGATGTAGCTATCCTCTGTACCCCTACGCGTCTGGTAGAGGCTACCGCTCAGCAGATCCTCCCACTTGGCATCCACACGGTCGACAGCTTCGATATCCACACCGATATCCTGCAGCTGCGTAAGAACCTCGGCGAGACCGCCCGTGCCCACGGCGCCGTCTCTGTCATTGCCTCGGGCTGGGACCCAGGGAGTGACTCGGTCGTCCGCACGCTGATGGAGGCTATCGTCCCTAAGGGGATCACCTATACCAACTTCGGCCCAGGTATGAGCATGGGCCACACCGTCGCCGTGAAGGCCATCGCAGGTGTCCGCAAGGCCCTCTCGATGACGATCCCCACGGGCACGGGTATCCACCGCCGTATGGTCTACATCGAGCTGGAGTCTGGCTACAAGGCCGAGGAGGTCATCCAGGCGATCAAGTCGGATGCGTACTTCGTCCATGACGAGACGCACGTCACCGTCGTCGATGACGTCGACCAGCTCATCGACATGGGGCACGGCGTACACATGACTCGCAAGGGCGTCTCGGGCACCACGCAGAATCAGCTCCTCGAGTTCAACATGAAGATCAATAACCCCGCTCTCACCGCACAGATCCTTGTCGCCGTAGCACGTGCTACGCGCCGTCTGGCTCCTGGCTGCTACACGATGCAGGAGATCCCTGTCATCGACCTGCTCCCTGGTGAGCGCGAGCACTGGATCGGCAAGCTCTGCTAATCCATCATTTCCCCTCTCTCTCAAGCCCTTTAGCCTATGCTTAGTGCCATCACTTGGGACGTCGATCCCGTCATCATAGATATCTTCGGCCGCGGTATCCGCTGGTACGGCCTCCTCTTCGCCCTCGGGCTCCTGATCCTCGGCCCGATGATCGAGGAGCGTATCTGGAAGCGTGAGCGCCTGCCGGAGGAGTGGATGAACTCCCTCTATATCTATGTCGTCCTCGGCACCGTCATCGGGGCGCGACTGGGGCACGTCCTCTTCTACAATCCCTCCTACTACCTTGCCCACCCTGGGGACATCCTCAAGGTGTGGGAAGGTGGCTTGGCGAGCCACGGGGGGACCATCGGGATCATCCTCGCCGTATGGATCTACTCGCGCCGTGTGACGAAGAAGTCCATCCTCTGGACGCTCGACCGTCTGGCTGTCCCCACGGGGCTGGCTGCGGCACTCATCCGTATGGGGAACCTGATGAATAGCGAGATCTTCGGCCGCCCGACCGATGCGCCTTGGGGCTTTATCTTCCCTCGCGCCTCGGAGTTCGCCGGCTACGCTGAGCGCGGTATGGCGATCCCCGCCTGCCACCCGACACAGATTTACGAAGCGCTGGCTTACCTCCTCGTCTTCGCCCTGTGTATGTACCTCTACTGGGTGCGTGACGCTGCTCGCCGCTACTCGGGTCTCATCCTCGGCTACTTCCTGACGGGCATCTTCGGCTTCCGCTTCTTCGTCGAGAGCATCAAGAACGTGCAGGAGGCCTGGGAGGTCAATATGGTCGCCAGCTATGGTATCAATATGGGGCAACTGCTTAGCATCCCCTTCGTCGTGGCAGGCATCGCGCTCATCGTCTACGCCTACCGCCATCCGCTCACCCCTGAGCCCCTTGACAAAAGGAAAAGCTAACAACATAGAGGCGCTCCCCGAGTCCTGACGACTGCGGGGGAGCGCCCCTTCCTTGTCTTATCCATACTATTACACCCTATCACTACACTACGGACTATGTACCAAGTACCTCAGATCACTGACTCCGTCTACTACGTCGGCGTGAACGACCGCATGAAAGAGCGCTTCGAGAACGTCTGGTCGATCCCCTCGGGCGTGGCTTATAACGCTTATCTCATCGTAGACGAGAAGACGACCCTCATCGATACGGTCGACGTCTGCTACTCGGATGTCTTCTTCCACAAGCTCGACCTCATCCTGCAGGGCCGCCCCGTGGATTATCTGATCATCAACCACATGGAGCCTGACCATGGTGGCTCGATCGGTCTCCTGCGTCAGCGCTACCCCGATATGCAGATCGTGGGGAACAAGAAGGCCTTCGATATGCTCAGTGGCTTCCATGGCATCACGACGGGCCTCCATGAGGTCAAGAGTGGCGATGCGCTGCGTATCGGTAGCCATGAGTTCTCCTTCCTGATGGCTCCTATGGTACACTGGCCCGAGGTGATGTTCACCTACGAGCAGTCCAACCGCCTTCTCTTCTCTGCTGATGCCTTCGGCTCCTTCGGCGCGTTGAGTGGTCATATCTTCGATAGCCACCTCACCGACCGCCAGTCCTACCTCGATGAGATGGTGCGCTACTACGCCTGCGTCATCGGGAAGTACGGCCCCTTCGTCAAGAAGGCGCTGGCCAATATCGACAAGCAGGGCCTCGACATCGAGTATGTATGCCCCTCGCATGGTGTCGTCTGGACGCGTGAGGGCTTTGCCGATGCACGCCGTCTCTATGACCGCCTCTCGAGCAACGAGACCGAGGAGGGGGTCGTCATCCTCTACGGCTCGATGTACGGCAATACCGAGCAGCTGGCCGACATCCTCGCACAGAGCCTCGCTGCCTCAGGCGTGAAGTCCATCGTCTGTCACAACGTCACCAAGAGCGATCCCTCGGTCATCCTGCGTGATGTCTTCCGCTACCGTGGCCTCATCATCGGTAGCCCCACCTACTGCGGTGAGCTCTTCTCTCCCATAGAGAACCTCATGAACCTCATTCGCATCCGCGACGTCAAGGACCGCATCTACGCGGCCTTTGGCTCCTATGCGTGGGCTCCCGCAGCCCTCAAGCGCCTCCGCCCCTTCGCCGAAGAGATGAAGTGGGAGGCTGTCGGAGAGGGCTTCGAGCTGAAGATGGCGGATCTTCCCTCCGTCATCGGCGCAGCTTGGGACCTCGGCACGCAGATGGCCGAGCGCCTCAAGGCTTAGTCCCCCCTAATTCCAATTGGCATATCAATCCATCAAATTTCTAAACACAGATCGCATGCGTCTAATCATCCAGCCCGACTATGTGGGCATCTCCCAGTGGGCAGCGGACTATGTAGTCCAGAAGATCAATGCTGCCGCTCCTACGGCTGCTAAGCCCTTCGTACTTGGTCTGCCCACAGGCTCATCGCCCCTCGGTATGTATCGTGCCCTGGTGGCTGCTCATCAGGCCGGGCGCGTATCCTTCGAGCACGTCGTCACCTTCAACATGGACGAGTACGTAGGTATCCCCCAGGATCATCCCGAGAGCTACCACTCCTTCATGTGGAAGAACTTCTTCAGCCACATCGACATCAAGAAGGAGAACGTACACATCCTCAATGGTAATGCCACCGACCTCGAGGCCGAGTGTGCTGCCTACGAGGAAGCGATCCTCGCCGCTGGTGGTATCGACCTCTTCCTCGGCGGTATCGGTCCCGACGGGCACATCGCCTTCAATGAGCCAGGCTCTTCGCTGACCTCACGCACCCGTATGAAGACCCTCACTACCGACACCATCATCGCCAACAGCCGCTTCTTCGATGGCGACGTGAACAAGGTGCCTAAGACGGCCCTTACCGTCGGTGTCGGTACCGTCATGGCTGCCCGTGAGGTACTGATCCTCGTCAACGGCCACGGCAAGGCTCGTGCCCTGCAGCAGGCTGTCGAAGGCTGTGTGAACCAGATGTGGACGATCACCGCTCTGCAGCTCCACCCCAAGGGCATCATCGTCTGTGACGAAGCTGCCTGTATCGAGCTCAAGGTCGGTACGTACAACTACTTCAAGGATATCGAGCGCCTCTAAGGCTCTCGCTCCCCCTAAGCAAACGGCCTCACGCCCCACGACTCTCCTCGGAGTAGTCGTGGGGCGTGAGGCCGTTTTACTTGCTGTCGTAGCGCCCTAGACGCGGCGGCAGCGGATGAGTATGTGCGAGCCGTCGGATGCTGTCGTGCCAAAGAGCGTCTGCTCGGCGCTGTCCTTGATGCGGAGCTTAGCGCGCAGGGCTTCGGGGCGAAGGGGGAAGTTGCGGCAGGTGATCTGCGCAGCACCGATCTCCCGACCGAGAGCCTTGAGCTGGGAGGAGGCGAAGGGATAGACTGCCTCGATAGCGAAGACGCGCCCAGGGAAGGGCGCTTCGGGGAGCGTGTCTGCTGTATAGAGGTGACTATTGGGGTGCAGGGCTTCGAGGCCGTAGACGGCGCCGATACTGCGGTAGAGTCCCGTCTTCATCAGGGCAGCGTGAGGCTCAAAGAGGTAGGCGCGGGGGCTCACGGCATAGCGTAGCTCGGCGCTCTCCTCATTGCTTAGAGCTTCGGGGAGGACGAAGGCAGGTGTAGGCTGCGTGGGATGGAGGTCTTGAGCGACGAAGGTCACCGCTTCGGGCTTCGCTTCGTTTGTCGCTTCAGCGAGGTCGATGAGGAGGAGAAGCTCCTTGGCTTCTCCACGTACGGAGACGACGTGTAGCTCCTGCACGCCAGCGACGGAGCGGAGCGTATGCACCACATCGAGCATCGGGGAGAGCTTGACGAGAAGGCGGGGGAAGGGTAGGGAGAGCTCACGATAGAGGGTGTGAAGCTCGGGGAGGAGTGTGTGTAGGCTGGGCTCACAGTCCTCGATGGCGTAGACTCTACGCGTCGTGTCCTCACCCTCTCTGCGGGCGGGATCAAGGTAGATGAGGGTAGGCTGGTGTGTGGAGATGAACTCCCGTAGCTGGGGGATCGACTCGCCGTGGATGAGCTGGAGCTTTGCCTCGGGGAGTAGGCGAGGGAGGTTCGCACGTGCTGCTGCGACGAGGTCTGCCTGTCGCTCGACGTAGACCCCTTGCCCCGTGACGCTCGTGAGTGCCCAGAAGTCCACACCGAAGCCTCCCGTAAGGTCGATGAGTCGGTCAGTAGGCGTGGCGAAGCGTGCCTTATAGCGGGCGGCCTCTTCGCTCGAGCACTGCTCCAGCGTCAGGGATGAGGGAAGGAAAACCCCAGCCGTGTGCCAGCTGGGGAGCTTCCTTCGGAGGGCTGACTCTGCCGTCAGCTGCAGGGCAAGCGCGGTGCGCTCCTCGCGAGAGAGTGATCCTTTGCCGAGGAGGATCCTATCGGGGGATGTGCCCCGATAGGTCTCCTGCAGCGAGAGGATATGGTGTATGAAGTCGAGCTGTAGCGACACGACGGGTGGCTACTTCGTGACTTGGATGCGGATCTTAGCCGTGGGCAGGCCCTTAGCTGAGACGGAGAGGATAGCTTCGCCAGCCTTCTCACCGCTCTGTACGAGCGCTACGAGCTGACCGCTGAAGGCGTGGTGCTGGGGCAGGTGGAAGGCATCGAGTGAGGCGGGATTGCCCGACGCAGCAGCGCGGAAGGAGCCTGCACCCGTGACCTTGAACTGCAGGAGGCGGGCATCATCGGGGATGAGGTTGCCGTCCTTGTCTACGACACGTACCGTGACGAAGGCGATATCCTTTCCGTTGGCGGTGATGCTCGTGCGGTCAGTGATGAGCTCAAGATGATGGGGACGACCAGCGGTGCGGATGACCTGCTCGGCGACAGCCTTGCCAGCCTTATCGTAAGCGACGACCTTGACTTCACCTGGCTCGTACTTCGTATCCATCCACATCAGGCGGTAGCGCTTCTGGCGGGTGAAGGCCTCTTGGCTCTCCTTGTTCTCCGTAGCGTCGATGGTGATGCTGGTATCCTTCTTCTGGCGGCCCTGGCTCTTGCCGTTGATGAAGAGCTCAGCCTCGGGGTGGTTGGTGTACACGAAGATGGGGGTTACCTGGCCTTCGCGCCCAGGCCACGTCCAGTGGGGGAGGATGTGAAGCGTCTCAGCGTCCTTGTTCCAGTGGCTGCGGTAGAGATAGAAGCGATCCTTGGGGATACCTGCCAGGTCGATAGCACCGAAGAGCGAGGAGTGGCTGGGCCATTCGCTGTAGTAGGGGGTAGGCTCACCGAGGTAATCGATACCCGTCCAGATGAATTCGCCCATGCTCCAGTCGTGATCCTCCTGACGGATGAAGTCGTCCTCGGGGAGGTTGCTCCAGCCGCAGTGCTCGACGTCGTAGCCCGAAGACTGATGGTCGGGGTATTTCGCCATGCTCTTGCGTACGACAGGGAACTTATACACACCGCGCGAGCTCACCGTGGAGCAGGTCTCGGAGCCGAGGAGGAAGCCCTGCGGTAGGACCTTGTGTGCGGTGTCGTAGAGGAAGGGACGGTAGTTGAAGCCCGGGATATCAAGGGTACCAGCCATACCGCTCTTCAGCACGCCGAGGGGATTGTCCATGCCGTTGGTGACGGGGCGCGTGGGGTCTTCGCGGTGGCAGATCTCCTGCAGGCGGTAGGCGAGCTTAGCGCCTTCGAGGCTGGGCTGCTCGGGGACTTCGTTCCCGATGCTCCACATGATGACAGAGGGGCTGTTGCGGAACTGGTGGATGAGGTTCGTGAGGTCACGCTCATGCCACTCGTTGAAGTCCAGGTTGTAGCCGTTGGGCACCTTGGGCTGGGCCCATGAGTCGAAGCTCTCGGCCATCAGCGGCATACCCATCTCGTCACAGAGACGGACGAATTCGGGGGCGGGCATGTTGTGCGAGGTGCGGATGGCATTGACGCCCATGTCCTGCATCTGGCGGATCTGGCGGCGCATAGCAGCCTCGTTGACAGCGGCACCGAGCGGGCCGAGGTCGTGGTGGAGGCAAGCGCCTTGGAACTTCAGCTTACGGCCGTTGAGGAAGAAGCCTTCGCCCGCCTTCAGCTCGATGGAGCGGATACCGAAGGTCGTGGTATCGCAGTCGATGACTTGCGAGCCGTCGGAGAGCGTGACGGCGTACTTATAGAGGTTGGGCTGGTTGATGTCCCAGAGCTTGGGAGCGGAGATGTCGAAGCCCGTGCGATAGATGCTGTCTGCACCCTTGCTGGAGAAGCTCTCCGAGCGCTCAGCGACGACCTTACCCTCGGGAGAGAGGATCTTCGTCTCGATGCGCAGTGGGCGACCGGCGAGGTGGCTAAGGCCGGCGACCTTCGTCTCTACAGATACGTAGGCTTGGTCGGCGCTCACCGAAGGCGTCTGGATGCGTGTGCCCCAGAGAGGGATGTAGGTGGGGGAGGTGATGGTGAGGTGCACGTTGCGGTAGAGCCCTGCGCCAGGGTACCAGCGGCTGCTCTCGTGCTTGTTCTCCAGGCGGATGGCAAGCGTGTTGCTTGCACCGGGGCGAACGTATGGGGTGACATCAAAGGCAAACGTGTTGTAGCCATAGGGCCAGTAGCCGACCTCCTTGCCGTTGACGTAGACGCGGGCGTGGCTCATCGCGCCATCGAAGCGGAGGAAGACACGGCGATCACCGAGGTCTTGGGGGATGTCCAAGCTGCGGCGGTACCAGCCAGCCCCTACGAAGGGAAGGCCACCGGTACGACCAGCATGCTCCATAGCTTCCTTCTGACCATCCTGTGCGATAGCCAGGTGCTGCTTGTCGTTCTCAAAGCTAAAGGGCCCGTAGATCGCCCAGTCGTGGGGGACGGTGACACGGCTCCACTTGCTGTCATTGTAGTCGGGAGTGGAGAAGGAAGCCTGGTCCTGGCGGGTGAAGCGCCACCCCTTCTCGAGGCGGAGCTCAGAGCGCTGGGCCTGTAGCTGGTGGCTGAGGGCGGCACATAGCGCAAGGGTACATGCGGATAGTCGCTTCATGTGAGATGAGTATCTGTATTTCTATATAATAATGTACATGGAGAGAAGATGCGCCCAGAGTGGGCACGATCTCAAAAGTCAAAGATAAGCAAAAAGCCCCGACCCCGCCGCCCGTATGCCCTGCGGATAAAAGCAGAGAGCTCCGCCATCCTGTCGGATAGCGGAGCTCTACTTCTGAGGTTCCTGGCGGAATCGAACCGCCGTAAACGGTTTTGCAGACCGGTGCCTAACCACTCGGCCAAGGAACCCTGTGTGGTTTGCGCTTGCAAAGTAACTAAATTCCTCCCATATACACAAGCCTGAGGCGCCAAGCCCTGTGCTCGGGGTGGTATAAAAAGCAAGATGCGCATCTTAGAGAGATACGCATCTTATAGCTTGCTTAGTCAGCGTAGAGCGGAAGACGGGGCTCAAACCCGCGACCCTTAGCTTGGAAGGCTAATGCTCTATCAACTGAGCTACTTCCGCATTCCTGATGACGGAAAGGAGTGGGCAGTGATGGATTCGAACCACCGAAGGCGTAAGCCAGCTGAGTTACAGTCAGCCCCATTTGGCCACTCTGGTAACTGCCCTTACCTGTTCTTTGCAGTGCAAAGGTACAAACTATTTCTGAACTGTGCAAATAGGACGGCACATCTTCAGTGCGGTCTCTGCAGCCTCGGCCCCCTTGTTGCCCAGTCGACCGCCTGCACGCTCCTCAGCCTGCTCCATCGTTTCGGTCGTCAGGACGCCGAAGATGACGGGTGCAGGAGTCGTGCGGAAGCCATGTGCCAAGGTCATGTTCAGCTGAGATATGCCGAAGGTCACGCCCTGGCAGATGTAGTCGAAGTGAGGGGTATCCCCACGGACGACACAGCCGATAGCTATGACAGCGTCTATACCAGGATTAGCCAGAAGGCGCGCCGATGCATTGACAAGCTCGAAGGCCCCTGGTACACGGAAGACAGTGATCTTCTTCACCTCTTGCTTGCGGAGCATTTCGAGAGCGCCCTCGAGCAGGGGTTCCGTGATGTTGTTGTTCCACTCCGCTACAGCGATGCCGATGTGTAGCCCTTCCCCAGAGGGGACGGGGCTGTGGTGGAGGGATTGGATATGGTCTATTGTAGACATGGTCTATGTGCGAGCGGACTACTTGCCCTGAGCCTGAGCGCGCAGGAGGTCAGCCTCTACGCTTTCTGCTTCGGGGCTGGTGTAGTACTTCGTCTTGACCTCGTTGTAGAGGGCGATAGCCTTGTCATACTTGCCGAGCTTCTCGTAGACGTGACCAGCCTTGATGAGGCAGCTGGGGGAGATCGCTTCGCTGGAAGCAGCCTTAGCAGCGGCTTCGTAGCTCTTGACAGCTTCTTCGAGCTTGCCGAGCTGTACGAGGCAGTCACCGATCATGCGCTGTACCGAGGGAGCGACGACGGTCTCATCAGCGGAGAACTTCTTCAGCTCAGCCAGTGCTTCCTGATACTTACCCTGGTCATAGAGGCAGATACCGCTATAGGCGTGAGCGAGGTTCGCTGCGTCCGTACCGGAGAAGTTCTTGGCGATGGCTTCGAAGCCCGGCGCACCAGCACCCTGCCCCTTGAGGGCGAGGCTGTCCTGCCCAGCGATGAAGCTATCTTCTGCTACGAACATCTGTGCGGTAGCCTTCTCGGCCTTAGGGACTTGGACGAAACGGTGGTAAGCGAAGATGCCGAGAGCGACGATGACGACAGCCGCTACTGCGATGATGATCTTCTTGCTGTGGCGCTCGAAGAAGAGTTCACCCTTCAGTACCTTCTCGTCGATGGTGTCGAGGGCGTCGTGCTCTGGGAGCTCGTGATGTGACATACGTATTTATCTTATTTGTTGTTGGTTATTCCGCTATATCAGTGGGGCAAAGATACGACTTTTCATGCAACCTGACACGCCCCACCCAGAGCCCTGCAGCTCGCTGGGAGTGCGGGGCTCTGGGTGGCTCTATACATTATAATATATAGGGGCGGCTTACTTCAGCAGGGCCTCCATTTCGGCTGCCTTCTCCTCGAGGCACTCGAGGTAGCGGAGCTGGGCGCGCGTGCGCTGGAGGTTGTGCTTGGGAGAGTGGATCTTGAAGTAGGTGTCTCCGTTGAGGTAGTCGACGAGGAAGCGCACCGTCTGCATGTAGGTCATCAGGCGGCCGCCATAGGCGATGAGGCTGCGCTCGGTGGGGGTGAGGAACTTACCTGCTGTGGAGAGATAGCCCTCGACGAAGGCCTTGTAGATCTCCATGTTCACGCCGATCTTCGAGAGGTCTGCTTCATCTTCCGGAGCGAAGTTCACACCTGTGCGGATGAAGTCACCCACGTCGCTGAGGATGAAGCCAGGCATGACGGTATCCCAGTCGACGACGCAGAGTACAGCACCCGACTTATCGAAGAGGACGTTGTCGACCTTGGTGTCGCAGTGGATGGTGCGCTTGGGGAGCTTGCCCTCAGCGTAGAGCTTCTCCTGGAGGAGCATCGAGTCAGCACGGCGGTCGATCTCGGCGAGGATATCCTGCACTTCGGCGACACGGCCAGCAGCATCCTGAGCGACAGCGTCGCGGAGCTGCTGCAGGCGGAAGGGCATGCTGTGGAAGTTCTCAATAGTCTCACCAAGACGACCCTCGGGGATGACGGAGAGGATTTCTTCGAACTGACCGAAGGCGGCACCAGCGTAGCGGGCGGCCTTGGGGGTGAGCTCGCTCATGCTCATGCTCTCGGGGATGAAGCGGCAGACACGCCAGTAGTTCTCCCCGTCGTGGTAGTAGTTCTTCTCGGGCTCCTCGAGGTTGGGGTAGAAGTAGAGGTACTTACGCTCTGCTTCGGGGTCACCTTCGGCTTCGAGGCGCTCGCGCATCGTGTCAGATACGATGGCGACATTGCGCTGCAGGACTTCGATGCGGGGGAAGACGAGGTGGTTCACACGCTGCAGGATCCAGCGTGGTGTCCCTTCACGGTCAGAGACTACGTAGGTGTCGTTGATATGGCCATTGCCAAAAGGCTTCATCTCCCCGATCTCAGCAGTGGAGATGAACATGCTGATAATATGCTCCATATTAGGATGATTCATTTGTAGGTAAAGACAAAGATATACAAAAAGCCTATCCCCACGCCAGCGGACTGACGTGGGGATAGGTGTATTTAGCTGAGGTCTCAGCGACCGGTGCCTTTAGCGGGTGGCTCGCTCTTAGAAGCGGAGGCCTACGCCAGCGAAGAACGAAGCGTTCTTATAGCTGGTGTTAGCGATGTTGTTCTTGAGGGCGTTGACCATACCGATGTCGGTACCGACACGGAGGTAGACCTTGCTGAATTCAAGAGCGGCAGAGGCGTTCAGACCCATGTCGAAGCGCTTGTAGATGCCGGCCTTGAAGGCATCGATCTTGCTCGTGGTAGAGAGACCGTAGGCGAAGTAGGGGCCAGCTTCGACAGATACCGCGAAGTTCTCGCTGAAAGGTACGCGGATACCGAGGTCAACGGGTACGCTGATGTAGTTGAGACCGTAGCCATCTTCAGAGATGTACTTGAAGCCTTCCTGGCGGAACGTCACCCCAGGAGCGAGGTAGACACCCGAGGCGAGCCCGACTTCGGCAGCAAGGCCAGCGCGGAAGCCCAAGCGGACCTTAGATTTGGGGGTGGCACCTACTACCTTATTGACGCCACTTGCGAAGTTAGCGCCTACTTCGATGCGGGGATGGATTTCAGTCTGAGCTTGAGCGGAGAGGACGCCTGCGACGAGAGCGAAGGCGGCGAAAAATAGCTTCTTCATATTTGTTATTCTATTTGTGTGGTGAATTACGGCACTACAGCGACAGAGTATAGTGGAGCCGTAGGATTAGAGATGAATGTGCTTCATGTCGCGTATATGCGAAGGTACAGAAAAAAGCCTATCCCCACAAAAAGCCTATCCCCACACCAGCGGACTGACGTGGGGATAGGTGTATTTAGGCGAGGTCTTTGTGACCGGTGCCCTTAGCGGATGGCTCGCTCTTAGAAGCGGTAACCTACGCCAGCGAAGAACGAAGAGTTCTTGTAGCTGGTGTTAGCAACGGGGTTCTTGAGAGTGTTGACCAGACCGATATCGGTACCGAGACGGAGGTAAACCTTGCTGTATTCGATAGCAGCAGAAGCGTTCAGACCCATGTCGAAGCGCTTGTAAGCACCAGCCTTGAAGGCATCGACGTTACCCGTGGTAGAGAGACCGTAGGCGAACGAAGGACCAGCTTCTACAGATACAGCGAGGTTGTCGCCGAGACCTACGCGGATACCGAGGTCAACGGGTACGCTGATGTAGTTGAGGCCATAGCCGTTACCATTGCCGAACTTGTAGCCTTCCTGACGGAACGTCACCCCAGGAGCGAGGTAGACGCCAGCAGCGAGTTCGATTTCTGCAGCAACGCTGGCGCGGAAGCCCGTGCGGACCTTAGAGTCAGCGGTGACGCTACCTACCTTGCTGATACCGCGAGCGAAGTTAGCACCTACTTCGATACGAGGATTGATGGCCGTCTGAGCCTGAGCAGAGAGCACGCCTGCAACGAGAGCGAAGGCGGCGAAAAATAGCTTCTTCATATTCGTTTCTTTCTATGTTATGGACCCCGGCAACAGGCCGAAATCAAGCTGTAAAGTTAGAGGTATTTAACGAATGTGCAAATATTCTTCAACTATTCAGCCTCGGATAGAACGTCTTTGCGTCATCCTATCGTATAGGACGGCTGGGATAATCAAGGGAGGGAGGTGAGGTACTTGCGCCCTCTGGGAGGAGTGTCTTTGGGAGGGGAGAGGTGTGAACCTATATAGGTCGCTGAGTCAACCTATATGGGTGCGTGGGTAGAGCTATATAGGATGGCGAAGAATGCTATATAGCTTTGAGCTGATTCCTATATAGCGTT
This sequence comes from Porphyromonas sp. oral taxon 279 str. F0450, assembly GCF_000292995.1. NCBI lineage: Bacteria > Pseudomonadati > Bacteroidota > Bacteroidia > Bacteroidales > Porphyromonadaceae > Porphyromonas > Porphyromonas sp. oral taxon 279. The sequence goes on along the minus strand of NZ_ALKJ01000015.1, from coordinate 8,895 downwards.
GTGAAGTGCCCTCTATTTAAGTAGTTGCTCTGCGTAGGGATAAAAGTTGTGGACGAGTGGCAGATAAGTTTGGACTACGTACGTGGCTCTAATATCTACGTACGTGGATATTTGGATTTATGTGCCTGGTCTTTAAGACTACGTGCGTAGACAGAGGAAAACCACTACGTGAAGGCGCTTTTTCCTTCACGAGAACGATGCTTTTCCCTCCGCTGCATAAGAAGAATACTCGCGATAAGGCGAAGGGCTTGTGTATCTCTTCGGAGAGGTATATCGGGGAGCTACATTGACGATCAGTCGCTTATGCCTCGATATGGGAGCCGTGCGCTGGTAGGAAAGGGGGCGAAGGGCAGAATTTGAGTACCTTTGTTTGGGTGCTTATACATCCGTGGAGGTGGTTAGCTTGGGCTTCGATGATAGAGAAGCCCCTTTCTGTGAGTCCTATTGTCGGGCTGCAGAGCGACTTCCTCCACCCATAGAGCACCACCTTTCCGTAGGAACCCTCCGCCGGCGAGTCCTTCGCCTCTCGGAGTGTCTCCGATACATTATATATATGGGTGAGTAGACGCCGATGCGCGGCCTTGCTCCCCCACAAGCGAAACGATAATCAATGGACTATAAGACCACAACGGCCAATCTCGGCTGCTGTGCGATGACCCCCGGAGGCTGTGAAGGTTGTGATAGGAACCAGATGAGCACCTATGACTGGCTGAACGATATCCCCGAGTCACTGCAGAGCTCCGACTTGGTCGAAGTGCAATTCAAGAATACCCGTAAGGGCTACTATCTCAATACTGAGCGAATCGACCTCTATAAAGGCGATATCGTCGCTGTCGAATCGACGACGGGCCACGACATCGGCGAGGTGACCCTCACTGGTAAGCTCGCCGAGCTGGCGATGAGGAACCATCGCTACCGCCCCGACAAGGGCGAGTTCCTCCACGTCTACCGCGTCGCCCGCCCGGGTGACCTCGAGCGCTGGGAGGAAGCCAAGCGCCGTGAAGAGCCGACAATGATCCAGGCTCGACAGATCGCCTCTTCGCTGGGCCTCGACATGAAGATCGGGGACGTCGAATATCAGGGCGATGGCAACAAGGCGATCTTCTACTACATCGCTGACGGACGTGTGGACTTCCGCCAGCTCATCCGTGTGCTCGCAGATACCTTCCACGTGCGCATCGAGATGAAGCAGATCGGTGCTCGCCAAGAGGCAGGTCGCATCGGGGGTATCGGCCCCTGTGGCCGCCAGCTCTGCTGCTCCTCGTGGATGACGACCTTCTCCTCGGTGAGTACGGGGGCTGCCCGTGTGCAGGATATCACGATGAATCCGCAGAAGCTCACGGGGCAGTGTGGGAAGATCAAGTGCTGTATGAACTTCGAGGTCAATGCCTATGCCGAAGCTCAGCGCAGCCTGCCCGACCGTGAGGTCGTCCTCGAGACCAGCTCCGACAGCTACTATCACTTCAAGACTGACCACTTCCAGCGTCAGGTCACCTATAGCACGGTGCGCAATGCGCCGGTACGTCTGGTGACGATCTCCGCCGAGCGCGCCTTTGAGGTCATCAGCCTCAACCGCCGTGGTGAGCGCCCCGAGCACCTCGAGGAGACGGCGACCGAAGAGCGTCGTTCCTCCCGCTCCAGCGATATCCTTGCCGACAACAGTCTGACGCGCTTCGACAGAGAGCGCCGTGGTGGTCGCCGTGGTGGCGACTCTCGTGGTAGCCGTCGTGGCGGTGACCAAGGCGCTCGCCGTGAGCGCTCGGCTCGCCCCAGTGATGAGGCGGGTAAGAGCAATAATGGTAATGGTGGAGAGCGTCCACAGGTACGGCAGTTCCGTAGCCCTCGCACTCCTCGCACGGAGTCCACAGGTGAGGGTGGGCAGCAGCGTATCCGCCGTCCACGTCCCGAGACCTCAGGCGAAGACAAGGGATAGATGCGCGCTACCTCGTCATATATAGGGCGTCCACTGCGACGTGCACTCCTCGTCCTCTCCTTCCTTCTACCCCTCGTGGGGTGTGAGCAGGAGACGGGTGGAGCGAGGGATTACTATGCCTTCGAGCAGCCCGCTGGTGGCGTGTGGAAGCCCCGCACGACCTATAGCTTTGACCTCCTCTTCCCCGATCGCACGACGACCTTCACTGGTGAGATCGTCCTGCGTATGGATAGCCGTCTCGACCGCCCTCGAGCGCGTATGGAGGTAAGGCTCCGACAGGATGAGACGATCCTGCGGCGCGACACGCTGCAGGTAGACTTCGCTGCGACGGCTGGAGATTGGAAGCGCCCAGGGGCGCTGTACCACGAGTTCGTCCTGCCTTTGGCACGCCCTTTGCAAGCTCCCTACACAGGCCTCTTCTCTCTGGAGGTGCGTCCGCTGGATACCATTCCCCTCAGTGGGGTGGCTGCTATCGGGCTCCACACCGCAGAGCTACGGGCCGAGTAGTAGCTGTAATTTAGATATAGGCGGTAGGGGAATATGCCCCGACGACCGCCTCCACACCTCTACACATAGAATGAGCAAACAAAATAAATCTGACGAAATGTCACCCGAAGAACTGCAAGCACTGTCCCTGCCCATATTGGGTACCTACGAGGAGGATGAGACCTTCGCACTAAAGCCTGAGGAGCAGGCCAAGGAGTTTCCCCTCATTGCCCTACGCAATATGTCCATCTTACCTGGTACGGTGGTGCCCATCCTCGTGGGCCGCAGGAAGTCGATGCAGGTCATCCGACAGTCAGAGATACGTGAGCGCTGCTTCGGTGTCGTCACCCAGCGTGACGCCAATGTCGAGGATCCCCAGCTCAGCGACCTCTTCACGGTAGGTACTATCGTCGAGGTCTCCCAGATCGTCGAGCTGCCCACGGGTGAGCTCTCTGCCATCCTTCGTGGTCGTCAGCGCTTCAGTCTCCAGCACCTGACCATGGACGATCCCTATCTCATGGGTCGTGTCCACCTGCTCGAGGATAGCCTCCCCGCAGCAGATAAGGAAGAGGAGTACAAGGTGACGGTGGAGCTCATTCATGAGCGCCTCTTAGGGCTCTTGGATCGTCTGGCGCCGAATGCCCCCAATGGCTTCCGCGACACGATCCGTGGGCTGAAGAATCGTGCCTATATCGTTCATCTGGCAGGCTCACTCCTTCAGCTCAGTATGGAGGATCGTCAGAAGCTCCTCGAGATGGATAGTGTCTACGACCGCGCTGTCTATGTGCTCGGTCGTCTGCATGACCAGATCTCTGAGTCCTCGCTGCGTGAGGAGATCCTCAATCGCACGCGCCGTGAGATGGATCAGCAGCAGCGTGAGTACTTCCTCCAGCAGCAGATGCGTACTATCCAGGAGGAGCTCGGCACTGGCCCCAGCGCCGATGACGAGATCGAAGAGCTTCGCAAGAAGGGCAAGGAAAAGCTCTGGAGCGAGGCCGTCGCTGAGATCTATGAGAAGGAGCTTCGCAAGGCTGAGCGCCTCAATCCACAGAGCCCCGACTTCTCGATCCAGATGCAGTATCTACGCACGATCCTCGAGCTGCCTTGGGGTGTCTTCAGTCAGGATAACTTCGACCTCAAGGGGGCGAAGGAGATCCTTGACCGTGAGCACTATGGCCTCGACCGCGTCAAGGAGCGTATCCTCGAGCACCTGGCGGTACTGAAGCTCAAGGGCGACATGAAGTCCCCCATCCTCTGCCTCTATGGCCCTCCAGGGGTAGGTAAGACCTCCCTCGGGCGTAGCATAGCAGAGAGCCTTGGCCGTAAGTATGTGCGTATCTCCCTCGGTGGGGTGCATGACGAGGCTGAGATCCGTGGTCACCGCCGTACCTATATCGGCGCAATGAGCGGCCGTATCATCCAGAGCCTGCAGAAGGCTGGCACGTCGAACCCCGTCTTCGTCCTTGACGAGATCGATAAGCTCGCTGACGACCACAAGGGCGATCCCGCATCGGCTCTCTTGGAAGTCCTCGACCCCGAGCAGAATACCGCCTTCCACGATAACTATCTCGATATCGACTACGACCTCTCGAAGGTCCTCTTCATCGCTACGGCGAATAATATCTCCACCATCCCCTCCGCCCTGCGTGACCGTATGGAGCTCATCGAAGTCACGGGCTACATCGCAGAGGAGAAGCTGAAGATCGCCGAGCAGCACCTCGTACCCAAGGAAGCCAAGGAGCACGGGCTCAAGGTGGAGGACATCCACTTCGCCCCTGGTGCCCTCGATCTCATCATCGAGGAGTACACCCGCGAGAGCGGTGTGCGCTCCCTGACGAAGCAGATCGCTGCCGTCATGCGTAAGCTCGCTTGGGCTACCGCAGCTGAGGAGCAGCTCCCCGAGTCCATCACCCCCGAGCTCGTACGTGAGTACCTCGGCAAGACCGTCTATTCGCGCGATAAGTATCAGGGCAATGAGCACGCTGGTGTCGTCGTCGGTCTGGCTTGGACCAGCGTCGGTGGGGAGATCCTCTTCGTCGAGAGCAGCCTCCAGCCGGGGCAGTCGGGTAAGCTCATCCTCACCGGTAGCCTCGGTGATGTGATGAAGGAGTCTGCCACCCTTGCTCTCAGCTACATCCGTGCTCATGCTACCCAGCTCGGTATCGACCTCGAGACGCTCAAGGATCAAGAGATCCACATCCACGTACCTGAGGGCGCTATCCCCAAGGATGGCCCCAGCGCAGGTATCACGATGGTTACCTCACTCGTCTCCGCTATGACCCGCCGCCGTGTGCGTGCCCACATGGCGATGACTGGGGAGATCACCCTGCGTGGTAAGGTCCTGCCCGTCGGTGGTATCAAGGAGAAGATCCTTGCCGCTAAGCGCTCAGGCATCACGGATATCATCCTCTGCCGTGAGAACGAGAAGGATATCCTTGAGATCAACGAGCACTATCTCGAGGGGCTGAACTTCCACTATGTGGACGAGATCACCGAGGTCCTTGACTTCGCTCTGCTCGACGAAATCGTGGATAAGGCAAAGTAGACTAACTTTGTAGCTCTATGGAAGCCCGTATCAATAGCACCGAGCAGGAGTGCCGTACCATCCTCCGTACCTGTCGGGAGCTCTTCGCTAAGAAGCTCCACGACTACGGAGCGGCGTGGCGTATCCTCCGCCCAGAGTCCCTCACAGATCAGATCTATATCAAGGCTGAGCGTATCCGTGGTATCCAGATGCGCGGGCATGCTGCCGTCGATGAAGGCGTCGAGCCGGAGTTCATCGGTATCGTCAACTACGGGCTCATCGGCATGATCCAGCTCGAGCGTGGCGCTGTCTCCAGCCCAGATATGAGCGTGGAGGAGGCCCTCGAGGCTTATGATCGCTGTGCGGAGAAGACCCTGCAGCTTATGCTCGCCAAGAACCACGACTACGGTGAGGTGTGGCGTAATATGCGGGTGACCTCTATGACCGACCTCATCCTCTCGAAGATCCATCGCACCAAGCAGATCGAGGATCTGCAGGGCGAGACCTTCGTCTCGGAGGGCGTCGAAGCTAACTATATGGATATGGTGAACTACGCCATCTTCTGCCTCATCAAGCTTACCCTCCCCGCAGCGTGATCAATCTGCGTCATACCCTCGCCGAAGTAGCCCGCGTCATCGTGGGGCTCGTCTTCGTGGGCTCTGGCCTTCTGAAGGCCGTCGATCCCGTGGGTACCGCGCTGAAGATCTCGCAGTATCTCACCCCGATTCTCAGCCCCGCAGCAGCGGGTGCCGAGACGCTCACGCTGGCGCTGTCCTTCGTGCTGTGTGGCTCCGAGTTCCTGCTCGGGGCTTTCCTGCTTATGGGGGTGTATCGCAAGTTCTGCGCTCGTCTCTCCGTACTCTTCATGCTGATGATGACGGCCGTGACGCTCTACACGCTCATCGCTAACCCCATCTCCGACTGCGGTTGCTTCGGTGATGCGATCCAGCTGACCCACCTGGAGAGCTTCCTTAAGAACGTCGTTCTCCTACCGCTCTCCCTCCTCGTCCTGCGCGATGCCCGAGCGCTACGCCACCTCTATTCGCGCCGTGAGCGCTGGGTGCCTGCTGTGCTCGCTGTCGTCGGGATCATCTACTTCATGGCGGAGAACTACCGTCACCTGCCTTACATTGACTTCCGCCCCTATGCCGTAGGGACGAACCTCCGTGAGGCCATCGCAAAGGAAGAAGCCTCCCTGCAGCGTGTGCTCCTCGGCGCTACGAAGTACATCTACTCGAAGGACGGCAAGACGAAGGCTTTCGAAGCCTCGGCCCTCCCCGATAGCACGTGGACCTTCGTCGAGGCACGTCAGGAAGCAGACTTGGCGAACTATAAGCCTCGCTACGACTTCAATCCCGTCGATAGTCTGGGTGAGCCCGTCATCTCGACGCTCCTCGACTCCGAGGGGATCACGCTCCTTCTCCTCTCTCCCTCGTGGCGTACGGCGAGCCAAGCCGTGCTTGACGAGATCAGCGAACTCCACGAAGAGGCCAGCCGCTTAGGCTACCCCTTCTATGGCGTCACCGCCTCGACGAGCGAAGAGATAGCTCAGTGGCGTTATCTTACAGGAGCCTCCTATCCGATGCTCCAGCTCGATGCCACTCCGATACGTACCATCATCCGCTCACAGCCAGGGCTCGTCGTCCTGCGTGACGGTAAGATCATAGATAAGCGCGCCTACGCTGACTTCCCCTCGGTCGAGGGCGTCAGCACTTACCTCCGTAGTCTGCCCCAGATGCAGCCTCACGGCCCCTCTGCGACGCGCACCTACCTCCTCTGGGCGTGGGCTGCACTGCAGCTCTTAGCCTTCCTCCGCTTTTGGGCGAGAAAGCTCCACCTCACCGTCCATCTGCACATCAAGAAGCGTTTACATTTAACCAAATAATCCTCTTTATCAAAGTAACAATGAGAAAGAATATCGTCGCCGGTAACTGGAAGATGAACAAGACCCTCAGCGAAGGGATCTCCTTCATCGGCGAACTCAAGGCTGCCCTCGCTGGCAAGTCCCTCCACTGTGACGTCATCATCGGTGCCCCCTTCATCCACCTCGCATCTATCGCTAAGGAAGCTGAAGGTAGCCCCGTAGCTATCGCTGCTGAGAACTGCGCTGACAAGGCTGAAGGTGCTTACACGGGTGAAGTCTCTGCTGCACAAGTCGCTTCGACGGGTGCACGCTACGTCATCCTCGGCCACTCTGAGCGCCGTGCTTACTACCACGAAGATGGTGCTATCCTCACGGATAAGGTACGTCTTGCTCTCGCTGAAGGCCTCGCTCCTATCTTCTGCATCGGCGAAGTCAAGGAAGAGCGCGAAGCTGGCAAGCACTTCGAAGTCGTAGAGCAGCAGCTCGAAGAAGCCGTATTCTCTCTCTCTGCTGAAGACTTCGGTAAGATCGTCCTCGCTTACGAACCCGTCTGGGCTATCGGTACGGGCCTCACGGCTTCCTCTGCTCAGGCTCAGGAGATCCACGCTCACATCCGTAGCCTCATCGCTAAGAAGTACGGTGCTCAGGTTGCTGAAGACTGCACGATCCTCTACGGTGGTAGCTGCAACGCTGCTAACGCTAAGGAGCTCTTCTCTCAGCCCGACGTCGACGGTGGTCTCATCGGTGGCGCTTCACTCAGCGTAGAGAAGTTCCTTCCCATCATCGAAGCGTTCAACTAACGCTCCCTCCCTCTTTAGCCACCCCTTCTCTGTGAGGGGGTGGCTAACTCCTTTCCTCACACGCTCCCCAACCCCTCAGCGAAACTCCTATGCTCAGACGCATTCAGCTCACGCTTGCGCTCCTCGTCACGTGCCTTACCTTCGCCGCGACTCTCTCGGCGCAGACCGCACCTGAGAAGCTAAGACCACGCAATATCCTCGAAGCCCTCGAGCAGATCAATCCCGGTGAGGGCTTCGTGACGATCATCCAAGACCCCGACCTCCGTGGTGTCATCGGTAGCGCTCCCGCTCCACGTGGCTCCTCGGTGCTGGCGCGTGATGGCAACTACTCCATCCTCTACGGCTACCGTGTCCAGGTCTTCAACAGTAACCTCCCCAATGCTAAGAGCGAGGCTTATGCACGTGCCGAAGCTATTCGCCGCGTCGCCCCCACGCTCAGTAGCTACATCACCTTCCGCGCTCCCTTCTGGCGCCTGACCGTCGGTAACTTCACCTCACAGGAAGAGGCTCGCTCGGCTCGCGCTCGTCTTATGGTCGCTCTGCCTGCTTGGGGCCGTGAGTCCTACGTAGTCCGTGAGAAGGTCCGCATCCTCAACTACACCGAACCCCATGCCTCAGAAGAATAGCCTCCCCGATCCCTCGACCCTGACCTTCGTCTCTGAGAGCGAAGAGGCTACCGAAGCCGCTCTGCGCCACCACTACCATGAGATCCTCCGCCTGCTGGGCGAAGATCCCGAGCGTGAGGGCTTGGTGAAGACACCCGAGCGCGTCGCTAAGGCCATGCGCTTCCTCACCTCAGGTGCGCACAAAGACCCGAAGGAGATCCTCCGCTCGGCGATGTTCCGCGAGGAGTATCGCCAGATGGTTATCGTCAAGGATATCGACTTCTACTCGCTCTGTGAACACCACATGCTGCCCTTCTTCGGCAAGGTCCATATCGGCTATATCCCCAACGGCTACATCACGGGCCTCTCAAAGCTCCCCCGTATCGTCGACGTCTTCGCTCGTCGCCTGCAGGTACAGGAGCGCCTGACGACGCAGATCAAGGACTGCATCCAGGAGGCACTCAATCCCCTCGGTGTCATCGTCGTCATCGAGGCACAGCACATGTGCATGCAGATGCGTGGCGTAGAGAAGCAGAATTCCTTCACCACGACCAGTGACTTCACCGGTGCCTTCCGCGAAGCCAAGACGCGTGAGGAATTCATGCAGCTCATCACGCACAGCCGTCGCTAAAGGTATAGCCCCCTGTAGCATCTCCTATATAATATAGGTACGCTAAAAGCGC